>JAKAED010000093.1 GCA_021820105.1 Actinomycetes bacterium | reverse complement strand
CGCGCTGACAGCGTCGTCGATGCCACCCGTCCTACAAGGTCCCGACGGTGACCTACATTCCGGCGTTCCACGTCCACCCGGTGTGGGCGTATGCCGGCATCGACCAGCACTACGTCATGTACGACACAGCGCCGGAGCACGCCCAGACGGCTGGCTTCGAGCGGACGATGCGCGTCGGCGCGCCGCCCGTGAGAGACGGGTTTGGAACCGTCAGCAAGAGCGAGGCGCGTGAGCGCCTGGGCCTGGATCCCAGCAAGTTCATTCTGCTGGTGACCGGCGGCGCCTGGGGACTGGGTGGCATCGACGACGCTGTCAGCGCGCTGACGTCCTCGGACATCGAGCGTCTGCAGGTGCTTGCCGTCTGTGGCAAGAGCACGAAGCTGCTGCAGCATCTGCAGAGCATGGGTATTCCCGAGGAACGTCTGCGGCCCTTTGGATACGTCAACAACATGCACGAGATCATGGCTGCAGCGGATGTTGTGGTCACCAACGGAGCCGGCGTCACGGTGCTTGAGGCGTTGAAGACACCGCGCCCGTGCATCGCGTTCAGGCCGCTGGCCGGCCACGGCAAGGCGTCAACCGACGAGATGATGCGACGCGACCTTGCGCTCACCGCCCACGATGTGCAGGAGCTGGTATCGGTCACGCGTGAATTGGCACGGGACCAGATGCTGATGGCGCGCATGGAGCACGCCGGACGCGAGTGGTGTCGCGGCCGTGACCTGCGTGACAGCGTCCGTCAGATGAACGAGCTGTTCAGCGGCACTGAGCTGGCAGCCGGCGCCCCGAGCTGATTCGGGGCGCCAAGCTCGACTGCCATCATTGCGGCGTGTCGATCTGGTTCCGCACCTACGGCTACGCCAGTGTCCACAAGCGCCTGATAATCGGAGCGCTTCCGCTTGACGAGCCGGACGTGCGGATGTTGTCGGCGCTGGGCGTCAGCGCGGTTCTGAACATGGTCGAGGATTCCGAATACGGACGCGGGGCACGGCGCGCGGTGGAACGCGCGCTGGGACGGGAGGGAATTTCGGAGGCTCGTCTCCCGACGCGTGACTTCGGCGATCTCAGCCCGGAGCTGTTGGAACAGGCGATCAACCAGGTCAACGCGTGGCTTGATGAGGGCGAGATCGTCTACCTGCACTGCCGGGCGGGCTGGCAGCGTTCCGCCGCGGTCGCCGCCGGCGTGGTGGCGCTGCGGGAGGGAATCGAGCTGGATGAGGCGCTCGAGCAGGTACAGCGCTTCCGCAGTACCGCAGTCCCGCTGCCGCACCAGCGCGAAGATCTGCGCCGTTGGTACGAGACTCGGGTCAGCAAGGCGTGAGACCAGGCCTGTCCAGAGCCAGCGCCGCCTACAGGCGAACCGCCGAGTAGCTGTCACCCTCCGGCAGACCGAGTCGCGGTTGTACGGCCTCCTCGTCAAACAACGTGGTCACGGGTCGAGTGGCTACGTCGACGCGCTCCAACTCCGGCAGTTCCGTACCTTCTGAGACCGCCCCCAACTCGCCGAAGCGCCGCGCTGTGACCAGGAGCCGCGACTCATATGAGCCAACCGCGTCGTTGTAGGCGTTCACGGCCGAGCTGAGTCCGCGCCCCACCTTCGCGAGCTTGCCAGCAAACGTCCCAAGCCGGGCATGCAGGTCACGCCCGAGTACCGCGATTGCCCGCGCCGACTCAGAGACGCGTTGCTGCTGCCATCCGTAGGCCGCAGAATGCAGCAGCGCAAGCAGCGTGGTGGGCGTTGCGATCAGCACGCGATTACCCATCGCGTACTCCATCAGGGTCGGATCGCTCTCAAGCGCCGCGCTGTACACATGCTCCCCCGGCAGGAACATGACAACAAAGTCAGGGGAGCCGTCCAAACGCGACCAGTACTCCTTGCCTGCGAGCTGGTTGACGTGGTTCTTGAGTCCTCGTGCGTGCGCCTCCAGGCTCGCCTCCCGCAGAGCAGTGTCGCGCATCTGCTCAGGAGACAGCTCCGGTAGTGGGGGCGCCTTTGCGTCGACCGGGATCCGCTTGTCCCCGGGCAGATTGACGAACATGTCAGGGCGCAGCAGATTGCCCTGGTGGTCGTGGTACGAGACCTGCTCGTCAAAATCGACGTGCTCAACCATGCCGGCAAGTTCCACAACTCGACGCAGCTGCAGCTGCCCCCACTGACCGCGGCTATTGGGTCGCGCCATCGCGGTCGCCAGCGAGCCGGTCTCCTGCCGCAGTTGCGCCAATGCCCGCATCTGCTCCGCCATCTGACCGCGAGCAGCACTCTGATCTCGACTCAACGCCGTTATCTGCTGGTCCATCCGCTTGAGGCCGTCGGCAAGCGGTGTCACCAACTGCTTGATCTCCAGTTGGCGCTTCTCCAGCTCCCCCTTGGCCTGGGCCTGGCTGGTCTCAAATTGCGAGCGATTCTGCTCGCTCAACTGGCTCAGCGCCGCCTGCAGCGTACTTTGCAGCGTCTCCCCCGTGTGAGCCTTCAGCGTCGTCTCAACCTCTGTTAAGGCGGCGCGTGCGGTCCGCACCCGCTCCTGCATGACAACTGCGGCAAGGGCCGCTCCGACCACGAGACCCACGATCAACCAGATTGCGCTCATGACACCAGCATGGCGCGACCCACGGACGGTAAGGCGAACAGAAGTTCGTGCAGAGGCTACGCGACCTCGGCGGGCTCGTCCTTGCCCGCCAGGCGATCACGGCCGCGCTGAACCGCGGCGATGAACTTTGAGAGGTTCACCTCGAGCGTCCCGAGGATCTCATCGGCATAGTCCTCGGCTCCGAGCCGGATCTCCCGCTCGCGCGCGTGGGCCTCGTCAAGGATCTCCTCGGCAGCGCGCTCTGCCTGCTTGGTGATCTCCTCCTCGGAGACGAGCCGGTCCTGGCGGTCCCTGGCCTCCTTGACGATCCGCTCCGCCTCGCGCTTGGCTTCAGCCAACATCTCCTGACGCTCCTTGACGATCCAACGCGCCTGCTTGATCTCCTCAGGGATCGTTGCGCGCATCTGATCCAGGATGTCGTAGATCTCTTCCTTGTCGACCCGCACCTGATCGGTCAACGGCATCGGCTTGGCGTTGTGGACAAGGTCGTCGAGCTTGTCGATGAGTACCAGAACGTCCATCGCAATCCTCTTGTTCGTCAGCGGTTGATCCGTTCCTGCAAGGCCACCACGACCTCATCCGGAACGAGTCCGTCGATACGCCCACCGAAGGTGGCGAGCTCCTTGACACCGCTGGATCTGATGAAACTGTACTTAGCAGAGGCCATCAAGTAAACGGACTCGATGTCCGGAGCCTGGCCGCGGTTGAGTTGATTCAGCTCCAACTCGTATTCGAAGTCGGAGATCGCGCGCAGACCGCGGACGATTGCTTTGGCTCCCCGCGAGCGAGCGAACTCGACCGTCAGCACACTGAACGGCTCGACCTCGACGTTGTTCAGGTGCGCCGTTGCATGCTCGATGAAGGCGACGCGCTCGGCCGCGGTGAAGAGCGTCGAGCCCTTGCGCATTGGGAGATTCACCACAGCCACAATCACCTTGTCGAACATGGCCGAAGCACGCGAGATGACGTCAAGGTGCCCGTTGGTGACTGGATCGTAGGACCCGGGACAGATTGCGATTCGATTATCGGGCGACATGTAGCTTGATCAGTGTGTCTCCGTACCGCCGCTCGTTAGCGAGCGGCAGATCGAGCTCCAGAGGGGACCTGCGGTCGGACTCCGCCACCACCCTGGCGCCGGGTCTCAGCAGGGGCGGAAGCGCGCGCGACAGCTCCGGTCCCAGGGAGCTTGCCAGACGGTATGGGGGATCGAGAAAGACAAGATCGTATTGATGATCTGTGACGGGCCTGCAACTCAGCGCCCGCAGAGCCGGCATGCGCACGACCGGCGCCTGCAGTCCCAGCTGTTGGAGATTCTCCCGCACGACTGCCACCGCCGGCCCAGCAGAGTCCACGAAGACCGCCGCAGCAGCGCCGCGGGACAGCGCCTCGATCCCCAGCGCCCCCGAGCCGGCGAAGAGATCCAGGACGACGGCTCCCGTGACCGGAGCGAGCATCGAGAACAGCGCCTCCCGCACCCGGTCCGAGGTGGGCCGGGTCAGCTGTCCTCGGGGTGCCCGCAACAGGCGCCCGCCGTACGTGCCTGCAACCACCCTCATGCGAGGATTCGAGGCAGGTAGGCCGCTATCAGCGCGTGCTCCGGTTGGCTCAGTAGAGGATCTCTGTCCAGTATCGCCCGACTGTGCAGCACGGCCCGCTCAAGCAGTTCTCGATCGCGGCTGAGATCGGCATACCGGTGTTCAAGCTCGTGTCCTGACTGTCGCGTTCCCGTCAATTCACCGTGTCCTCGCAATGCCAGGTCAACCTCCGCGAGCCGAAAGCCGTCGGCCTCGCGCGCCAGCGCTTGCAAACGCTGCGATTCGCGACGCCCGAACAACAGACAGAGTGAGGCGTGCTCTCCTCGGCCGATGCGTCCACGCAGCTGATGCAGCTGGGAGATCCCGTAGCGATCCGCGTCCTCCACCAGCATGACCGTTGCGTTGGGGACATCGATCCCCACCTCTATGACCGTGGTGGCAACCAGGATCTGCGCTTGTCCTGAGGCGAAGCGCTCCATCGCCGCCTGCTTCTCGGTGGGGCGCATCTGTCCGTGCATCAGCACCACTTCGTAGTCCGCGAACGGACCGGAGCGCAGGCGCTCAAATTCAGATGTGGCAGCGCGCGCCTGCAGCGCCTCTGACTCCTCCACCAGCGGGCAGACGACAAACGCCTGGCGCCCACGATCGACCTCCTCGCGGATCCGCGCATAGGCGCGCTCACGCTCGCCGTCGCTCGAGCAGACATGGGTGGTGATGGGCTGCCGGCCCCGCGGCAGCTCGCGTAGGACCGTCAGATCCAGATCACCGTAGCGGCTCAGGGCCAAGGTTCTGGGGATTGGGGTGGCCGTCATGTGCAGTTCATGCGGGACGAGACCACCCGCCGCGGCCGACGCCAACGCCGCACGTTGCCCGACGCCGAACCGGTGTTGCTCATCAATCACCACCACGGCCAGACTCGCAAAGCGCACCGCGTCCTCGATGAGCGCGTGGGTACCGACGATCAGTGAGAGCTCGCCACTGGCCAGCTTCCCGAGCAGGTCGGCGCGCCGACGCCCAGGGGTGGAGCCCGTCAGCAGAGCGGCACTCACAGATTCAGAGCCCAGCAGCGTCTGCACTGTCTGGAAGTGCTGCTCAGCGAGCGTCTCAGTCGGTGCCATCAGCGCCGCCTGCTGACCATGCTCGACGGCACGCAGCATCGTGTAGAGCGCCACCACCGTCTTTCCGGAGCCGACCTCGCCCATCAGCAGTCGCTGCATCGGTTCAGGCTGCGCCAGGTCCGCGTCGATGGCAGCCAGCGCGTGATGCTGATCCGTGGTCAGCGGGAATGGGAGCTCCTGTTCGAGCCAACGCAGCGTCAGGCTGCCCTCATCCCTCAGCGCCTGCGCTGAGACCCCTGTGCGACGGTCACGGCGTCGGCATTGAAGCGCCAGCTGCTCAAGGAGGAACTCGTCGAAGGCAAGCCGGCGCCGCGCGTGCTCAGGATCGTCCCGAGTCTGCGGAAAATGCGCTGCACGCAGGGCACCAGCGCGATCGAGCAGCCGCTCGCGCACACGCAGGCGCGCCGGAAGGGGCTCCAGCACATCATTGAAGTGTGCGACGTGCTCCCGCACCAGTGCCAGGATCTGCGTTGAGGAGAGTCCCTCCGTGGCCGGATAATGGGCGACCTCCGCCGGCACCGCACGATCTCCTGTGGCTGTGGACTCCACTCCCTCCGCAGCGGAGGCACCCATCGGCTCATCCGTCGGCGCGTGCCCCTGCACCGTGAAGCGCCCGCGACCGTCAGCCTTGCCGTGCAGCATCAGCCGGGTTCCCGGCGGGTAACGATCGACCAGCCACGGCTGGTTGAAGAAGGTGACCCGGAGCGTGCCGCCGGCATCCGCGACGGTCGCCTCCACCAGCGGACGCATCCCGCGGCGACGGACCGGGCGCGCAGCGATGCGGCGTACCTCAGCGATGATCGTCGCCGTCTCTCCCTGCTGCAGCTCGGAGATCGCCCTTGCGGCGCGGCGATCACGCGGAAGATGCTCGAGCAGGTCCCCAACCGTCTCCAGACCCAGCGCAACCCCGCCGCGCGCGGCCTTTGCGCCGGGCAGCCTCAGCGGGCGCTGCAGCGCCGCTGGCGAGGGCGTATGGATCGGAGCGCTCAACAGCTCCTCCCAGGTCAGCTCTCGATCGCTCGCAAAGGCCCTGGGGGCGCGGTCTGTAAAGGTCAAAGGCGTCAGCGTCATCATGTCTCAAATACGTTGCAAAGCTTGACCGCAGGTCCGGTCAGCCTACGATTGACGGCATGAGCGAGCGCATCGTCTACGTCTCGAGGGTGACCCGACTGCCGCTCGTTGGTGCGGACGGCTCGGACGTGGGTCACGTGGTGGACGTGGTGCTCGACATGGGTGGCCGTCCCCCGCGGGTGAACGGCTTTGTCGTTGGTGGGGTTCAGCGGCGCCGCGTGTTCGTCGGAGCAGGGCGCATCGGCGAGATCGATACCCGCGGCGTGCGCCTGCGCCGCGGCGCGATCAACCTACGGCAGTTCGAGCTGCGGCCAGGCGAGCGCCTGGCCGCCGGGGAGCTGCTCGGACGCCGGCTGGGAGGCCGTCGCGTCGTCGACATCGGTCTGCAGGCTGCCCCCGAACCCTTCGCCTGGGAGGTTGCGACGGTTGCGATCCACACCGGGCGAAGGATGCCGGGCCTGAACCGCCCCCCCGAGGTGATCGACTGGAGTGAGGCAGGCGAATTGTTTGCAGAACAGCGCCCGGTTGATCGTCAGGCGGCGACCCTGGGTGGTCTCCATCCGGCGGAGATGGCAAACGAGATCCGCAACCTCCCGCTCGGCAGGCGACGTCTACTTGCCGAGGCGCTCGAGGACGAGCGCCTCGCCGACCTGCTCGAGGAGATGCCTGAGGACGAGCAGATCCGGCTGATCGAGGGCCTTGACCCGGAGCGGGTCGGCCGCGTGCTCGACGAGATGGAGGCTGACGACGCGGCCGACCTGCTCGGCGAGATGTCGCGCAGCGAACAGGAGGAGCTGCTGGCTGCGATGGCCCCCGACGAAGCCGAGTCCGTAAGGCGGCTGCTGCGCTACAAGCCGGACACGGCGGGCGGCATGATGACACCTGAGCCGATCATCCTCGCACCGACGGCCACCGTCGCGGAGGCGCTCGCCCACGTCCGCAATCCCGACCTGGAGGTTCCCGTCGCGGTGCAGGTGTTCGTCTGCCAGCCACCGCTGGAGACGCCGACCGGAAGGTTCATCGGCGTCGTGGGGATCCAACGCCTGCTGCGCGAGTCGCCCTCCAAGCCGATCGGGCGCTGCATCGACGAGGATTGGGGGCCCGTCAACGCCAGCACCTCTGATCGGGAGGTCGCCGGAAGGCTGGCCGCGTACAACGTTGTGGCGCTGCCCGTGACCGATGATGCAGGCCGGCTGGTCGGGGTCGTTACGATCGATGATGTGCTCGACCGTGTGCTCCCGCGCGGCTGGCGTACCACGCATGCCACTATTTGACCTGTCGAATCATGCCGGCCATTGAATTTCAACCAGAACCGGACGAACCCCCGTCATGGCACGCAAGGACGATCTCAGCACCCCCAAGGGCTCCGGCGGCGGCACTCCGTATGACGCCGACGCGTTTGCGCGCTTTGCCGAGTCCATCGCTCGGTTCTTCGGCACAGGCCGTTACCTCGCGATGCAGACGTTCTTCGTTGTGGTGTGGATCTCGGTCAACGCCTACCTCACACTCCACCTGGGCAGGAAGCACACCTTTGATCCTTATCCGTTCATCCTGCTCAATCTGCTGTTCTCCACGCAGGCCGCATACGCGGCACCGTTGATCCTGCTCGCGCAGAACCGTCAGGCGGACCGTGATAAGCAGGAGATCGAACGCGACCGTGAGACCAACGCCCGCTCACTTGCTGAAACCGAGTTCCTGGCACGCGAGCTTGCGGGAATCCGGCTCATGCTCGAGCAGAAGGCGGATCGAGAGGATCTGATGGCGCCGCTACAGGAGCTGACTGAGGCGATTGAGCGGCTGCAGGGCGTAAATCTGGTTGAGGACGAGCTGGACGACACGGGCAAGCACAGCTAAACCGTCAAGCGCTTCAGCTCAACACAGCTTGCCAGATCAGATCGAAGCTTCCTGCTACTCAGCGGCCAACAGCCACCAATAGCTTGGTTGCCCGCCCACCGAGAGCTCCAGTTCGACGGTCCCGTCCACCATCGCCAGCACGGCCTCATCCGCAAGCGGAGCTTCCCAGCCTCGCAGGCAGGTGACCAGCTCGGCTGTCTCGGTGAGGATGGTCAGCACTTCGCGCAGCGTCGTCTCCGGGTCGCCCCACACGACCAGCTGATCGTCGACGAAACCGATCGCATCACCGACGCGGAAACGGCCACCCGCATCATCGCGCGCAGCCGGGGCCACCGCTCCGGTTCGAATCGCCGCCAGGGCCTCCCCCATGGCCGCCGCGTTGGCGTCCGCTCCGTGCTTCTGATCCAGCGCCACCGCGGCCGCCAGGCCGGCCTGCAGCGACCGGGACGGCACCACCACAACGTGCTTGTCGGAAAGCTCTGCAGCCCGCTCGGCCGCCATGAACACGTTGCTGCTGTTGGGCAGCAGCACCACGTCCTCCGCCGGCACGGAATGGATCGCGGCGAGCAGGTCATTGGTCGAAGGGTTGAGCGTCTGGCCACCATCCAGCACCGAAACCCCGAGACCCAGGAATAGTTCCCGCAGACCGTCACCGGTGACCACCGCCAGGGCGCCGCAGATCGCCCCGGCCGCGGCCTCGGCGATGTGCACCGATGCTGGACCTGTCAGCCGCTGGTCACGGTCCCTGACCTGTTCGCTCATGTCGGCTATGTCGATGTGGGAGATCTCGTGGGGTGCAAAGACCGCCATCGCGTCCTCAGGCGCGTCGGTGTGAACGTGGACCTTCAGCGTTGTGCGGTCACCCACGACCAGCACCGAATCTCCCAACCGCTCCAGCTCCACGATGTAGGCGCGCTGGTCCAGGTCGCTGCCTGTAACCGCGAAGTTCGTGCAGTAGCGGAACGTGGTTGACGCGTGCTCAGGATGTGTGACCCGTGCCGGAGCCTGGTGCTCAAGCATCACGGTGTCCGTCCCACGAAGAGCTCCCACCATGCCGGCAAGCACCACCGTGAGCCCATAGCCACCGGCGTCGACGACACCCGCCGCGCGCAGCACAGGCAGCAGGTCCGGACCGCGAGCCACGGACTGCTGGCCAGCCTCCAGCGCTCGCTCCATCACGTGCGCAGCCAACTCGTCCTGCTTGGCAGCTCCCGCGTCGGCGGCAAGGCGCGTCTCAGGCATGCGGGCGAGCTCGCTGGCAACTCGGGTGGCCATCTCCCGCACAACCGTCAGGATCGTTCCCTCGGCTGGATTGCGAACCGAACCGTAAGCCTGATCGGCGGCGCGCGCCAGCGCAGCGCCGATCAGCACCGGATCGATCAGCTCACCCGGCCTGGAGATGAGCTCCTCGGCGGCGCCGCGGATCAGCTGCGAGAGGATCACCCCCGAGTTACCGCGGGCACCGAGCAGGGCGGCGCGGGCGACCGAGCTGACAATCTCCTCACGCCCGATCTCATCGAGCGTGCGCTGCTCCGAGTCCTCCGCGACACGGTCCAGCTCCTCAAGCACGGCCCGCATCGTCAGCACCATGTTGTCGCCGGTATCGCCATCCGCGACCGGGAACACATTGAGATCGTTGACCTCCTGCCGCCGATCCTCGAGCGCGGCAAGGCCCGCCTCCACGAGTGCGCGGAAGCGAAGAATCGCGGGGTCGCTCACGCGAACTTCCGCGCAGCCCTAGAGGGCCTTTGTGACCTTGCCGGCCTTCAGGCAGCGCGTGCAGACGTAAACGCGACGCGGCGTGCCGCCGTCGACAATCCGTACCCGCTGGAGGTTCGGATCAAAACGGCGATTGGTTGCAACCATCGAGTGGCTGCGTGAGTGACCAAAGGAAGGACCCTTGGCACATACGTGACAGACCTTTGACATACGACGCGGCAGTATAGGCGATCGCGACAGGTGCGGCCGGCCGGCCCCTGAAGGCGGCGGCCAGCGGGCCGCCGCCACCCGCGCTCAGCGCGTCTCGATGATCACGTTCGTCGCCTTGACCACAGCGGTCGCGTTGACGCCGGGCCGCAACCCAAGGTCGTCTGCAGCTTCCCGCGACATCAGCGACACAACCCTGAAGGGCCCGCAGACGATGTCTATCTGGGCCATCACGTCGTCACGCTTGACTGCGACGATCACTCCACTGAAGTGGTTGCGGGCGCTGGAATGGCCGGTGGCCCCTCGTTCGTGAAGCAGCTTGGAGAGCTCCGCAGAGGACATGTAGCGACGGTTGCCGCGGCGCTCGAAGCTGACCCGCCCTGACCGCTCCCAGCGCCTGAGCGTGTCGATGCTCACCCCCAGCGCGGTTGCGGCCGCGCCGATCTGGATCAGGTCCTCGAATCCCTGTTCAGCGGAGAGCTCGCTCATCGGCTCGGCCCCTTGCGGAGTTCCATCACGCTGAGAAGCCGGCTCTGCGGGGCCGTTGCGAGAGTTCGCGCTTGACCGCCAGGGAGGCCAGCGCGGCCTCAACGGCGTGCCGGCCGCTGTCGCGCTTGGTACCGCCCTTCACCCGCGCCCGAGCCTGCTCGGCACTGTCGACCGTGAGCACGCCGAAGCCAACCGGTACGCCGGTGTTCAGTTGGACGTCCTGCAGGCCGCGGGCGGTCTCGCTGCACACGTAGGTGTAATGGTCGGTCTCGCCGCGGATCACCGCCCCCAACGCGACGACCGCAGCGTAGCGGCCGCTCTCCGCTGCGTAGCGGCTGATCAGCGGCAGCTCAAAGGCGCCCGGGACCTCAAAGCGATCAACCCTCGTGATCCCGGCCTCGCTCAGCGCCTCGCGGGCGCCCTGCTCCAGGAGTTCAGCAAGATCCGCGTAGAAGCTGGCGACACACAGCGCCACCCGGTCGTCATCCGCCATCACGCGGCCTCCCCGGTCTCAGACCGCAGACTCGAGGGATCCTGCTCATCGTGGATCAGCTGCTCGTCGAGCGATAGGCCCTGGTGGTGCAGGATGTGGCCGAGCTTGTCGCGTTTCGCCTGCAGGTAGGCCTGATTGTGTGGATTCGGCTGGTGGATGATCGGCAACTGGTCGGTGACCGAAAGGCCGTGCCCGGCAAGGCCGGAGATCTTCTTGGGGTTGTTGGTGAGGATGCGGATGCTTGTCAACCCCAGGTCCACCAGGATCTGGGCGCCGATCCCGTAGTCACGCAGATCGGCGGGAAGCCCCAAGCGCAGATTGGCCTCGACGGTGTCAAGCCCCTCCTCCTGCAGCTTGTAGGCGCGCAGCTTGTTGAGCAGGCCGATGCCGCGCCCCTCCTGGCTTAGGTAAAGCAGCACGCCGCGCCCCTCCGCCTCGATCATCTGCAGCGCAGACTCCAGCTGCTCGCCACAGTCACAGCGCAGCGAGTGGAAGACATCGCCGGTCAGACATTCCGAGTGCACGCGCACGAGCACGTTCTCCTTGCCCGCGACCTCACCCTTGACCAGCGCAACGTGGTGCTTGCCGTCCAGCAGGGCTCGGTAACCAACAGCCACAAAATCGCCGAAGGCCGTGGGGAGACGCGTTGAGACCACCCGTTCCACCAGTTTCTCCGTGCGGCGGCGGTAGGCGACAAGGTCAGCCACCGTGATCATCTTCAGCCCGTGGCGAGCACAGTATTCGGCCAGGTCCGGCACACGCGCCATGGTGCCATCGTCGTTCATCACCTCGCAGATCACGCCCGCGGGTATCAGGCCCGCCAGCCGAGCGAGGTCCACCGCCGCTTCCGTCTGCCCCACGCGCTCCAGTGTGCCGCCGGATTTCGCCTTGAGCGGGAACACATGACCGGGCTGGACCAGCTCGCGTGGGCTGGTCTTGGGGTCGATCGCGACCTGGATGGTGCGCGCTCGGTCAGCCGCCGAGATGCCGGTGCTGACGCCCGTACGGGCCTCGATTGAAACCGTGAACGGGGTCTCGAACGAGGATTCGTTCTTGGCGGCCATCAGGTTCAGACCAAGTTCGTCACAGCGCTCAGGGGTTAGCGCCAGGCAGATCAGGCCGCGCCCCTCCTTGGCCATGAAGTTGACCGCCTCGGGCGTCACGAACTGCGCCGCCATGGTCAGATCGCCCTCATTCTCACGATCCTCGTCGTCGCAGACAACCACCATCTTCCCCTGGCGAATGTCCTCAATCGCCTCCTCGACAGTGGAGAACGGGCTCTTCACAGTCGTCATCTGGCTGCTCCTCCTGGCATCAGTCGCTCAACGTATTTGGCCAGCACGTCAACCTCCAGATTGACCATCGTTCCCGGTTGCGCTCGTCCCAGGTTGGTGCGCTCGAGCGTCTCGGGTATCAGTGAAACGGTAAATGATCGGTCCGCAAGACCGGCAATCGTGAGTGATACCCCGTCGAGCGCGATCGACCCCTTCTGGACCACATAGCGGAGCAACCCGGGCTCGGTCTCGACCGTGACGCGGCGTGCGAACCCGTCCGCGACAACGTCAGTGACGCGGCCGACACCGTCCACATGACCCTGGACCATGTGCCCTCCCAGGCGGTCACCGACCCGCATCGCGAGCTCCAGGTTGACCTGGGCGCCGGCCCGCACCGCCGCCAGCGAACTGCGCCGCAACGTTTCGTTCATGACATCCGCCGTGAAGCCATGTTCATCGGCGGTGGTTGCGGTCAGGCAGACGCCGTTGACGGCCACCGAGTCGCCCTCACCGAGCTCAGAGGCAAGCCGGCTCGCCACGCGCAATCTGACGCCCGCGCCCGTGTCATCAAGCTCTGTGACCTCTCCAAGATCAGCGATCAGTCCGGTGAACAAGCGCTACCACTCCCTGATTCGTGCGCGCAGCAGGAGATCCTCACCGATCCGCTCGCAGTCGAGCGTGAGCGCCCTCAGCGCATCCGAAATCAGCTCAACACCCTCACTCTCAAGCGGAACGCGCGCGGCGCGACCACCCAGCAGCAGCGGGGCGACGAACAGACGTACCTCATCCACCTCGCCCGCATCCAGAAACGCACCGGCAAGCTTCGGTCCGCCCTCCAACAACAGCGACGTGACCCCCAACGCGCCCAGCTGGTCAAGCGCGGAACGCACCCGTGCCTGCTCGTTCTCACCCGTGGCGCAGAGCACCTCGGCGCCACGTGCCGCCAGTGCGTCGGTGGCAGCACGAGGCGCTGCCCGGGACACCACAACCGTCAACGGCGAGCCTGCCGGGTCGCTGAACACACGCGCGCTCAACGGCAGCTTCGCAAGGGAGTCGAAGATCACTCGCCGTGGTTGGCTGGTGGCCGGCAAGCTTGAGTCGCTGCCTCCAACCCGAGCGGTCAACAGCGGATCGTCGGCCAGCGCGGTGCCGATGCCGACAGCCACAGCGTCACTGGCGGCACGCCAGGCGTGCACCAGCTCACGACTCGACTGCCCAGAGATCCACTTGGAGTCGCCGCTGCGTGTGGCGACCTTACCGTCGAGTGACATCGCCGCCTTGAACACGACCAGAGGACGGCCGGTGCGCGCGTGCTTGCGGAACGGCTGGTTGAGCAGACGGGCGCGTGCGGCCAGTTCCCCATCGGCCACCACGACCTCAATGCCCTCGTCCCGCAGGATCCCCAGGCCACGCCCGCTGGCATGGGCCGAGGGATCGTCAGAGGCGACCACCACGCGCGCAAAGCCGGCCTCCCGGATCGCATCGGTGCACGGCGGCGTACGCCCCTGGTGGCAGCAGGGCTCGAGCGACACGTAGAGCGTCGCCCCGCGCAGCTCCTGAGAGGCGCTCCGGATTGCCTCAACCTCCGCGTGCGGCCCGCCTGCGCGGTGGTGATAACCCTCACCGATCACCGCACCATCGCGCATGATCACAGCCCCGACGAGTGGATTTGGGCTCACCTCATGACCACCACGCGCGGCCAGATCGAGCGTTCGCTCCAGTTGGCGGGCGTCAAATTCGCTGATCAGAGCCATCAAGCCAAGAATAGGGGCGCTCAGTGCTGATCCCAGGCGGCGATCGTGATCGCCTGATAGGCGGCGGCGGGATCATCGCTGCCGAAGACCGCGCTGCCGGCCACAAGCAGGTTCGCCCCAGCCTCGGCGACGCTTCGGGCTGTCGCGCCATTGACGCCACCGTCCACCTCCACACCCGTGTGAGCCGGCAGCAACTCGCGCAGCGCGACCAATTTGCGGAAGGAGTGCGGGATCAGTCGCTGGTTGCCCCAGCCAGGATTGACGCTCATGCACAGCGCCAGATCGAGCACGCCGTCAGCCGCCACGTCGGCCAGGACGCTCGCGGGAGTCGCAGGACAGATCGCCGCACCAGCCGCACAACCACCTTCGCGCACGGCCTGGAGCGCGTAGTGCAGGTGGGGCGTCGCCTCCACATGCACGGTGATGCCGTCTGCACCAGCTCTGATGAAGTCTGCGATCTGTCGCTCGGGGCGTTCGATCATGAGGTGCACATCAACGATCCCCCCGGCGTCGTGCACCTGGTCAGCTATCGCCGCCACCACATTCGGTCCGAAGGTGATCGGCGGCACGAAGTGACCGTCCATAACGTCAACGTGGATCACGCGCGCGCCGGCCGCCAGCACCTCCGCCAGTTGTGCTCCCAACCGCGAGAAGTCCGCCGAGAGGATCGAGGGTGCCACCGCCCGGGCACAAACCTGATCCGCTGTCGGAGCGCGGTTGCGGTCCGTCTCCCCCACTGGCAAATCACTCATCGGGTCACTCCGGTCATAGGGGTTTGAGCATGCTTCCCTGGCAGTGATTGCACTGAACCATCGCCGTACTTGACATCCGCACGATGGTCGAGTGCTCGCCGCAGTTGGGACAGACCGACTGCAGCTCGTAGCGGCTCATGCAGTAAAGGCAGCGGTAACGGCCCGGCAGCGCACCCGGCCGCAGCCACGGCTCGTGGCAGTTCGGGCACTCGGGTCCCATGATGGCCTGCAGCTCATCCACCTTCCAGACTTTAACGACCCCCTAACCGACCGCGGAGCGCTCAGGCACGCCGCAGCAAGGCGATGAAGAAGCCGTCGGTGCCGTCAGTTGATGGCAGAAGCTGCCAGCGATGTTCCACGCGAAAATCGTCGCGCGCGGCCACGAAGGCGTCCACGACCTCATCCGCCTCCCGCCGGCTGACAGTGCAAACCGAGTAGACGAGGGTGCCGCCGGATCGCAGCTGGGCTGCGCCGGCAGCCAACAGCTCCGACTGCCGCAGAGCCAGTTCCTCCAACTGCCCGCGACGCGGCTGCCAGCGGAGGTCCGGACGCGCCTGCAGGGTTCCCAAACCGCTGCAGGGCGGATCCACGAGCACACGGTCAAACGGCTTGGAGTCGCCGAACTCACGAGCATCCGACTGCACCACGCGGACATGGCCGGCCCCCATCAGCTCACAGGTCTCCGCCAGCGCTCTTGCCCGCCCTGGGTGCACCTCGACCGCAACCAGTTCACCGTCGCCCTCCATCAGCGCCGCGAGGTGTGTGGTCTTGCCACCGGGTGCGGCGCACAGGTCGAGCACACGCTCACCGGCGCGTGGTGCGAGCACACGTGCCACCGCCGCCGAACCGCGCGACTGTGGCATCAGCTCACCGCGCTTGAACAGCTCGGACCCGAACGCATCAAAGGCGTCACCGAGCACCAGCATCTCAGGCAGCTCCGGCAACTCCGGCCGACCGGTCCATGCCGGTGCCGGATGTGCCGCCACTGGCGGCCCGCTGGCCGCCAGTGCGGCCTGAACGTGTGTGGGTGTCGCCCTGAGTGTGTTCACGCGCACGGCGCTCTCCGCAGGCGTGTTGACGCTCGCCAGCAGTGCCCGCGCCTGCTCGGGC
>JAKAED010000245.1 GCA_021820105.1 Actinomycetes bacterium | reverse complement strand
AAGGCGGCACCGGATTGCGGGGCGCTTCCCTTCCCCCGTCATTGCGAGCGACGCCGAAGGCGGCGCGAAGCAATCTCGCAGGCTTCGGAGGGCGAACCAAGGGGGCACCGGATTGCGGGGCGCTTCCCTTCCCCCGTCATTGCGAGCGACGCCGAAGGCGGCGCGAAGCAATCTCGCAGGCTTCGGAGGGCGAACCAAGGGGGCACCGGATTGCTTCGTCGCCCGGCTGCACCGGGCTCCTCGCAATGACGGGTGGGGACGTCGGCCAGTTGCGCCGGACTCCTCGCAATGACGGTGGCGCGGTGAGCGTTTCACCACCAACGGCACTCCGGCAAGCTGGCGCGGGCCTGCGTGCCTTACGACCAACACACTGGCGACGACCTCGATACCCGACATACAAGCGCTACCAACACTGCAACCGGGTTGCTGTGCCGTTGCGATGATGCGTTGCCGTGCCATTCGTCTCGCGGCTGACCGATGTCAGCATCGGCCGTTATGCCGTCCCAGGAATCCCGGTCGGGTCGCACACCGTGACCGTGATCGAGCCGTAGCGCCTTGCATGGACCGGCACTGAGAGCGGGGAGACGAGGTAGTTGCCGCCGACCGGGTATGAGGAGCGGAACGCCTTGAGCCCGGCCGGGTCGAACGCGGCCGGATCCCACTTGCATTCGATGGCATCGACCTTGTCGCGGCCGCGAGGGATGACGAAGTCGACCTCATGCCCCGCCTTGTCCCGCCAGTAGTGCAGCGACGCAGTGGGGAGGTGCGCCTGCAGGTGCTCCAGCACCAGGTGCTCCCAGAGAAAGCCGAAATCCTCGGGGCGTGGCGGATCCCAACCGCGGACAAAGCTGACGAAGCCGGTGTCGAAGCCGTAGACCCGCGGCATGCGCACGATCTCCTTGCGACCGCCGCCGTGGAAGGGGCGCAGGAGCGTGATCGCGTGCGTGACCTCGAGCGCCTGCAGGTGGGTGGCCACGGTGGATCGCGAGATCCCGAGCGCCGACGCGGTCTTCGAGACATCCAGCAGGCCGCCGCTCTGGCGCAGGAGGTACTCGAACAGGGCGTTGAAGCGGTTGATGTCGCGGAAGGCGAACAGGCGCTGGATGTCCCGGGCGAAGAAGGAATCGAGCCATTCGCGATAGAGCGCCGGCGACTTCTCCTCGGCCAGCAGCGCCTGCGGCAGGCCGCCGTGCACGAGACGTTGCTGCAGGCTGCGGCCGAAGCTTGCCAGCTCGGAGAAGAGCACCGGGGTCAGGTGGACAAGGTGCTTGCGCCCGGCCAGCGTGTCGCGGAACTTCTTGCTCGCAGCGAGCGTCGACGATCCGGTGGCGAGGATCCGCAGCTCGGGAAAGAGGTCCGCACCGATCTTCAGCAGCCGGCTGGGGTTGCCGAGCTGGTGAATCTCGTCGAAGACCACGATCGGTCGGTTGCAGCCACGGAAGAACAACTGCGGGTCGCGAACCATCTCCTCGACGGCGGGAAGGTCGCAGTTGATGTACGTGACGCGTTTCGCGCCCAGGCCCTGGGCCAGGGTGGTCTTCCCCGCCCGGCGCACCCCGGCCAGCCAGACGATCGGCGCCTGGCGCCACGCCGACTCGATCCGATCGACCCAGAATGGACGCTCGATCATGTCGGTATACTATACACATGGCCGGTCTTTTTGTCTAGTGCGCTGTTTCCCGCTCGCGGCTGACGGCGAGGCGCTCGCTGCTGACGGTCGGGCGCTCGTTGCTGACGGTCGGGCGCTCGCTGCCGAAGCTGAGGCGCTCGCGACGCGGGGGGGGGCACGGCACTCCGGCCCGCTGACGCGGGCCTGCGTGCCTTACGACCAACACACAGGCAAAGACAGGACATGGCCGACGCGGCGATCACGAGGAGCGTTGCGCCTCCAGGTGCCCGACGCGGAGCGTGAGGTCCTCGACGGTGTGCTCGAGTGTTGACAGGCGGCGATCGAGTTCGGCGTACGAGAGCTTGATCATGGATTTGACTTCGCCGATTTCGTGGCGCACCTCGGCGGTGGAGCGATCGAGCTTTTCGCTGAGCACGACAACACCTTCGGCGACCTGGCGAATCTGGCCCTCGAGGCGCTCGGCCACGACATCGAAGTGCCGCATGATCTCGTCGGCGCGATCTTCAGTCATCCCGCACCTCCTGTGCCGCCAGCGGGGTAGGCCTTGATTCTACCCGCTCCCATGCGCCCAGCCCAGAGGGCTGCCGGCCGCCAAGCGACGCAGGTGCCCGGCGAGCGTCAGCACCGGTAGTACTCCCGGTACCAGGCGACGAAGCGGCGGATCCCCTCCTCGATCGGCGTCGAGGGCGCGAAGCCGACGGCCTCGGTCAGGCTCTCGACGTCGGCGTAGGTCGCCGGGACGTCGCCCGGCTGCATCGGCAGGAGGTTCTTGGTCGCCGTGCGGCCGAGCGCGGCCTCCACCAGCTCGATCATGCGCAGCAGCGGCACCGCCTGGTGGTTGCCGATGTTGTACAGGCGGTACGGCGCACTGCTGCTCGCCGGGTCGGGATCGTCGCTGCGCCACGCCGGGTCGGGCGCGGGCGGGTGGTCGATGACACGCGCCACGCCCTCGACGATGTCGTCGATGTAGGTGAAGTCGCGCTCGTGTTGGCCGCGGCTGAAGACGTCGATCGGCCGCCCCGCGAGGATCGCCTTGGTGAAGATGAAATAGGACATGTCCGGCCGGCCCCACGGGCCATACACGGTGAAGAAGCGCAGCCCCGTGCACGGGATGGCGTAGAGGTGGGCGTAGGCGTGCGCCATCAGCTCGTTGGCCTTCTTGGTCGCGGCGTACAGCGACGCTGGGTGATCGACGGGATCCTGCACCGAGAACGGCAGCCTGGTGTTGAGGCCGTACACGGAGCTGGAGGACGCGAAGACGAGGTGGCCCACCCCCGTGTGCCGGCAGCCCTCGAGCACGTTGAGGAAGCCGACGACGTTGCTGTCGGCGTAGGCGTGCGGGTTGGTGAGCGAGTAGCGCACGCCCGCCTGGGCCGCGAGGTTGACGACGCAGGCGAATCGCTGGCGGGCGAACAACGCGGCCATGCCGTCGCGGTCGGCGAGGTCGAGGCGGACGAAGGTGAAGCCCCGGCGGCCCTCGAGTTGGGCGAGGCGCGCGCGCTTGAGGTCGGGGTCGTAGTAGTCGCTGAGGTTGTCGAGGCCGACGACGGCGCGGCCCTCGTCGAGCAACCGCCGGCACAGGTGGAAGCCGATGAAGCCGGCGGCGCCGGTGACGAGGATGGGGCCGGAAGGGCTGGTCGGGGTCATCGTTGGGCTCTCACGTGGTCAGGGGGTCGGTGGGAGGCATGGGGCTGTGGCCAGCGGCCGGCGGCCCGCCCCTCGCACCTCG
>JAKAED010000092.1 GCA_021820105.1 Actinomycetes bacterium | reverse complement strand
CGTCCACCGCCGCCCGGCCACCTCGGCATCAGCCTCCGAGGTCATCGCCACAAATGCGTCATCCAGCGTTGACTGTTCCACGCGCGTCTGCTCGGGGACGACGCGCTCCCGCACGAGTAGCGCGATGACCGCCCCGACGACATCACCGTTGCCCTCGATCACCGTCCGCCCACCCTGCTCGCGCACCTCACGCACCTCGGGCAGCGCACGGAGTTGGCCAAGGTCCAGGTCCGTGCTCGTGCGGAAGGAGATCCGCTGGCCAAGGCCGGCACCGAGGTTGGCTGGCGTGTCGATCGCCCGGATCCGACCGCGGTGCAACAGGGCCACGCGATCACACAGATACTCCGCCTCCTCCATGAAGTGGGTGACGAGGATCACGGTCAGGCCCTGATCACGGATGCCCTCAATCAGCTTCCAGGTCTCCCGGCGTGACTGCGGGTCCAGCCCGGTGGTCAACTCGTCAAGGATCGCCAGCTCAGGACGTCCGATCAGAGCGAGTGCGATTGAGAGCCGCTGACGCTGCCCGCCTGACAGGTTCGAGTAGCGGGTCTGAGCCTTCTCGACAAGCCCCAACTGCCGCATCAGCTGGAGCGGGTCCACGGGATCTGGGTAGAACGATGCGAACAGTTCAAGCGCCTCGCGCACCTGCAGCTTGTCGGGAAGCTCAGAGGTCTGCAGCTGCACGCCGACCCGCTCGTGCAGCGCCCTGGCATGGAGGTGAACGCTCTCCCCCAGCACGGTGATGGTCCCTCCGTCCGGCCTGCGCAGCCCGCCGATGCACTCGACCGTCGTCGTCTTGCCGGCCCCATTTGGCCCGAGGATCCCGAAGATCTCTCCGCGCGCGATGGAGAACGAGATGTCGTCGACGGCGACCGTATCGCCGTACCGGACCCGCAGGTTCTCAACCGACACCACCGGAGGCGCTGAGGTCGCTGCGCCGACGGATGAGTTCAGGGCGCTCACGTATCCAGAGGCTAACGGCCCTGGCCCACCGTCGCCAGTGTTCGAGCTAGGCTCTGGCCAGTACAGGTGCGCAGCGATCGGAGGACGAATGACGACGCTACTGAACCGAACCAACACGGCCGTGGTCGTGATCGATGTTCAAAACGGAGTCATGGATGGGGCTTTTGAACGCGAGGCGGTGATTGGAAGGATCGGAGCGCTTGTTGAGCGCGCGCGAGCAGCGCAGGTGCCGGTGATCTGGGTCCGGCACAACGACGAGGAACTGCAGGTCGGTTCAGATGCCTGGCAGTACGTGCCGGAGCTGCAGCGAACTGAACAGGAAGCGGTCGTTGAGAAGAGCTTCGGTGACGCGTTTGAGGACACGAGCCTGGAGCAGCTGCTGCACGAGCGCTCAGTCGGGCACCTGATCCTGGCCGGCGCGCAGAGCGACCAGTGCATCCGGTGCACGCTGCACGGTGCCTTCACCCGCGGCTACGACGTGACGTTGGCGGGCGATGCGCACACGACCGTGGACCTGAGCGTATATGGTGCGCCACCTCCGCAGCAGGTGATCGCCCACACGAACCTCTACTGGCGCTACCAGGCGGCGCCCGGCCGGACAGCCGCGGTCACTGACGCTGCGGACATCACCTTCACGCCTAGCCCTGCTGACTGAGCTAGCGCTCAGTAATTTGTTACAGTCAAGTTCTGCGCGCTTCGCCCGCGCAGCTTGGACCGGGACTCGCTCCCCTATAGGCTCTTCCACTCTCTCCTCAGGAGGCGCAACAACATGATCGGCCTGAGCCGCTGGTGCATGCGGCACCGTCGCTGGGTGGTCCTGACCTGGCTGGTCGTAGCCGTCGTCACGAACATGGTCGCCTCGGCCGTGGGTCGCCACTACGCCACGAACTTCACGCTGCCCGGCACTCAGTCACAGCGCGTGGCAGATCTTCTGAACAGCGAGTTCAAGGCGCAGAGCGGTGACGTCGACACGATCGTCTTCCGCTACGCGAACGGTCGCTACGACGCTCCTGCGGCCAGGTCGGCGATCGAGTCGCTGCTCGCAAAGGTCGCGCACGATCCGGCGGTGGTGAGTGTCGTCAGCCCGTATTCGAGCCAGGGGGCAGTTCAGGTCTCCAAGGACGGTCACATCGCGTTCGCCACGATCAACTACTCCAAGCGCGCCAACCTGCTGCCGACCGACACGGGCAAGCCAGTCCTGCAGCAGATCAAGGCGATTCACGTGCCTGGTTTGGAGGTTGCCGCCGGCGGTCAGGTGATCGAGCAGGCGGAGGGCTTCAACATCGGACCGGCAACCTACGTGGGTGTGATCGCCGCGATGGTGATCCTGCTGCTCACCTTCGGCTCCCTCGTGGCCGCCGGGCTTCCGCTGGTGACGGCCGGCTTCGGGTTGATCACCGGCATCGCGCTGGTCGGTCTTGCCACCCGGGTCTTCAGCATGTCCAACGTTTCACCCGAGCTGGCGTTGATGATCGGACTCGGGGTCGGCGTCGACTATGCGCTCTTCATCGTCACCCGCTTCCGGGAGAGCTACGCCAGGCTTGGCGATGTGGAGGCGGCAGTGAGCGAAGCGATGGATACCTCCGGCCGTGCGATCCTGCTCGCCGGCGCGACGGTGATCATCGCTCTGCTCGGCATGTTCGCCACCGGCGTCGCATTCATGTACGGGCTCTCCATCGCCTCGATTCTGGCGGTGCTGATGGTGCTGGCAGCATCGCTCACGCTCGTCCCGGCGCTGCTCTACCGCTTCGGCTCGAGAGTGGTGCGGCCCTCGCGCTCACAGCGGCGCAAGGATGCGCGCGGCGACACCCACCACGACACCGCCTGGCGTCGCTGGAGCCTCGCCGTGCAGGCCCAGCCACGGTCGCTGGCGCTGCTGTCGTTGGGCGTGATGGTGCTCTGCCTGGTGCCGTTCTTTGCGATGCGTCTGCAGAGCTCCGATGCCGGCAATGATCCCGCCAACACGAGCACGTACCGCTCCTTCAGCCTGCTCTCGCAGGGCTTCGGACCTGGGTTCAACGGGCCACTGCTGGTGGCGGTGGAGCTGCCGAACCCGACCAGCCGTAGCGGGCTCCCTGCTGTCTCCAAGGCGCTCGCATCCACCCCTGATGTGATCGCCGTCAGCCCGCCGCGCCTCTCGCCTTCGGGTCGTGTCGCCGTCATGGAGGCTTACCCGCGGTCAGCTCCGCAGGCGCCGGCCACAACCGCGCTGGTCACAAGGCTGCGCCAGCAGGTGTTCCCGCCCTTGAAGCGGAAGCTTGGGCTGACGATCTCAATCGGCGGCTTCACCGCGGGCTCAATTGACTTCTCGCACGTCCTGTCGTCCAAGCTCCCCCTGTTCATCGCGATCGTGGTGGTGCTGTCGGCGCTGCTGCTGCTCGTGATCTTCCGCTCGCTGGTGATCCCGCTGCAGGCGGCGGCGATGAACCTGCTGAGCATCGGTGGCGCCCTGGGCGCGACGGTCGCCGTCTTTCAGTGGGGCTGGGGCGGCAACGTCCTGGGCGTCAGCAGCGGCCCGATCGAGCCGTGGATCCCGGTGCTCATGTTCGCCGTGGTCTTCGGTCTGTCGATGGACTACGAGGTCTTCCTGATCTCGCGTGTCAGGGAGGAGTGGGTGCACCGTGGCGATGCTTCGGCCGCCGTGGCGGACGGCATCTCCTTCACCGGCCGCGTGATCACGGCAGCGGCAGCGATCATGGTGTGCGTCTTCATGTCGTTCATGCTCGGCGACCAGCGCTCGATCAAGGAGTTCGGCTTCGGTCTCGCCATTGCCGTCTTCCTGGATGCGTTGGTGGTGCGCTGCGTGATGCTGCCTGCCGTCCTGCAACTGCTCGGCCCGTGGACCTGGAAGCTCCCGAACTGGCTCGACCAGCGGCTACCGCAGCTGAACATCGAGGGCACCTCTCACCCGCTGGCCGCGGCCGAGAAGGACGAGCGCACGCCCACGCCTGTTGGCTGACCCGCTCGTGGAGCTTCCGTCACCCCTGCCCGCTCGCAGAGTTCCCGTCACCCTGGCCCGCTCGCAGAGCTTCCGTCACTTTTGACCCCCGCGGGGTCAACATCGACGGAAGCCCCCCACCGCCTGACGGCGCGCGAGCGGGTCACACGCTCGTAGGCTTCGGCGCACATGCGATTTGCGACCACCACCGAGACCCTGGGGCGCCATCACCGCGCACTGCTCGCGATCGTCGGACTGGTCGGGCTCGCGGCCGCCCTTGCGTTTGATCCTGCCGCCACCGCGGCGGCCAGCCGCCAGAACTGGCCGCCGTTTGTGCTCGTCGCAGGACTGCTGCTCGTTGGTCTTGTGAGCGAGCGAGACGGACTTTTCCTCGCCGCGGGCCAATGGCTGGCTGCACGCGCCCGCAGCGGTCTGCTGCTGTACGTCGGCTCGGTCGCACTGATCTGGATCGTGACCGCCCTGCTCAACCTGGACACCGCCGTGGCCTTCCTGACCCCGGTGCTGATCCATATGGGACGGAGCCGGAGCGCTGATCAGGATGCTCTGCTGTACGCGTGCATCCTGCTGGCCAACGCGGGCTCACTGATGCTGCCGGGGTCGAACCTCACCAACCTGATTGTGATCGGGCACGCCCACCTGAGCGGGAGCACCTTCCTGGTGCGCATGGCGCCGGCGGGAGCAGTTGCCGTGATCATCACGGCCACCATCGTCTGGCTCGTCTCGCCACGCGATCCACAACCGGCGCGGCCTGGCCAGGAGCACGACTCGCGCAGCTTCAGTGTCGCTCTCGCCGCGGTGCTGGCGGCCACAGCGTTGATCCTGGCCCTCCCGGATCCGGCACTGCCGGTTGCCGGAGTGGGCGTGCTGGCAACGATCCTGCGCCTGCGACCGAGCGCCGCGACCGCGCGCGCCGCGAGTGAGGCGGTTGGCCTACCGGTGCTGATCGGACTGTTTGGGATCGCCGTCGGGCTTGGAACCGTGGGCAGAGCGTGGACAGGCCCATCCCAGTTGCTGACCCAGCTGGGGCCGTGGACGACAGCCGGCTTTGCGGCGGGTGCAAGTGTCCTGCTCAACAACCTACCCGCCGCCTCACTGCTCTCGGCACGCGCGGTTCCGCATCCGTACTCACTGCTCGTGGGCCTGAACCTGGGCCCGAACCTGTTCGTCACAGGCTCGCTTGCATGGGTGCTCTGGTGGCGGGCGGCGCGGGGCGCCGGTGGTTCACCCTCAATCCGTAGAGCCACGCAGCTGGGGCTGCTGTGCGCGCCGGTTTCGCTGCTGGCCGCGATGGCGCTGCTCACGCTGTCCGGCTACCGCTGAGCTCCCGATCGTCGCCTCCGCCGTGTCAGCGCGGCCGTGAGCGGCTCATTGCCGCAGCTGCGGCGAGCTGGCCATTGGCACGCAGGCCGCTGATCGCGCCGAGCCGATCGGCCTCAGGCTCCTCGCGGTCGAACTTGGCCTTCACCTCCATGCGGCTGATGCTCAGCTCAACGCCAACGATCGCCTTCAAGAGTCCGTCGATGTAACCGCGCGGCGCGTCGTCAACAGTCCACGGCTCAGGGCGGCCCGTCTCATGGCGGTCTGTGAGCATCCGCACGACCCGCTCCAACCAGATCGGGTCGTCGTGTATACGCAGCTCACCATAGATGTGGGCTGTCAGGTAGTTCCAGGTCGGCACGACGCGTCCGGTCGTCTGTTTGGTCGCGTACCAGGAGGGAGTGATGTAGGCATCAGGTCCGTGGACGATGACGAGCGATTCACCCACCGGCTCAAGCCGCCAGTGGTCGTTCCGGCGGGCAACGTGCCCCAGGAGCGTGCCCAGTCCCGAATCAGCTGGCTGGTGGATCAACGGCAGGAAGGTCGCGAAGAGACCGTCCCGGGTCCAGGAGATGAGATCGGCCGCCTTCAGGCCGGCCAGCAGCTCCGCAGCGTCTGCGTCATCGCCACGCGTGTGCCTGGGGAGGTACATGCCCGGAGGTTAGGGCAGGAACGGCACGCACGTATGTCATACGACGGCCCTGGTGATAGTCATCGCTCCGGTGGCCAGCAACAGGAGGTCCGCGGCGAGGATGAAGTGGTGCGTCCGCATCCGCCCGCTGAACCACGACCCGAGCCGGATACCAATAACACAGGGCACGAGTGCGGCCGCCGCCAGCACAACGTCGAAGGCGCTGATGAGTCCAGCCACAGCCAGCAGCGGAAGGCCGATCAGATCCGAGATGATGAAGGCGACGGAGATCGTCGCCCGGAAGCGATCGTCGGTGAAGCCGGTCCGTCGCAACTCGTAGACGAGCGGGGGGCCGTTGGTGGCAATGGATGTGCTGAGAACCCCGCTGGCCACACCTACGACGAGTGTCCGTGACGCGCTTGGAGTCGCCGGCCGCCTCGATCTGCGCGCGGAGACGATGATCCCAGCGGTTGCCGCACATACGCCGACCCCAAGGGCCAGGCGGAGCGCACGCGCCGAAACCAGGCTCAGGATCAGGACCCCGATCGGAGCCCCGATGATCGTGCCGAGCCCCAGCTGCTTTGTGGTCCTCCATTCAACATGTGGGGACAGGTTCAGACACACCCAGGTGCTGGTGGCGGTCCCGATCAGGAAGGTGATGACGACCGCGCTCTTGGTCGGAACCACCAAGGTCATCAGTGGCACCGCCAGCAGGGCGCTTCCAAAACCCACAGTGCGCTGCACGGCGGCGGCGGCCAAGACGATCACGGAGACGGCGGCGAAGGTCTCCGGAGTCAGCACCTGAGGAACCTTACTGTCGGCGCACAGACCGCGGAAATATGCGGCTTCCTGCACATTCGCGCCATTGGCGGGGCGCGCGAGTCGGTCAGGGCACCTGCGGAACGATGAAGACGAAACCAGCGTCCGTCTGGGCAAAGCTGGAGTCCAAGGTGACCACTTCCTGGCCGGCGTATCCGGCAGTCACACAGGCGCTTGGCGGAACGGCGACCTGCACCTGAGTTCCATTGGGATCCCCGTATGTGGGGACTGCCACGACCTGGTCCGTCATGGGTGTCGCACCATCAGCCGCGACGATGCAGTAAACGCCCGTGCCGATCTTGTGCACAGTGACGTTCGCGGTTCCGAATTCGGTTCCGTCAGCCTGCACGAGTCCAAAGCCGGTGTTGGAACCTGGCCCTGCCGGCCCTGCCGGCCCTACCGGCCCGGCCGGCCCGCTGGGTCCGCGGGCACCGGTCGCCCCCACCGCACCGGGGTCACCTTTGGGCCCGGTCGGGCCGGACCGCCCTCTGAGCTTGTGCAGGAGGCTGGGCTTGATCTGTGCGGTGGAGCTGAGCAGGTAGTGCCGAGCCGCAAATGCTGTGCCGCCAGCCAGCGTCAGGAACAGCGCGAGCGTCGAGGTGACGTTGGAATAGGTCAAACGCCTCGTTCGCTCCTGCGGACGGGCGCCCCGGCGACGCCATCCAGAAGGTTTCACAGCCCGCACGGTACTCAGCGGCTCGGACGCGTCCGCTTGACACGACCGCACGCACTCAACAGGCCGGGCGCGACCAGCACGTCCATTAGCCCGCAAGAAGCAGAAGCTTGCTTCCGGGGTTGAGCGATCCCGAGCCGGCGCAAGAGAGCAACAGTGTGACTCGGCTTGAGCAGAGCCACAACCTGCTTGTCCGTAGAACGGGCTATTGGTACCGCTTGACGGACCATCTGTGCCGCCATAGACTCGGGACGGTGAACGTCGGACGACGACCCTCGGTACCGGTCAGGCAGCTTCCGCAAGGGGGCAGGATGCCGGTGCTTGGTCTAGGTGTCTTCCAGATGCCGGCGCCGGACACGCGCCGCATCATCGCCATGGCGCTCGAGGAGGGGTACCGAAGCATCGACACCGCGCCCGCCTACAGGAACGAGGCGGCCGTCGGGCGCGCAGTGCGCGACAGCGGGATCGAACGATCTGAGCTGTTCATCACGACGAAGCTCGGAAACCGCTCACACGGGCGTTCGAAGGGACTCGCGGCCTTCGAGGAGAGCATGGAGCAGCTTGGACTCGAATATCTCGACCTGTATCTAATCCACTGGCCGGTGCCCGCGCTCGGCCTCTACGTGGAGACATGGGAGTTACTGATCGAGCTCCGCGAGAGTGGGCGAGTCCGGGAGATCGGAGTATCGAACTTCCTGCCGGAGCACCTTGCGCGGATCATCGAGGCGACCGGCGTGGCGCCGGTTCTCAACCAGATTGAACTGCATCCAGGCTTTCCCCAGGCAGCGTCTCGTGCCTTTCACGCCGAGCACGGGATCGTCACCGAGTCCTGGAGCCCGCTCGCCCAGGCAGATGCTCGGCTGTTGGCTGATCCGGTGCTGACCGGCGCGGCCGCAGCGCACAACAAGACCCCGGCGCAGGTCATTCTGCGATGGCACCTGCAACTTGGCGCTGTCGTGATTCCAAAGGCCTCGTCGCGCGCGCGCCTCGCCGAGAACATCGATGTATTCGACTTCGAGCTCACGTCGACCGAGATGGCCGCAATCGAGGAAATATCGGCCCCGGGGCGACTCGGCTGGGACCCGGCGACCTTCGTACTGCCGCCGGGTGTGCCGCCTCTCTGAAGCCGCTGCTAACCCAGCAAGGCGGGGAAAGGGCAGGCGCGCTCCGGCCACGGCACCCTAGAACCGCCGCACTTGAAGCACGCGGATCCCGTCAGGAGTCGCGGCGCCGCAATCTGTCTACGACAGCGCTGAGGAACGCAGCGACTGGGTCGTGCTCGCGCGCGGCCACAAAATCTCGGCTGTGACGGGAGCGCGGGCCGTGGTGGGGTTCGGATGCCAGTCCGAAGACCATGCTGAGCGAAGAGAGAACTGAAGACATGGTCATATCGTCGGCTCAAGCCAATCATAAGTCAAAGACGTTAGTGGGACAACAGATATCACGAAACGCTATAACTCTGCTGGTACCAGCGATCGGCCAGGCAACACTTGACCAGGTATGGGTCGACGCTCGGCTCCTCAACCCGAGGTGGGACGGTGCGCATCAATTGGCGACGCTGCCACTGCGGGCGCGAACTTGTCGCAAAATCCGAGCGACCACTTCATGTGACACGACCGTCGCCCTCCCGTCCACGTAGCCTCAACCGTCCATGCGATTGCTGGTTGCTCGATGCTCCGCCCAATACTCGGGACGGCTGGACACCGTCCTGCCGGAGGCACTGAGGCTGATCATGATCAAGGAGGACGGGAGCGTCCTGATCCACGCTGACAGCGGTGGCTACAAGCCGCTGAACTGGATGACACCCCCAACGGTTCTTGAGGAGGTGGGCGAGCCGCTGTCGCAGATCGTGGTGCGCAAGCACGCCGGCAGAAGTGAGGATCGGCTTGAGATCACCCTCACGGAGGTCCTCTCAGATGTGACGCACGACATGGGCCTGCCGGACGGGGACGCGGCGCTGGCCAAGGACGGGGTTGAAGCGCACTTGCAGGAGCTGCTGGCGGAGCAGCCTCACTGGTGCGGCGAGGGTCTGAGACTGGTCAGGCGGGAGTGGCCCACGGACATAGGCCCGGTCGACCTGATGTGCCGGGATGCGGATGACGACTGGGTGGCGGTGGAGATCAAGCGGGTCGCGACGATCGAGTCGGTTGAGCAGATCACCCGCTACCTGGAGCGGCTGCGGACTGACACGCAGTTCGAGCGCTGCCGTGGCATCCTGGCCGCTCAGACGATCAAACCGCAGGCACGCGTGCTGGCCGAGTCCCGTGGGATCGCCTGCGTCGAGGTCGATCTTGCGGTCCTGCGCGGCGAGCGCGAGCCGGAGCTGCGGCTCTTTGCCGCCTGAGCTACGCCTCACCCCAGGCGGTCGCCACGATCGAACGAGGGCCGCCGTGCTCACGGAACTCGCACAGGTAGATGCCCTGCCAGGTGCCCAGCGCCGGACGTCCGTCAGCAACCGGCAGGGTCAACGTCGACCCCAGTAAAGCGGACTTGATGTGCGCCGGCATGTCATCGGGGCCCTCAAGCGTGTGGGTCCAGAACGGAGCATGCTCGGGAACGGCGTTGGCGAACCAGGACTCGAAATCACGACGAACCTCCGGAGAGGCGTTCTCATTGATCGTCAGCGCCGCGGATGTGTGCTGGATCAGCAGGTGCAGGATCCCGACCCTGATCCGCTCAAGCCCCTGCACGCCGTCGATAACCTCTCGCGTGAAGAGGTGAAAGCCGCGTTGGCGCGGGGGCAGCGTAATCCGTCCCTGGATCCAGATCATGGTCTCAGCATAAGGACGATTTCACCGCGGCAACCAAGTCCGCGCTAATCTCGCCCGGTCGGTCATCCGCTTGACCGGAGAGCGGGACCGGCTCTATGACCGGCGCGAGACGACGACATCTACGGCGGAAAGCTGCCGCAGCAGTGCTTCTCTCTGTCTGCGCGGTTTCAATGCTGACAACAGCCGCCTTGGGCAGCAACCTCTCCCAGCTGCAGAACAAGTTGGGGGCCACCAAGTCACAGCTCGGCAGCAACGCGCAGCACGCGCAGAACATCGCCGGGCAGATCACGACCCTGGGCAGCAGAATCTCCGCCCTCTCCAGCCAGATCGGGCTGGTCCAGACGCGCGAGGCGGCGGCGCGATCTCAGCTGGCGGTCGACCAGGCCAAGCTCGCCGCGGCGCAGCTGGCTGTTCAGCGAGAGCACCAAGTGCTGCTGCGCCTGCGCCATTTGCTTGCACGCGCCCGCCATGTCCTGGCCGTCGAGCTGCGGGGCCAATACGAGCAGCCACAGCAATCCTTCGTGTCGCTGGTGATCGACGCAACGGGGTTCCAGCAGCTGCTGGACTCGCTGCAGTACATGCGCGACGCACAGCGGCGACAGCAGTTTGTGATCACCGTGACCCGCGCCGCCCGCAGCCGTGCAATCGCGGCAACGGCGAGGCTCGTCGCCCTGGAGCGCAGCGACGCGGTCGCCGCCGATACGGCGGCGACACAGAGCAACGCGCTGGCGGGCATGAACGCGCTGTTGAGCTCGCAGCAGGCGGCGCTGGCAGCCGAACGCGCGGCCCAGAGCACGGCGCTGGCGGCCACGCAGGCGCGAGGCGCCAAGCTGCGAGCGGCGATCAGCACGATCCAGCACCAGGAGCAACAGGCGCGCCAGGCGCTTGAGAGGATCACACCACCTGTAATCAGCGCCCCTGCGACCGGCAACGCCCCAGCGACCGGCAACGCCCCAGCGACCGGCAACGCCCCTGCGAGCGGGAGCGCCCCTGCGACCGGCAGCGCGACCACCGGGGGCCCGACGGTCGCCGGACCAACAGCGAGCGGGCCCACGGCTGGAAGCCCACTCGGTTCCGCCGCAGGGTGGGCGATCCCGTACGCCGTGGTGCTATGCGAGTCGGGCGGCCAGAACCTGCCCCCCAACGGGGCGGGGGCCTCCGGCTATTACCAGATCCTGCCCGCCACCTGGCGTCAGTTCGGAGGCACCGGCCCAGCTGCTTACCTGGCGCCCAAGTCTGAGCAGGACGCAGTGGCAGCCCGCATCTGGAACAACGGTGCGGGCGCTTCCAACTGGTCCTGCTCAGCGATCGTCGGCGTCAAGTGAGCTCAGCGCTCGCCGGGGTTGGCGAGCGGGAACTGCGATACGGGCCGCACCAGGTCAAGCGCCGTGGTGACGATCCGGTTCTGCTCGCGCGAGTGCGCCGCTGGATAGCCCTCACCGGACGCTGCCCGCTCGGGCCGGCCGACGTAACCGAACTCAAGGCGGTCAGGGAGGATCTGCTGCAGCCGCGGCGACATGTGAGCACGTGCACCCATGTTGCGAGGCTCCTCCTGGACCCAGACGACCTCTCGCAGGTTCGGGTAGGAGTTCACCAAGGCGAGGATCTCCTCCTCCGGGAACGGATAGAGCATCTCAACGCGGCCGATGGCGACCCCGGGAGTCTGCGCGCGCAGCGGATTGCCGGTGATGTCGTAGTAGATCTTGCCGCTGCAGAGCAGCAGACGCGTGACCTGCGAGGCATCGGTCTCACCAGGCTCTGCCAATACCGGTTGGAAGCGACCGGTTGAGAGATCCTCCGCGTGCGAGGCTGCCGCCGGCAGGCGCAGGAGGCTCTTGGGCGTCATGATCACCAGTGGGCGCTGCTGAACGATGCGGGCCTGGCGGCGCAGCAGGTGGAAGTACTGCGCGGGCGTGGTCAGGTTGGCGACGCGGATGTTCCCCTCCGCGGCCAACTGCAGGAAACGCTCGAGCCGTGCGGATGAGTGCTCGGGCCCAGCGCCCTCATAGCCGTGCGGCAGGAGCAGCGTCAACCTGGAAGTGACACCCCACTTTGCCAGGCCGGGAGTGATGAACTGGTCGATCATCACCTGCGCGCCGTTGGCGAAATCACCAAACTGCGCCTCCCACATCACCAGCGTCTCCGGGGCCTCCTGCGAGTAACCGTATTCGAAGCCGATGCACGCCATCTCCGACAGCGGGCTGTTGTGCAACTCCATCGTCGCGAGCGCGCCCGGCAGGTGCTGAATCGCGCTGTGCTCGCGGCCGGTCTTGGCGTCGTGGAGGACCAGATGCCGCTGGCTGAACGTGCCGCGCTCACAGTCCTGTCCGGTGAGGCGCAGCGGAATGCCCTCGCTCAGCAACGAGGCGAACGCGAGCGCCTCCGCGTGTGCCCAGTTGATGCCCGCACGCTCAGGACCGAAGGCCTTGCGGCGCTCCGCGAGCTGGTTGGCGAGCTTGCGATTGACCTCAAAGCCCTCGGGCGTCGACAGCAGTTCCTCATTTAGGATCCGCAGCTGCTCAGCGTCAACCGCAGTGTTGACCTCCGGCACGATGCCGCTGTCCAGGCGATATTCGCCGGTGAGGTGCTCGCCGACGTGTTCCTTGGCGGCGGCGAGTCGCTCCTTGAGCCGATTGTGGTGGTTGGTCAGCTCCGCCCAGCTGGCGTCCGACATGGCCTGAGCATCCGTGGCGCTGATGGCGCCGGTCGAGATCATCTGCTTGGCGAACAGCTCCCGAACGGGCTCATGCTGCTTGATCGTGGCGTACATCTCGGGCTGCGTATAGAGCGGCTCGTCACCCTCGTTGTGCCCGTGCCGACGGTAGCCGACAAGGTCGATCATCACGTCGTGACCGAACTCACGACGGAAGGCGAAGGCCAGGCGCACCGCCGTGATGCAGGCCTCGACGTCATCGGCGTTGACGTGGATGATCGGCACGTCAAAGCCCTTGGCGAGATCCGAGGCGTAGGTGGTGGAGCGCGAGTCCTCCGGATCGGTGGTGAAACCGACCTGGTTGTTCTGGATGATGTGCACGGTGCCGCCGACGGTGTAGCCGTCGAGCGCCTGCAGGTTCAGCGTCTCCGCAACGACACCCTGCCCGGGGAACGATGCGTCACCATGCAACACCACCGGCACGGCCGCGTTGGTGTCCTGTTGGGCGTGCGCGCCCTGACGGTTTGTCTGAGCCGCGCGCGTGGCGCCCGAGACGACGGGCGCGACGAACTCCAGGTGGCTGGGGTTTGACTCGAGGCGTACGACGAGAGACTCGCCGCCGGCCAGCTGGAAGGTTCCGGACGCGCCATGGTGGTACTTGACGTCACCGGTGCCGCCATCCGGAATGGTGGTGATCGCGTCGAGCGTCTGAGCCCCCTCGAACTCGGCGAAGAGTGACTCATACGAGCGACCGAGGTTGTGCGCGAGCACATTGACCCGACCGCGATGCGCCATGCCGACGATGACCTCACGAGCTCCGTGCTCCCCGGCGAGCCGAACCAGTTCGTCGATCATGGGAACCGTCATATCGAGACCCTCGATCGAGAAGCGCTTGGAACCGAGATAGGCCTTGCCCATGAAGCGCTCAAACGAGTCGACCGCCGTCAGGCGCTCGAGCAGTCGGCGCTGTTCCTCAGCCGTCAGCGGCCTGCGATAGGTGCCGGACTCGATCGCCTCACGCAGCCACAGACGCTGCCGGTGCGAGGCGATGTGCTCGATCTCATAGGCGAGCGATCCGCAGTAGGTCTCGCGCAGGTGTGGGATCGCCTCCGCCAGCGTTGCTCCGGGCACGTACATCCGCAGAATCCGAGCGGGAATCTGCGACATCAGCTCCGGCGTGAGGCCGACGTTCGCGGGATCCATGGCCGGATCACCGCCGGGCGCGCGCCCCAGCGGATCCAGGCGAGCCGCCAGGTGTCCGTGCATGCGGTAGGCCTTCAGCACCGAGGTTGCGGCCTGCACCGCCTGCAACAGCTCCTCGCTCGGCACTGCGGCTGCTGCTGTTGCGCCCGCTGGCGCAGCAGCAGCCGGCGCCTGGCTGGTCGCGCCCGCCAGGCGCAGAGTCGGAACCGGACGGGCCGGCGGTGCCGGCAGGGTCACGCCGAGCGCAGTGAAGACGCTCTCGTAGAAGCCATGGTCTCCCTGGAGGTACTCCTCAACGACCTTCAGGAAGCGTCCGGACTCGGCCCCTTGGATGATGCGGTGATCGTAGGTCGAGGTCATGGTCATGACCTTCTCAGCACCGATCTGTGCGCCGATCGCCTCGAGCCCGGGCGGATAGGAGATCGAGCCGGTCGCAATGATCGTGCCCTGCCCGGACATCAGCCGGGGAACGGACGCAACGGTGCCGATACCACCCGGGTTGGTGAGCGAAACGTTCCCGCCGGAGAGGTCATCCGCGCTCAGGGTGTTGGTACGTGCCCGCTCGACCAGATCGTTGTAGGCATCGAGGAACTGCCGGAAGTCCAGGCGCCCGGCGTCACGGATCACAGGCACCATGAGCGTGCGGCTGCCGTCCTTCTTCTCGACGTCAACGGCCAGCCCGAGGTTCACCTGACCGTCGTCGACACGGTATGGCGTTCCCGCTGAATCGGCAAAATGGTGCGCCATGACCGGCATCTCATCGGTTGCGGCGCGCGCGATCGCGTAGGCGATCAGGTGCGTGAAGGAGACCCGCTGGCCGGCATCCTTGAGCTGCTTGCGCCGTGCATCGAGCATCGTCACGGTGAGTGTTCGGAATGATGTGGCCGTCGGGATCTGACGGCTGTCCTCCATGTAGCGCACCAGCGCGGCGGCCCCGCCCTTGATCTTCTGGGCGCCCGCGGGCAGCTGCGCGCCGTTGGCGGCCGCAAGCACATCGTCCTTGGTGATCCGGCCGCCGCGCGCGCTGCCGGCGACACCCGCCAGGTTCACGCCCAGCCCGGTGGCGACTCGCTGGGCGACGGGGGTGGCTGCCGTGGCCGGCTGCGCGGCCGGCGCCGGCTGACCGTTGGCGGCGGGAGCGACGGAGGCGGAGGCGCCAGGCGATCCGTTGGCTGCCGCTGCGGCGCCGGCACCCACAGCCATCCGCGCGATCACAACGCCAACTCCGACGGTCGCACCGTCCTCAAAAAGGATCTCTGTGATGGTGCCGTCGGCTGGAGCAGGCAGCTCCATGTCAACCTTGTCGGTGGAGATCTCGACGATCGTGTCACCGTCGCGGACGGTGTCCCCCACCTTGACCGACCACTCCATGATCGTGCCCTCGGTGACGCTCTCGCTGCCGGCGGGGGTGACGATGTCGACGATCTGGGTCTCAGGGGCCTCGGCGCCATCCGCACCCGCACCGGCATCACCAACGGTGCCGTTGCCGCCGCCGTTGCTCGCCGGCGCGATCTCAGCCAAGGGGCTGCCAACGGCCACTGTCTCGCCCTCTGCCGCGTAAAGCTTGACGATCCGACCTGCGACCGGCGCGGGAACCTCAGCATCGACCTTGTCGGTGGAGATCTCAACCAGCGTCTCATCCGCCTGGATCGAGTCACCCTCCTGCTTGTGCCATTCGAGGATGGTGCCTTCGACGACGGAGTCGCCCATCGCCGGCATAACTACCTGAAACGTGCCTGTGTGAATGGCCATCGAGCCTCTGCTCTCGTAGGTTAGCCAGTAGTCGTACGCCGAGCCCGTCGGCGCGTCTCATAGATGAAGCCGGCGGTGCCGAGGAAGGGGCCGAGCCCGCCGAGCACGGCCACGCACACCGCCAGCCAGAAGGGGACCACGCGCCAGCGCACCGCCGCGATACAGATGAGGGACATCCCGATCCACAACAGCCCATGCGTCAGTCCGAGGATGAAGGTGGCCGGCTCGGGGTTGCCGAGGACGAAGGCGCACAGCAGCAGGCCCAGATAGACGCACGAGTGGAAGCCGGAGACGGCCTCAAGACGCCTGAAGGTGATTACGCGGGTGAACACTGGTTTGGGGCGCTCGGCAGG
>JAKAED010000244.1 GCA_021820105.1 Actinomycetes bacterium | reverse complement strand
GTCGCGGCCACCATCACCGTCGCCTTCACGGTGGTCGCGGCGATGACCCTGATGCCGTCACTGCTGTCGCTATTTGGCGGTCGGGTACTGCGACGTGCCGATCGCCGCGCGATCGCAGGTGGGCAGTTGGCTGAGAGCGATGAGTCGCCCTGGTGGCGTCGCTGGACCGATTGGATGGCGGCCCGGCCAGCGCTCTTTGCGGCGGCGGCAACGGCGGTCATGCTGCTTCTCTCCGTGCCGTTCTTCTCGATGCGGCTGGGAGCCGCCGACGCCAGCTCGGATCCCGCGTCAACCACCACATATCAGGCCTATCGGCTGCTCGCCAGAGGCTTTGGCCCGGGCTACAACGGTCCTCTGGAGGTGGTCGCCCGGATCGACTCCGCAGCGCAGCGCACGCAGTTCAGCGCGGTGATCGATACCGTCCGGCACACCCCTGGAGTCCGGATGGTCTCCGGTCCGAGGTTCACCACCGGCGCTGGCACCAGCGCCGGCGTGGCGGAGGTCTACGCCACCGGCTCGCCGCAGGCGGCCTCCACCACGGCCCTGCTGCATCAGCTCCGTGATGTGGTGATCCCACGTGCGACGGCAGGCACTCACCTGGTTGTGCTGACCGGTGGCCAGACCGCGATCTTTGCCGACTTTGCGAGCGTGCTGACCGCCAAGCTGCCCCTGTTCGTGGGGATCGTCGTGCTGGTCTCCTCGCTGCTGCTGATGGTCGTCTTCCGAAGCCTGGTCATTCCGCTCGCGGCCGCAGTCATGAACCTCCTCTCCACCGCCGCCTCACTCGGCGTCGTCACAGCCATCTTCCAGTGGGGCTGGTTCGGCCACCTGCTCGGCATCACGCCCGGCCCGATCGAGGCGTTTGTGCCGGTGCTCATGTTCCCGATCCTGTTCGGCCTGTCGATGGACTATGAGGTCTTCCTCGTCAGCCGCATCTATGAGGAGTGGCATCGCCACTCCGATAACCGTGAGGCGGTCACCCACGGTCTGGCGGCGACCGGCAAGACCATCAGCGCCGCCGCGGCGATCATGGTGCTGGTGTTTGCGGCGTTCGTCCTTGGCGGCCAGCGAATCATCGAGATGTTCGGCATCGGCCTCGCCGGAGCTGTGCTGCTGGACGCGATGATCGTGCGCTCCGTTGTGGTGCCGGCGCTGATGCTGCTGCTGGGCAGGGCCAACTGGCACATGCCCCACTGGCTTGAGCGCCGGCTCCCGCACCTGCGTGTTGAGGGCCATGCGGTCCGTGTGAAGCTGCCAACGGTGCCCGCCGCGAAGCTGCCGTCGGTCGCCCACAAGCTGCCGCCCGCCCCGGGCGCCGGCGCCTCCTGAGCGGCTCTGGGCCCGGCGAGCTGCGCGACGGCGAGAGGCACCGCCGTGCACTCAGCCCGGCACCCCCAGACGCACCAGGTCCGCATAGACGTCCTGCGGAGCGTGCACGACCAGTGCCCAGTCGTAGCGCACGACGGTGCGTCCGGACGCCCGCAGCGCCAGCTCGCGACGGCGATCGTTGCGCAGCTGGGCCGGACTTGAGTGAGCCGCACGACCGTCCACCTCAACCACGAGGTTGTGGGCCGGCCAGTACGCGTCAACGAGAAAGCCCTCGAGCCACACATTGAAACGCGGGATCGGCAGCCCGAACCGCTCACACAGAGATAGGAACGCGGCCTCAAGCTCGCCGTTGGTGCGAGCCAGTTCAGGCCGGTGGACCGCGAGCGCCTCCCGTAGCTCGCGGCTGCCTCGCCGCCCCCTGCCGCAGATCCGCTCGAGCGCTTCCCGATCAAGGCTCCCCCTGTAGTCGAGCACCGCCAGCGCACGTCGCACCAGCTTGGCTTCCTCACTCGCGGCGAGGTCAAGGACCGTCTGGGCGATGGACGTCACCGGGATACCGTCGTGTAACACGCGTGCCAGCTCCCGACCGCCATGCACCTGGATCACGCCCGAGATCGACCTGACCTTCACCCTTGGTGTCGAGACGTGAATCACCTCCGGTGGATAGGTGATGAGACCGCAGTGATGGGCGGCCGAGGCATGCGAGAGCATCGCTCCCAAGCCCGCGTAGAGCACGGCCGCCCACAGGTCCGCCTCACGGCTCGGGGCGGTGTGACCCACGGCGTAGACCTTGGGGAGCACACGCACGAGCTGCCCCGTTCGGGCCCAGCGGTGAGCGGTGGCGCTCGATACCCCCAGGCTCATGAGCTGCGACCAGCTGATGCGCCCGTGCTGGCGCCTGACGAGCCGACCGCCCGATTCTTCCTGCCAAAAGTTCCGCATATGGAACTAGAGGCAGGAAGAAGCCTCCGTTAACCCCCCTGGAGCTCTCCCGCGGTGTCGCGAGTGACCAAATTGGCGTAAAAACCGCCCCGCTCGAGCAGTTCCTCGTGCGTGCCGCGCTCCGCGATCCCTCCGCGGTCCAGCACCACGATCTGATCGGCATCGCGAACCGTTGAGAGACGGTGGGCGATCGTGATCGTCGTCCGACCCTCAGCCAGTCGCTCCAACTCAGCCTGCACGGCCGCCTCGGTCTGCGTGTCGAGCGACGAGGTAGCCTCGTCCAGGATCAGCACTGGCGGGTTGCGCAGCACCGTGCGCGCGATCGCCATGCGCTGCTTCTCGCCTCCACTGAAGCGGTAGCCACGCTCGCCCACGACGGTGTCGTAGCCCTCAGGCAGCGATGCGATCAGGTCGTGGATGCGGGCCGTGCGCGCGGCCTCCTCAACCTCCTCATCAGTGGCGTCGGGCTTGGCGAAGCGCAGGTTCTCACGCACGCTCGCGTGGAACAGGTAGGTCTCCTGCGAGACCACACCGACGGTCGCCGCCAGCGACTCCAGTGAGACCTCGCGGATGTCAACGCCGTCAATCGTGATCCGTCCGCGCTGTGGCTCATAGAGTCGCGCCGCAAGGTAGCCGAGCGTCGTCTTACCGGCACCCGTCTCCCCCACCACCGCCGCACGCGTGCCCGCTGGCACGGTCAGATTGATGTCGCGCACCGTCCACTCCTCAGCGCCCTCCTGGGGCCCACCGGCCCGCTGGCCGGAGGGCCCGCCGTAGCGGAACCAGACCCCCTCAAAGCGCACCTCGCCGACCACGCTGGCCGGGTCGAGAACCACCGGATGTTCGGCCTCGACGATGTCGATCGGCAGGTCGATGTACTCAAAGATGCGGTCGAACAGCGCCAGCGACGCCTCCACGTCCGTGCCCGCGCTCAGCAGCGACTGGATCGGGAACAGCAGTCGGGTCTGCAGCGTGGTGAACGCCACCAGCGTGCCCACGCCGACGTGTCCGGTGAAGCTCTGGCCGCCGAACCAGTAGATCAGCGCCGGCATCGCCGCGAACACGAACTGGATGGTCGCCATGGTCCATCGGCAGATCGGA
>JAKAED010000243.1 GCA_021820105.1 Actinomycetes bacterium | reverse complement strand
ACTGGGGATGTGCTCGTAGGCGGGATAGGTGCCGGGTGCCGTGGGTGAGACAGGGATGCCAGTGTTGGCCAGTCCGTGGACCACGATCTTGCCGTCGTGCCACACGGTGATGGTCTCCGGCAGATGCATGCTGACCATCACGAACGTGTACCCGAAACTCGACTTGTGGTTGCCCAGGACGGCTTGAATGAGCGCCTTCCAGACCTGTGGACTGGCGACGCCGTCGGGGATCATGCCCTCCGCCTCTTCAAAGGCCATGATCGCGCCCTTGGTCATCTGACCCGATGCTGTCGCCGACCACATCGTTCTGAGGAGGGTGGGCGTGTGCGCGTAGCGCCAGGTGAACGTTCCCTTCGGTGGGTTGACGGCTGCTGCCTCCGCGGCCGCGGCCGTTGCGGGAAGGCTGCCGCTGGCAGGCGTGAAGTTCACCGGCAGGTAGCCGAGTTCCGCAAGAAACTGGTGCAAGGCCACTGTCGAGCCGGTTGGAACTGTCCACTGCCCCACCGGATCGGTTCCGCTCACCTGACCGCCTACGAGGTTCACGGTCGACGGCAGCGAGACCTTCACGTTGGCCCCCAGTCCGTAACCGTACCCCGCGGGAACGAACTGGATGGTGTGGGCATTGACCGTGTGCCAGGCGCCGGCCGTCTGGGGTGAGACCGGTGGCAACTGATGCCCAAGTACGCGCGATACCGGCTTCGAGAAGGTCAGCGTCAGCCTGGTGTTCGGAGTGATTCGGCTTCCGGGCGCCGGGTTGGCCACAACCGTCGCCCGGCTGCCCGCCGGAAACCAGGACACAGTTGTCACGGTCGGGATCTCCCATGTTCGCGCCGCGGCTGCCAGCTTCGCAATCCCGGCCGGAGCAGTCTCGTGGAGCACCACGCTCTGGACGGGCACCGACAGTGCCTGGGCCTGCACGGCTGCGCCCGTGGCGCCATAACCGGCCGCTGCCACAGGCGCGCTGAAGCTGACCGCCAGCGGCTGGCTGAGCTTCCGAGTCAGATAGACAGAGGTTGGCTTGGCCACCGGCGTGGTCTCGGTGACCTGCAGGCGCTCGCTCCCGCCCGTCAGCCAGGAGATCCACGCAGGGCGACGGACCGTGGCCTCGATCGTGATCCGCTCACCGGCTGGGAGCCGATGCACCGGGAGCACCTCGTGGCCTTTCAGCCGCACGGGGATCACCTGCTGCTCCCGGCCTCCGATGGCGAGCACCCTGGCGATGCTTCCACCGCCGCGCGGAAGCGTGATATCCGCCAACGCCGTCCGGCTCACGCGCAGCTGCGCATGAGAGGAGGCCACCAGAGCTGCAGCAGCACCGGCCGCCACGAACGGGAACGCCACCAGCAGTGGAACGATGTAACGCGCTGGGCTGCGGCGCGAAGGTCCCTGGTTGTGCGGAAGATCCGTCAGCATTCCGTCAACACTCCGTTCTCGAAATCGTCGGGGGCCGGGTCCTGCTCCATTCTCAAGGGTATCGTGGCGCCGAGCTGTTTACGCAAGGCGGCGGTCAGGCCGATCGCCTGGTGCGTACCCGTTTAGCGGTACCGATGCGCCTGGATCTCCTGGCGTGCTTTACGGCTCGGTGTGAGATGGGCAGCGTCACGTTGCGCGTGACAACCGTCGCACCCGCTGGGGTGATCTGCTGGTCGCCGGTCCCAATCGCCTGCGGCGTGAATGTCACCTGCAGCGATACGGCTACCCGCCGGGCACGGAGTGCGCCCAGCAGCCTCATTCCCGCCTTGGTCGGCTTGAGCGCGACGGCGACCGTTGAACCTGAGGTGGGCGACAGGCTCCTGGCGCCGATCACCTTGCGTCCGTAGATCAGCCTCGCAACAAGCTTTCCAGCTGGGATCGTCGTCCTGAAGCTGACACCGTCTGTCTTTCTCCGAACTCTCACTGCGCTCAGCGTGTAGGAGCCGACGGTGTAACTGCTGGTTTGCGAGACGAAGCCGCCGCCGGCGGCGCTGTAGCACTCGACCTCCAGCGTGCGTGTCCCGGGATCGAGTGTGTCGATTGGCGCGCCGGATTCAATCTGATTGCCCTCATCATCAGTTCCGTAGAAGCCATCGATCACGTCCAGCGGATCTGTCGGACTGCAATCGAAGCTCGCGTAGGCAAGCTGCCCAAGGGCGAAGGATGAGCCGTTGCTCGGGGCGGTGAAGCTCAACGTCGGATCGCTCAGAACCACAAGCGAGCCGGACGCCGTATTGGGCGTGACACCGCTATCGGTCCGGACATTGCTGTAGCTGTCATGCCCCGCGATGTCGCTCACGCTTGGCGTGTTCGCCACAACGCTGTATGAGATCGTGCAGATCGTCCCGGATCCGCTGGGAACGGAGACCTGGACCGCAATGGAGGAGTCGCCGGGTTGGGCGGTCGGCGTGCTCAGCGTGCAGGTGCCACTGCCGGGAGTGTTGGTGGCGGCCACGGGGTTGTCGAGGGTGACGCCCGCCGGGAGCGTGTCAGTGAAATACACCACCTGGCTGCTGCCCGTGGTGTTGGAGATCGCGTATCCCACTGCGTCTGAGGTGTCCAGGCTGATCGGATCGTTTTCAAAGCTCGTTGAGATCGTCACCCCGCCGCTGGCCAAGGCGGCCGGAGCGAGCGCAGCGCCGACTGCGAACAGCGCACCGACCATCAGCGACGCCACCGCCAGCCGACTCCCGGTACGAGACCATCCTGCGATTCTGATCAACCTGAGTTCCTCCGTTGGGCTTGTTGAGCCAGCTTCCCAGGGGTTAACACAAAAGCAGGACAGATGCTTCGGTCGCCCGGGCAGGCGTTGCTGGATCAGGCCTCAGGCGGCAGCCTGCCGCAATCTGGCCTGCTCCCAGCGTGACAGCCGCCAGAGGTCGCGCACCACCTGGCCGGCATCGATCTGGCGCCCCGGAAGATGCAGGTTGGCGCTCGCAAGCAGGCGTCGCTCATCCCCGGTGAGCGCCATCCACTTCGCCAGAACATCGTCAGATGCCGGCAACCTCGAACTCCCGTATGGGCGGGTGTCGTCAGGAAACTCCACGCAGTACTCACCGAGCAGCCGGCCTGTCTGTGGCGCGTAGGCGACGATCGGCAGATGCGGGTAGATCAGGTAGGCGGTCTCGGCACCCCCGTTGTGCAGGGTCGCCTCCGAGCCCCAGACGCGGATGAAACCGAGTTCGCGGTACATGCACCACTCCTCATCGCTCACGCATGAGCGCAGCAACTCACGCGCGGTCTGCTCTGCGCGCCGTTCCCGACCTGGGTCGGGGATGGGCTCGGCAACGAGTATCCGTCCCGCTCTAAACCGTGACCACAGCTCAGCGATCCGCGGGTAGAGAACGTCAAGCAGCAGGGCGAGCGCCACCAACGCAGACACACTGAGGGCCAGTACCATCGCTGAGCTCA
>JAKAED010000002.1 GCA_021820105.1 Actinomycetes bacterium | reverse complement strand
TGAGGGCGGGTCCACGTCAAAGTCTGAGTCGTCCTCGGGCGGCTCCTCGGCCTCCGGCTCCTCGTCCTCAGAGGGCAAGGCCGCGGCCGCGTAAGCGCGCTCTCTGAGGGCAAGGCCGCGTAAGCGCGCTACTTGCCCGTCATCAGCTGCTGGACCAGGCGCCGGTCGCGAGCTGGGTTTGAGATCACCACATCGGCGCCGTTGTACACGGAGAAGGAACCGCCCAGGATCTGTGGCTTGCTCGAGCCGCCGATCTCGGCTGCGGCGAACAGCTGCATCAGCGTGACCGGCCCCATATCGGTCTGAACCGCCTTTGGCGCATCCCAGGCGGCCCACGGCAGATGGATGAAGGCGGTGGGCGTGAACAGCTGATTCTTGATGCCGGTCATGATCTGCTGCTGCTGCTTCTCACGGTTGAAGTCGGTGTAGGCAATATCACAGGGCATGTGGCGAACGCGCGCCAGCGTGATCGCCTGGATCCCGGTTAGGTGGTGCAGGCCGGGAGCGAGGTTCAGCGTGTAGCCCCCGTTGGCAGCACCTCCGGAGATGGTTGCGCACATGCGCGGGGTCTGGACGGTGACGCCGCCGATGGCGTCGATGAATTTCACGAAGTTGCCCAGGTCGACCACGATCATGTGGTTGATCTTCACCCCGGTCAGCTGCTCCACCACATGGATCGTCTCCTGCGGTCCGCCGCAGGCCCAGGCGGCGTTGATTTTCTGCATGCCGCAGCCCGGCACGTTGACCAGCGTGTCCCGCGGGATCGAGAGTTTGCGCGAGACGCCACCGCCGACCCGCCAGATCATCAGTGTGTCTGTGTTGGCGTAACGCTCGCTGTAGTTGGAGCCGGCTTCATGCGAGCTGTAGCCGGTACGGGGGCGGGTATCCAGGCCCACCACCAGGATGTTGTTCGGCGTGAGCAGCAGCGGCCCGGCGCTGGTCAGCGCGGCAGTGGTCGCCCGGCTCTGCGGGAGGTTGCCCCCCGACGCGCTCATGACGAACAGCACCACGGACAGCGCCACCCAGAGGATGCAGAACAGGATCGCGTACTTGAGCAGCCGCAGTGGGTGCCAGAGCGGCCGCAGCGAGCGACCCAGCCCCGGAATCCTGCGCCAGCCGCGTCGCGGCGGGCGCGGACCCCACCCACCGGGCCCGCCGGATCCGCCTCTGCCGCCGCGTCGCTCCGGCGCGAACTCGCTGCCGCGGGGTGGTCGGGGAGCCTTACGCCGGGAGAGCTCCGCGGCGCGCGCCTCGAGCTCGGCGTCGGTCTCACCGCGCAGGCGGGCGCCCAGGCTGCGGGGCGTTGAGCGGTACAGGTTGTAGGGGCGCTCGGCCTCACTCGGCCGGCCGCTGCGAGCCGCGTAGGTGGCACCCGAGCGCCGCGCTCCGCCACCGCGTGGCCGGCGCTCCTCTGGATCTGGGTCGTCGTAGAAATCTGTCATTGCGGCTGTGGTGCTGAATTCCGGGGCCGGCTGCTTATAGTGGCGGAATGCCCTCGCGATTCGTGATCGGCGTTGACATCGGCGGCACCAAGCTGGCGGCCGGGGTGGTTGATGAGCGCCTGCAGATACACCGGCGCATACAACGTTCGATGCGTGGTCAGGACACCCCTGCTCTGTTGGACACTATTGCCAGCGCAGTTCAAGAACTCGTTAACACGACGCCCGGCGAGATCGACGCGGTCGGTTTTGGGATTCCGTCCCTGATCGACCGCCGTACCGGTACATCTGTCGTGGCGGTCAATCTGCCGTTGACGGATGTGCGGTTTGGGGCTCTGATGGCCGAGCGACTGGATCTGGCGGTGTTCGTCGACAATGACGGCAATCTTGCAGCGCTGGCTGAACACCGTGCGGGCGCCGGTGTGGGCGTTGAGCACATGCTCCTGATCGGCCTGGGTACCGGGATTGCCGGCGGTCTGATCCTCGGCGGCGAGCTCTACCGCGGCTGGCTGGGGGCGGGCGCGGAGCTGGGCCACATGGTGATTGACCTGAACGGGCCACGCTGTCAGGGGAATTGCCCAAACCACGGCTGCTTTGAGGCGATGGCGTCAGGTACCGCGCTGGCACGTGAGGCTCGGCGGATCGCAAGCGAGCGGCCCGACACCGAGTTGGGGCGCGCGCTGGTGGATGGACGCGAGCTTGAGGGGCCACTGGTCACCGAGTTGGCCCATGACGGAGATCCCGCGGCGCTCGCGGTGCTGGAGCTGATCGGTGAGCGCCTGGGCGTTGCGCTCGCCAACTACGTCAACATCTTCAACCCGGAGCTGATCGTCGTCGGTGGCGGCGTGATGCGGGCGGGGGAGATGCTGCTCGCGCCGGCACGGGCTGAGATGCTCAGGCGAGCCCTGCCGCCCTCACGGGACGTGGTACGCGTTGTCGCCGCGGAGTTTGGTCACGAGGCTGGCATGGTCGGCGCAGCCGCGCTGGCGCTGGACGGACTGGCGGCCCGCCAGGCGCAGCGATGATCGGGCCAGGCAAGCTGATCGTCTGCCCGACCCCGATCGGGAACGTTGAGGACATCACGCTGCGGGTGCTGGCGGCGCTGCGGGCTGCCGATGTGATCGCCTGTGAGGACACGCGCCGCACGGGCGCGCTGCTGAAGAATTACGGGGTCTCCGGCAAGCTCGTGAGCTATTACGAGCAGAACGAGAAGGCGCGCTCCGCGGAGTTGGTGAAGCGCATCCACGGCGGTGAGGTGGTGGCGCTGGTGTCGGACGCCGGCATGCCGCTGGTATCGGATCCAGGCTTTGTGCTGGTGCGTGCGTGTGTCGCAGCCGCCCTGGAGGTTGAGGTGCTGCCGGGGCCCTCAGCCGCGCTGGCCGCGCTCGTCGCCAGCGCGCTGCCGGCAGATCACTGGCGATTTGCTGGTTTCCTGCCGCGCAAGCGCGCGGAGCTTGAGGCGGCCTTTGCGAGCGCCGAGACGCTCGTGGCTTTTGAATCACCGCGGCGGGTGGCGGACTCGCTGGCGGTCCTGGCCGAGCTTGATCCTGCGCGACCGGTCGCGGTCTGTCGCGAGCTCACCAAGGTCCATGAGGAGGTCGTTCGCGGTCACGCTCAGGAGTTGGCGGCGCGCTACGCGCAGGAGCCACCGCGGGGCGAGGTCGTGCTCGTGGTCGGACCGGCGCCGGCCCCGACAGCAGTCGACCTTGAGCCGGCGCTGGATGCCGTGCGCAGGCTCGTGGAGTCAGGCGCCAAGCCGCGAGTGGCAGCTCACGTCGTGGCCGATCTGACCGGCGCCAGCGCCAACGTCCTGTACCGGGCGTTGACAGGCTGAGCCGGGCGTCACGAGCGCAGCGCCGTCACGGTCCGGCTGTGACCGGTGCGCGCCCTGGCCATCCGGAAAGAGGCGCCGATCAGGAACCGTCCCGGATGTGAGCTCCGCAGCAGCGCCCGTCCCTGCGCGGTCAGTCTGATCGTCAGGTGGGCGGCCACGCCTGAGTGGACGGTGCTGGCACCGCGGGCCAGCGCGACTCGGTGCTGCCCGACCTGGACGTACCAGGTGATCACGAGGCGTCCCGGCGTGGTCGTCGCGCTCAGCCTGGTCAGCAGGCGATGGTGGGTGAGCAGCTTCTTGAGGTTCGCGCTGCTGCCTGCGGCCGCGACCGTCTGATTGAGCCACCTGCGTGCGGCTGCGGGCAGACCACCGCCGGACGAGCCGCCGGCCGTTGTCGAGCCGCTCGATGTTGATGAGCTGGATGCGGATGAGCCGGTGGGAGTTGACGTACTCGTGGACGTCGACGAACTGGTGGTGGACGTTGAACCTGTGCTGCCGGTTCCGCTGCCGGTACTAGTCCCGGTGCCGGTCCCGCTGCCGCCCTGGCTGCCCCCGCCCGAGGAGCCTGTGCCGGCCGGCTGCTGGATGGTGATCGTGTGCGTGGCGGTTGTGCTCTGCCCGTCAGATTGGACCACGGACAGCATGACCGTGTAGGTGCCGGCCGATGCATAGGTGTGCGTCGGGTTGACGGCGGTGGATGTGCTGCCGTCACCAAAGCTCCAGTAGTAGCTCGAGAGCGTGCCCGTGCCGGCTGTGGCCAGGCTGGTGAAGCTGATTGGGCTACCGGTCTCAGCTGTCCCGCTCCAGCTGAAGTCGGCGGTGGGGGGCACGTCCACCATCAGCCACCTGGCAACCGTCGTGTTGCCGCCACCGGTCTGGGTCACGGTGAGGGTGATCGTGTAGGTGCCGGCGGCCGCGTAGACGTGTGATGGATCTGCGGCGGTTGAACTGCCGCCGTCACCGAAGTTCCAGCTGTAGCCGGTGATCGACCCGTTTGAGGCCGTTGCCGAGCTCGTGAAGCTGACGGTGCCCCCCGGCACCGGCACGGTCGTGGGCGTCGTGTAGGTGAAGCTCGCGCTCGGAGCCGCCTGGCCGCTGACGGTGACGTTGGTCACACCCGTCACGGTTCCACCATTGGTGTCGGTCACGGTGACCCACACCGTGTAGGTTCCGGTCGATGGGAAGGTCAGCTGCGCGCTCTGGCCCGTCGCCACGTTGCTGGTCACGGATCCAAACGAGTCCGCATAAGACCATTGATATGAGGACGCGCTGGCGCTGTCGCCGCTCAGCGTCGCGGTGAAGGTGGTTGCACTGCCGGCAACCGCCGAGCCCCCGGAGTTGATCAGTGCGGTGGCCGTGGTCGCACTGCCGGCGACACACGTGTTGGCCCGGTCGGACCACATCTCCTGGATCATGTACTGATCGCCGTTCATCAGCTGGTTGTAGGAGCCGCCGCCTGTCGCCGGGCTGGAGCTGCCGAAGTCCCAGGCGCACTTGTCACCGATCTCAGAGCCCGCGGAGTCCGTGTAGCCGGTTCCCACCACGGGATCTGTGACCGACTCAAACAGCTCGTGCGCGCCGATGCTGTCAAGTCCCATCACATCCGAGCTGACGCTGCTCGGGCCGTTGTAGGCAGAACACTGTCCGGCCGCGTTGCTGTAGCTGGACTCCGTGTAGGGGATCACCGTGTAGGTGGTGGGCGATCCGCCCAGGTCCACGTTCGAGTGGTAGCCGCAGAAGTACTGCGCTTCGCACTGGGTGCCGCTTGAGTCAAAGCAGTTGTCCACACCCGGCGGCAACAGCACTATGTAGCTGTGATTCATGTCCACCGGGAGCTTGCCTGCGGAGATGACATTGGACAGCTCCGTCAGGATCTGCGACGTGGTCAGGCAGACGCTCACACCGCTCACCGTGCAGCCTGAGCTGGGATAGGCGCCGGTGTCGCTGATCGCCGCGTTGTTGGTGAGCGAGCTCAGCGCAGGACCGGTGGCATCCACATACTCGCTGCTCACCGAACTGATGTTGCTGCTCTGACCGAGCGCGACGCCAAGGTCGTTGAGGTACTGCTCAAAGCCACTCACGTACCCACTGGGGAACGCGTGCCCTGAGGGGCCCCAGGCGATCACCTGGGTGATCACGTTGTGCATGACCGGTCCGCCGCCGTAGAGCAGCGGCGGGGTGCCACCACTGGAGGTGCCGCTCGACCCTGTGCCGGCGCCGCTCAGCACCTCGGCGGCTCCCGCGTGCACGGGATTCAGACGGGCAGCGCCCCCGCTCGGCACCGCGATGCCGCCGATGGCGCCGCCGACCACCTTGACGGATCCCGCGGCACGAGCACGAGCCGGCAGGAACGCGCCCGCCAGCGCCAGCGCGGAGAGCAGTGACACGCACAGGAGGGTTGAGGCTGCTCTGAACCGCAACCGTGATCCTGCCTCGCCTGTGCAAAGTGAATCCACATTTCCGAAGATCGGAAGATCTGCCGCCACTCAGAGGCTCGCGCCCTTGTGGCGGACGTATGTAGGAGGCGGGCCCATCCACTAGTCTGCGAGGCGATGCCCTTCTACATCACCACCGCGATTGCCTATGTGAACGGCCAGCCGCACCTCGGTCACGCCTACGAGGAGATCGCCACCGATGTCCTGGCCCGCCAGCACCGCCAGCGTGGCGAGGACGTGTTCTTCCTGACCGGCACCGATGAGCACGGCGAGCCGGTGGCCGACGCGGCCCACGCCCAGGGACTGGAGCCCCAGGAACTGGCCGACAAGAACGCCGAGCGCTTCAAGGCGCTGATGCCGCAGTTGAACATCTCAAACAACTTCTTCATCAGGACCACGGACACGCAGCACATGCACCGCGTGCAGGAGGTCCTCCAGCGCGTCTATGACAACGGCTACGTGCACAAGGGCCTCTATGAGGGGTGGTACTGCCCCCGCTGCGCCGACTTCAAGGTTGAGAACGAGATCCTCGACGGCAACCGCTGCCCGATCCACGAGATCGCGCTCACCAGAGAGTCCGAGGAGAACTACTTCTTCAAGCTCTCCGCCTTCCAGGAGCCGCTTGAGCGGCTATTTGATGAGCACCGCGACTTTGTGATGCCGGCGCGCGCCTACAACGAGGCACGCGCGTTCCTCGGCCAGGGCCTCCAGGACATCTCGCTCTCCCGCGCCAAGCTCACCTGGGGCGTCACCGTTCCCTGGGATCCGAGCCACGTCTTCTACGTCTGGTTCGACGCGCTGCTCAACTACTACACGGCACTGAGCTACGCCAGCCCCGACACCGACCTGACCGACCACTACTGGCCGGCGCAGTTCCACGTGATCGGCAAGGACATCCTCAAGTTCCACACGATCTTCTGGCCGGCGATGCTGATGGCCGCCGGCGTGGAGGTGCCCCAGCGCGTGTTTGTCCACGGCTTTCTGATGGGCGAGGACGGCCGCAAGATGAGCAAGTCCCTGGGCAACGTGCTGGACCCGTTCGCCGTGCTTGAGGAGTTCGGCACCGATGCCCTGCGCTTCTATCTCACCCGCGAGGTCGTGTTCGGCAGCGATGGCAACGTCGGCCCGCACGGACTGCGGATCCGCTACGAGACCGAGCTCGCCAACGAGTACGGCAACCTCGCCAGCCGCACGGTCGCGATGCTGCGCCGCTACCGCGACGGCAACGTCCCGCGCGTCGATACCGACCCGGAGATCCGCGAGCAGTTCGACGGTCTGGCGGAGGCGATCTCAGAGCTGTTCGACCGGGCCGAGACGACCCAGGCGCTGGACACGATCTGGCAGCGCGTGCGGCGACTGAACCGTTACGTCGAGGAGCGCCAGCCCTGGCAGCTTGCCAAGGACGACACCAGGGGCGCCGAGCTTGAGCAGACACTGACCACCCTGTTTGAGGGCGTCCGTGTGATCTCGGTCCTGCTGCACCCCTACATCCCGCAGAGCGTCGAGCGGCTGCTGGCCAGCCTCGGCGCGCCGGACACCTCCTACGCGTCAGCGCGCTTCTCCGCCACCGGCCCGCTGGCCGGTGGCGTCGACCTGCCGCCGCTGGAGCCGCTCTTCCCCAAGCTCGAGCGCCCAGCCGAGTAGCCGCCGATGGTTGACAGCCACACCCACCTGAGCAGTTGCGAGGGCTCCGACGACGAGCTGGTGGCAGCCGCGCTTGAGGCCGGTGTCACCCGCCTGGTGACGATCGGCACCGACATCGAGAACTCAGAGGCGGCGCTGGCCGCAGCCGAGCGCTTCCCGCAGGTCTATGCCGCCGTTGGCATTCACCCCAACTCCGCCACCGGTTTCAGCGACGCCGATTTTGTGGCGCTGGAGCAGCTCGCCCGCCATCCGCGCTGCGTGGCGGTCGGCGAGACCGGGCTTGACTACTACCGGGACCACGCCCCCCGGGAGGATCAGATCAACGCCTTCCGGGCGCAGATTGAGATCGCGCGCGAGGTCGGCAAGCCGGTGGTGATCCACACGCGCGAGGCCGACGCTGACACGCTGCGGATCCTCGAGCACCACGCCGCGTCGGTCAAGGTGATCCTGCACTGCTTCTCCATGACCACCCGCGTGGATGAGTGCCTGGCGCACCCGAACTGGTGGTTCTCCTTTGCGGGGAACGTCACCTATCCCAAGAACGAGGCGCTGCGTGAGGCGATGCTCCGGGTGCCCGCCGGGCGTCTGCTGGTGGAGACCGACGCGCCGTACCTGTCACCGCAGCCGCTGCGCGGCAAACCAAATGTGCCGGCCAACGTCGTGCACACCGCCCAGGCGCTGGCGCTGGAGCGGCGGGTGAGCTACCACGACTTCAACCTGGAGGTTGAGGCCGCCTCGGCGGCGGTGTTCGGTTGGTGAGGCTCGGGCAGAACTTCCTGGTCGACCGCAACATCCTTGACGTGATCGAGCGGCTGGCCGAGCTCTCCGACGAGGACGTTGTCCTCGAGGTGGGCGGGGGCCCGGGTGTGCTCTCTCAGCGGCTGGCGGAGCGCGCTGCCTTTGTGCACGTGGTCGAGCTCGACCGCAGCCTGGAGAGCAACCTGAGAGGGCTGCTGGGCGACCGCTCGAACGTGGCCCTGCACATGGCTGACGCGCTTGAGCTGGACCTGGCCGCACTGGACCCGGCGCCGACCAAGATGGTCGCCAACCTGCCCTACGGGGTCGCCGCGACCGTGATCCTGCGGACCGTCGCCGAGCTGCCGAGCATCGGCAGTTGGGTCGTGATGGTGCAGCGTGAGGTCGGCGAGCGCTTTGCCGCCAAGCCCGGCACCGACGCCTACGGGGTGCCGTCGGTGCTGGCACAGCTCGAGTGCGACGTGAAGGTGCTCAGGCACGTCAGCCGGCAGGTCTTCCGGCCGGTGCCGAACGTGGATTCGGTGCTGCTCGGTCTCAGCCGTCGCGCGGGCCAGCGGGCCAGCGCGACGGAGATCAGGCTGGTGCACGACGCCTTCAGACACCGCCGCAAGGCGCTTGCCGGCTCGCTGCAGCTGTCGCAGCCGGGCACGCGGGAGCGGGCGCGCGCGGCGCTGGTTGAGCTGGGGTTGCCGGCGGACGTGCGGGCTGAGAAGCTGACGCCACAGCAGTTCGTCGAGCTTGCGAGGAGACTGTACGGATGAGGTTGCGGGCGGCGGCGCCGGGCAAGGTGAACCTTTCGCTGTTCCTGGGCGGCACCAGAGCTGACGGGCGCCATCGGCTGGTGACGCTGTTTCAGTCGCTGTCGCTGGCGGACGAGCTGGAGCTGGAGGTGACCGAGGACGCGGTGGACACGGTCGAGTGCAGGGGCGTTGACGGTGAGAACCTGGCCGCCACGGCACTCGCGGCGCTGCGCGCGCGCGGCTGGGACGGACCGCCGGTGCGGATCGTGATCAGCAAGCGGATCCCGGTGGCGGCCGGCATGGCGGGCGGGTCGGCGGATGCCGCCGCGACCCTGCGTCTGGCCATGGCGCTGGCGCCCGGGCGGGCTGAGGAGGTCGACCAGATCGCAGCGGAGCTCGGCGCTGACGTGCCCGCGCAGCTGCTGCCCGGACTCGCGCTGGGTACGGGGGCGGGTGAGCTCGTGGAGCACTTTGAGCCGCTGCCGGAGCACGCCTACGTCGTCCTGCCGGCTGACGTCGAGCTCTCGACCCCCGAGGTCTTCCGGGAGGCGGACCGGCTTGGGCTGCCTCGCGAGCAGAGCGTCCTGGAGGCCCGTTACGCGGAGCTTGTGGAGGTGCTTGGCAGTGGCCGGCGCCTGCCGGAGCACCTGCTCATCAACGACCTGCAGCCCGCCGCCATCTCGCTGTGCCCGTGGTGTGCCGACGCCCTGGCGGCGGTGCGGGAGGCGGGCGCGGAGCACGCCCTGGTTTCGGGTTCGGGTCCCACCGTGGTGGGCATCTGGTGGGGAGCGGGGGCCCGCGGACGGGCGCGGGACGCCGCTGAGCGGTTGCGCGCCGATCACCCGCGGGTGGTCGTGGCCGACCCGGTCAGCGCGGAGTATGGGGCGCCATCGTTACTCTGATGGGCTGAAGCTGAGAGACCTGAAGACATGAGCAACAGCAACATCACCTATCTGGTCGCCGGGGGCTGCGCCCTGATCGCGTTCATCGCGTTTGTCACGCTGGTTGTGGCGCCGGCTCTGCAGAGCCACCGGCGCGTCTGGGAGCGGGTTGCCGTCCTGGTGCTGTCGGGCTACGTCTTTGCCGCCTTTGTCGGCACCGGCGTGGTCCTTGGCCTGTGGATCTTCCTGCAGTGGCCGAGCTGGTTCTGACGCCTGCATGGGATCGGTGGACATGGCTGACGGGGAGGCGATGAGCTCGGGTATTGGCAACGGGCCGAACCTCTCCGCGCTCGCGGCCATCACCGAGGCGGTTCAGGCCGGCGCCGGCCTGCCAGAGGTGCTGCGGGCGGCGGGCCGAGCGCTGGAGGCGAGCCTGATCCTGATCGACCGCTCGGGCTCGATCCTGGCGGTGACCGCCCGCTCGCCCGCTGACGAGCGGTCGATGATGCGGGATGGTGACGGAGTCACGACGATCGAGCTGAAGGTCGCCGACGCCACCGTTGGGCAGCTGCGGATGCGAACCCGGGAAGGCGATCCGGATCCGTCCGTGCTCAGCCTCGTGACAACGCTGATCGCCTCCGAGGTTGAGCGCGTGCGCGCCCCCGAACGGGCGTCGGAGGAGGCCGCGACCTCCTTCCTGCGCGCCGTGCTGCGGCGCCAGATTGAAGAGCGCGACCACCTGATCGCTCGCGGTAAGGAGCTCGGGACGGATCTGAGCGGCGGCGCCGCCGTGCTGGTCGTGCGCGCCCACGCCCGCAACCCGACCGAGGATGACTGGCGCCGGCGGTTGCTGGCGGTGGCCGGCCGCGGCGCCCGCTCAATCGCTCCGGGCGCGATCGCGGCGCCGGCGGAGGCCGATGCCGGCACGATCCTGATCCTGATTCCCGACGGCGACGGTGAGACCGGCCGGCGCGTCTCCGCCGCGATCCTGCGTGAGCTCGAGTCGAGCCTGCCCGGATTTGTGTTCGCGATCGGACGCTCACGGCGGGTCGAGGATCCGCTTGACCTGCAGCGAGCCGGCAATGAGGCGACGCTCTCGGTCAACGTCGTGGAGGGTGAGCCCGACACCGCCGAGTTGGCGTTTGAGGCCACCGGCACCTATCAGCTGCTGCTGCCGTACATGAGCGATCCGGCTGAACTAAGGCGCTTCTACAACGACACTGTGCGGCCGCTGGTCGCCTATGACGAGCAGTATGAGACCGATCTGCTCGGCACGCTCGCGACCTTCCTCGACTGCGACGCGAACGTCAACGCAACCGCGGCCCGTCTGATCACCCACCGGCACACGGTTCGCTACCGCTTTGAGCGCGTGCGCGAGCTGACGGGCCTTGATGTCCAGTCCACCGACGGCCGGGAGAAGCTCTCGCTGGGGCTCAAGGCGATGCGTGTGCTCGCCATTGCGGCGCCGCGCGGGCCCGCGACCGAGCCTGGCGCTGAGGGCGGCCGCGTTCCGCGCTGATGCGGGTCGGGATCATCACCGGTTCGGGCACCTATTCGCTGCCCGGCTTTGATGGGGCTGAGGCTGTGCTGGTCTCCACTCCGTTTGGGGACGTGGAGGTCTCTGAGGGGGTGTGGCAGGGCGTCGAGGTGACGCATATCTCCAGGCACGGTGCCGACCACGCGCGTCTGTCGAATACGGTCAATCATCGGGGAAACGTCTGGGCGTTGCGCGAGCGGGGTGTCGGCGCGGTGATCGGGCTGACCGCGTGTGGTGCGGTTGACCCGGACCTGGAGCTCGGCTCACTGGTGATCTTTGATGACCTCCACTTCAGCTCCAACCGTCTGCCCGATGGCTCGCTCTGCACCTTCTTTGACCGCGTCGGCGATCCGGCGCGCGGGCACTGGGTCCTGCACGGCGGCCCCTTCTCAGCGGACCTGGCGGCGATGCTCACGGCCGCGGCGCTTGAGGCGGATCTTCCGTTTCAGAGCGGTGGGGTGTACGGCCACGTCGACGGCCCGCGCTTCAACACGCCGGTGGAGATCGCGCAGCTGGCGGCCTGCGGAGTCAGCGCCGTGAGCCAGACCGGTGGTCCGGAGACGGTGCTCTGCGGCGAGCTTGAGCTGCCATTTGCGCTGGTCGGCTTTGTCACGGATTACGCCAATGAGGTGGTTCCCGGCGAGCCCACTCCGGTCGCGGTGCTCTCCGAGCTGATCGGACGCTCCTCCGGGGTGTTCGCAGCGCTGCTGGCCGCGGCGCTGCCGCGGGCGGTTCCGTCGGCGTCCGCGCCGGCTCCGGCTCCGGCTCCGGCTCCGGCTCCGGCTGGCACGATGATCAGGCTCGGGCCGCGGGAGCCCACCGACTGATGCCCGGAACAGGGGTGGAGGCCGGCTGATGGCCGTGCCAGAGCAGTTTCGCGAGGTGGAGAGCGACCCGGGCGGCGCCGCTGACTTCGCACCGGCGGTTGTGATCATGGCGCGGGCGCCACGGCGTGGAGAGGTGCGCCACGCGCTTGAGTCGCTGCTCGGGCTGGATGGCTGCCTGGCGTTGCAGACGGCGCTGCTGGTCGAGGCCCTGCGCTGGGCGCGCTCATTGAAGCCGCGCGGGCTCTACATCGCGCATGAGCCGGCCGACGCCGGTCGTGAGCTGCAGCTTCTGGGCGGTGACGGCACCGTCCTGTTCCCCCAGAACGGGGAGGGGATCGCCGCGCGCGTGGCCGATGCGGTGGCGCGCGTGTCCTCACACTCGGTCGGGCCGGTGCTGGTCGTCTGGCCGGATCTGGCCCATTTCCGGCAGATCCACGCCCGGGCGGCGCGCATCGACCTGACCACGGGCGCTGATCTGGTGCTGGGGCCGGTCTTTGACGGCGGTTACTACCTGATCGGGGTTGCGCGCCCGCTGCCGGCGCTGTTCTCCTTGCCTGAGCTCATCTGGCGCGGGCCCGATTCACTCAATCAGGTGCTGCTGGCCGCCGCTGGGCTTGGACTTGAGATCGGCATGCTGCAGGGGGAGCGCGCGCTGCACCGTCCGGCGGATGTGCGGGCGGCGCTGGCGGATCCGCTGCTGCCGGAGGCGGTCCGGAGGGCTCTCGGGAAGAGATAGCCCGGACCAGCAGGTGCCCGGCTTCGAGCTCCGGCCTCAGACTAACCCTGGACTAGAGCCTGAGAGTTGGCGTCGGATGACTGCGAAGTCCGGCGAAAACGGCTCACCGGGATGAAACTGGGGGACGAGGGCTCGAACCCCGATGTCCGGGACCAAAACCCGGCGGACTGACCAGTTGTCCTATCCCCCAATGGGCCGTCGAATCTAGCATCGCAGCACGCTGATCGACCTGTTGTGAGCAATGGCGCGTCGCCCAACAAGGTCGTGGCTCATGCCTGCGTTGGCGCTTGGCTCACGCCTCCGTTGGTTGACGGCATCAAGCATCGCAGGCTGGGGCGGCAGGTGAGCTAGGATGCGGCCAGTGAGCGCGCCGCCCGTCGTAGTGATCCTCGCCGCCGGACAGGGGACGCGGATGCGCTCAAGGGTCCCGAAGCTGCTTCACACCGTGTGCGGGCGCTCAATGATCGGCTGGGTGCTGTCAGCTGCCAGAGCGGCCGGCGCCGGCAGGATCGTCGTGGTGGACGCGCCTGGCGAGCCGCTGCGTGAGGCGCTTGCCGATGATGTCCTGTCGGTTGTGCAGGAGCAGCCTCGCGGTACCGCGGATGCGCTGCGCGCGGCGGCGCCGCACATTGACGCTGATGCCTCGGTGGTGGTGCTCAACGGCGACGTGCCGCTGATCTCGCCTGACACAATCGCCGCGCTGGCGGGGGTTCAGCGTGACAGCGGCGCGGCGGCCACGATCCTGACCGCAGTGCTTGATGATCCCACCGGTTATGGCCGGGTCGTGCGCGCTGCGGACGGAAGTGTGGAGAAGGTCGTGGAGACCAAGCGGCCGGAGGACGCCACCGCGGAGGAGTTGCAGATTCATGAGATCAACAGCGGCATCTACGCCTTCTCCGGGTCGGCGCTGCTGCCGGCGCTGGCGCGCGTCGGCAACAACAACGCGCAGGGGGAGTACTACCTTCCTGACGTGCTGCCGCTGATCCGCAGCCAGGGCCACATCGTGACAGCGCTGGTGCTTGAGGATCAGGATGAGACGCTCGGGGTCAATGACCGGGTCCAGCTGTCCGCGGTCCGTGCGATCGCTCAGCGCCGCATCAATGAGCGTCTGATGCGTGACGGCGCGACGATCGTCGACCCGGCAGCGACCGTGATCGACGTCGAGGTCACCCTCGCGCCGGACAGCGTGATCCATCCCGGCAGCTGTCTGCATGGGGCCACCAGCGTGGGGGAGGGCTCCGTGATCGGCCCGCACACGACGCTGATCGACGTGAGTGTCGGAATCGACTCGAGCGTCATCCACAGCTATGCGACCGGTGCTCAGATCGGTGACGGCGTCAAGGTCGGGCCCTTTGCCTACCTGCGGCCCGGTGCGGTCCTGCGGGAGGGATCCAAGGCCGGCACCTTCGTGGAGATCAAGAACTCTGAGATCGGCGCCCGCAGCAAGGTGCCGCACCTCAGCTACATCGGTGACGCGAGCGTCGGCGAGGACACCAACCTCGGTGCCAGCACCATCACGGCCAACTATGACGGGCGCACCAAGCACCGCACGACGATCGGCGCCCGCGTGCGCACCAGCGTCGACACGACCTTCGTCGCGCCGGTGACCGTTGGGGATGACGCCTACACAGGGGCGGGCTCGGTCATCACCAAGGACGTTCCGGAGGGCGCCCTGGGCATCGCCAGGGAGCGGCAGCGCAACATCGAGAACTACACCGCGCGTGTGCGGGATGGCGACGGGTAGCGATGAACTCGCCGACGCGGATGGCATGAACGCACCACGGCCCTGCAGGTGTTCTCCTCAGGCAGCGTTCGGTCCACCTCGCCACGTACCATCAGGGAAGCAATGAGCGTCATGGATATGCCCTTTGACTCCAGCGAGCTGCGGGCCGATCAGGACAAGCGCCTGATGCTCTTCTCGGGACGCTCCAACCGCGGCCTCGCGGGCCGTATCGCCGATCGGTTGGGAGTCACCCTGGGCCAGGTCACGACCAAGACCTTTGCCAACGGCGAGGTGTACTGCCGTTACGGAGAGTCGGTGCGAGGTGCGGATGTCTTCATCGTCCAGCCGATCTGTGGCAACGCGGCGGAGTCGGTCAGCACCAATGACGCGCTGATGGAGCTGATGGTGATGATCGACGCGGCCGTCGGCGGGTCTGCGCACCGGGTGATCGCCGTCACCCCCTGGTATGGGTACTCGCGTCAGGACAAGAAGTCGGCCCCCCGCGAACCGATCAGTGCGCGCCTGGTGGCGCGCATGCTGGAGGCGGCCGGCATCGACCGCATCCTCACCATGGACCTCCATGCCGGCCAGATCCAGGGCTTCTTCCAGAAGCCCTGCGACCACATGACCGCGATGTTCATCCTCACCCAGTACTTCTCAGACCTCGGCCTGGATGACCTCGTCGTGGTGGCGCCCGACGCCGGGCGCGTGAAACTCAACAAGCGCTTTGCCTCGGAGCTGGGCGCGGACCTCGCGATCCTCAACAAGGAGCGTCCCGCGCAGCAGATCGCGGAGATCAACTACGTCATCGGTGACGTGCGTGGCAAGACGGCGGTGATCGTCGACGACATCATCGGCACCGCCGGCACGCTCAAGGCCGCGGCCGCCGCCGTCAAGGACGCGGGCGCCAGCCGCGTGTATGCGGCTGCCACCCATGGACTCTTCTCCGGCAACGCCTTTGAGAACCTGGCAGCCTGCGGCTTCGAGCAGGTGGTGGTGACCGACACCGTGCCGCTGCCGGCGGGTGCGCCCGACTTCATCAAGATCCTCTCCGTGGCGGATCTGCTGACCAGCTCGATCCGTCAGATCTTCACAGACGGTTCCGTCTCCGACGTGTTCGGTGGCGAGAACCAGCTGTTCTGATTGAGTCCGCCGGGGCCCTGCGACGCGCCGCACAGCGGTGCGCTTCGTGGCGGCATACGCGAGAGGTGGGGTGCCGACTCCGGATGTCGATCTCAATCACACACGGCGGCCGTCTCCAAATAGAGTCCGTCCTTCGCATTGCAACGGGCAAAGGGGACAATCAGATGCGAAGCAAACTGACGTACGCCAACGTCGTGGCGACCTTGGCGCTGCTGTTCGCGATGAGTGGCGGCGCCATAGCCGCCAGCCACTACCTCATCACCTCCACCAAGCAGGTCTCACCCAAGGTGCTGAAGGCACTGCACGGCGCCAGGGGCAGGGCGGGCGCGACCGGCCCGCAGGGCGCGACAGGACCACAGGGCCCGACAGGACCACAGGGTGCGACCGGCCCGCAGGGCGTTCAAGGGCCCAAGGGCGATACGGGCGCCACCGGCCTGACCAACTACAGGGTTGTGGAGACCACCACTTCCAGCCCCAGCGCTGGTCTGTTCCACGCCGTTGCCGTCTGTCCCGCCGGCCAGACAGCGATCGGGGGCGGTTATGAGTTCGACGTCGCCAGCTCCGGGGGAGCGATCGAGTGGTCGCTCCCATGGTCCAGCGGCACCACGGGCAGTGCAGCGTACGACGAGTGGTATGTCGGCTTCGTTGCGACCGCCGGCGGCCAGAGCGTGAGGGTGCTGGCGGACTGCGCGACGGTCCAATAGCCCGGGGCCGCGACGTTGGCGCCGTCGCGGCCGGATGCACCTGATGGGCCGTTTCATGGGTTTGCCCGGTTCCAGCGGGAAACGGGCAAACCCGGGCGGTGCTCTGCTGGGCTTCTGAGAGGACGCCGGTGCCGTGGGTCTTACCATTCTCTCAAGCAGAGGACTCACGCTTCCCACATGCAGATCCCAGCCCACCAGCCCGACCCCAGGCGTGAGCATCTCCGCCGCCAGGCGATCCAACGCCGGCAGGTGGTGCTCACACGACTCGCGACCACCCGCGCCGCGGTGGTGGCCGGTGTCGTGTGGGCCACCTTCGGGATCGTGGGGTATCTGGACCTCACGCGCGTCGCCCACGCCAGCAGTAGGACTGCGGCCGGAACCACCTCGGGCACTGGCTCGGGCGTCTCCAACTTCGGCGGTGGGTCAGGCGGCTCAAGCAGCAGCGGCGGTGGATCCGGTTCAGGGATCGTCGGCGGCAGCTCGAGCGCGCAGAACTCGTTTGGCGGTGGTGTGCCGCCCAGCGCCTCCTCAACCGGCGGCGGGATCATCTCCGGGGGCTCCTGATGGCGGGCGCGACGGCGCCGCCGGCTCATGGCATCGACGAGTTTGGCCTGTGGGGAGGCACAGCTGTTGTCGCCGTGACCGAGGAGGACCGCCTGGCTGCAGCTGTCGCACAGGTGCGGCGCGTCGTCGACGCCTTTGATCTGGCCTGCTCGAGCTTTCGGGAGGACTCCGAGTTGGCGCGGCTCAACCGTTCTCCCGCGCGCGTGGTGGCGGTCGGACCACTGCTCCTTGAGGCGATCCGCGCCGCGCTGCGTGCTGCGCAGCTGACGGGCGGCGCCGTTGATCCCACCGTTGGTGAGGCGCTGTTCGCGCATCGCATCAACCCCTCTGGGGGCGCGGGCGAGTTCCGGGTCCGGCCGGCTCCCGGTTACGCGGTCGTGAGCGTTGATGAGGCGACACAGAGCGTCCTACGGCCACCGGGTGTCCAGCTTGACCTGGGCGCGACCGCCAAGGGATTGGCCGCTGATCTGGCCGCGAAGGATGCCTGCGCCATGGCCGGCTGCGGTGTGCTCGTGAGCCTGTGCGGCGACATTGCCGTGGCCGGCACACCACCGCCTGGCGGCTGGGGGGTTCGCGTGACCGACGATCACCGTCGCGGCGACGGGCCTGGCCAGAACGTGGCCATCCGGGAGGGCGGACTGGCAACGTCCTCAACCACCGTGCGCCATTCCGGGACGGGCGCGGACGCGGTGCACCACCTGATCGACCCCGTCACAGGTCGACCGACGTGTGGTCCGTGGCGCACGGTCAGCGTGACCGCTCACAGTTGCGTGGACGCCAACACCGCCAGCACCGCCGCGATCGTGCTGGGTGAGGCGGCGCCGGACTGGCTTGAGCATCACGGTTTCCCGGCGCGACTCGTGGACCAGGCAGGCCAAGTTCGTCATCTCGCTGGCTGGCCACCGGATGGAGACGAGCAGTGAGCATCGCCGTTGTTGCCAATGCCTCCACCTGGGCCTGGTACTTCTCCAGAGCCACCGGTCTGGTGGCGCTCGTGCTGCTCACAGGGATCGTTGTGCTCGGGGTGCTCGGGCCGCTGCGTGTCGCCACCGAACGCTGGCCGCGCTTTGCGATCAGGGCACTTCACCGTGACGTCTCCCTGCTTGCAATCACCGTGGTGGCGATCCACGTGATCATGATCATGCTGGATCAGTACGTGCACGTACCGCTGAGCGCAGCCGTGTTGCCGTGGGGGTCGTCCTTCAAGCCGTTCTGGACCGGCATGGGGGCGCTCGCGTTTGACCTCATGATCGCGATCGTCGTGACCAGTCTGGCGCGTATGCGCCTGGGCTACACGGCCTGGCGGTTCGTGCACTGGTTTGCCTACGCCGCCTGGCCGCTGGCGGTCGCGCACGGCCTTGTCACAGGAAGTGACAGCCGTAAGCCCTGGGTGCTCGCGCTGACCGTCGCCTGCATCGCCATCGCGGCGATCGCGGTGGCGATGCGCGCGCAGAACGGCACCGCGGCCGGCAGCTTGGAGGCCTGAGCGGCTTGGAGGCGTGAGCGGCTTGGAGGCGTGAGCGGCTTGGAGGCGTGAGCGGCTTGGAGGCCTGAGCCAGTGGGGAGGCCGGCGCAGGTGGCGAGGCCGGCGCAGGTGGCGAAGGCCGGTGCGCTCAGTGGACCGGTCGGTCCAGGTTACGAGCCGCGTCAGGCGGCGCTGCTGGGCGCCGCGGCCGACTCTGGCTCAGAGGAGCCCGAACCGTCGGCAGCCTGCTTGCCCTGCACCGGCCATACGCCGAACAGGAAGTGGAAGGCTCGGACTGAGAGCTGCCCCGCCACGGCTGTGGCGGCTGACCTGGTCGCGCCCTCAAGCGCAGCGGAGAGTGCCACGCGCCGGAGGCTCATCTCAGGTGCCTTGGCCTCCGGCTTCGGCTCGGCGGAGACGCGCTCCCAGATGGCCTTGAACATCTGCTTGCCGACACGTGTGCCGAGCGCACCGAAGATGAGCGAGAACGGCTGGTAGGCGAGCTTCTTCATCGCCAATCAGGCTACCCGATGCGGAACGGATCACCGCGCCGGAGTCAATGCCGGGCGCTCATGACGGTCCTGCGGCTCAACCAAGCGCTAATAACAACCGATACAAGCGTTAATTGCATCCGTCCTGAAGTTGTGAATAAATGGGTACGCATATCCCATCCTTCAAAAGCCTGGAGGTGAGAGATGCAAGATGAAGTCAACGAGGATCGCAGCGGGGATGCCGAGGAGCTCCTGAAGCGCGCCCTGCTCGATGCGGCCTCTGCTGTCAGCGTCTCACTGCGTATCGACGGCCTGCCTGTGAGTGAGGCTGTCACCGTCATCTTCTACGCGCGCCGGGATCTCGGCACGCTTCAGACCTACCTGACGCCCGGCAGCCGTGGCGCCGGCGCCAGCGTGTCACCGGCTGAGCTGCTGCGCGTGCCGTGCGACCTGGACCTGGCCGATGCCGCCGACCGCGGTGAGGCGCAGCGCCTCTACGCGGAGCAGGCGCGCACTCTGCGCGACGCCGTGCTGGGCGCTGATGTCGTGCTTGAGCTCTGGCGCGAGGCGCTGCTTGAGCTGCTGGGCAAGGTCGTCATCAGGACCTCCGTTGAGCTTCCGGCCCGTTCGCCGCTCCCGCGTCTGATGCCCACCGCGCTGGTGGCGCCGGAGTCGGGCGTCGTGGTGACACCGGTCTGCAACGCGCGCACGCTCGCCGCCGGCCAGCCGCCGGTGGGGATCGCCTGCATCCAGCAGGAGGTCGCGCACGTCTACCCGCTGGCGGAGGATCCCGAGGGTTGCGTGATCGACTTCATGGAGCGCTCATCCCGCCACGCCAGGGACCTGGCCGACCAGATCGCACACCAGGAGGCGTCGGTGGAGCGCTTCCTGGAGCTGAGCGACGCCGCCTGAATTCCTGTTTTTCTTGCTCAGCGTCTTGAGCTCGTGTTAAGCTCCCGCGCGTCGTCGCGGTACGGGATGGATGAGGGCGCCGGCTGACGGTTGGCGCTGGGACTGAGAGGGAGGCCGGGCAATGGGAATGGTGCGCGCTTTGTGTCGGTGGCTTGTTGGTGCCGCCAGTTCTTCGCGTAGGTTTGGCGCTGGCCGAATCCGCGGATTGCTCTTGATTCTGTTGATCGGACAGCTGTTTGCCGCGTCCGTCGCTTCGGCGTCGCCGATGGTGTACGTCGGTGCGAACGGCCGCGTGTTCGTGATCAATCCGGCGACCGACACGGTGACTGCGACCCTGACGGCACCTCAGTCTGTGGGCTTGGCCACGTCGACGATCGTCTACGGCTTGGCGGCGAGTCCGGATGGTCAGGCGGTGTATTCGACGGTGGATAACAACCTCAATCCCGGCTGGTTTGACCCGATTACCACCGCGACAACCACGCTCGCTGCAGGACCGACGGTCGGGGTGCAGCCGCGCGGAGTTGCGGTAACGCCCGACGGCAAAACGGCCTGGGTCGTGAACGAGTATTCGAACGGCACCGGCTCGGTGCAGCCGGTGGATGTGACCACCGGTACGGCGGGGACTCCGATCGGGCTCGGATCGATCGATCCGTTTGCGATCGCGATCACGCCGGACGGTAGCCGGGCGTACGTGACTGCCCTGCAGGGGACGGGTGAGCTGATTCCGATCGATCTCGCCACCGATACGGTGATGACGCCGATCTCGACCCACGGTGCGTTCGCGATCGCGATCACGCCGGATGGTCGCTACGCGTACTTGGCCGAAGGTTCCGGGAATGAGGTGCAGAAGGTTGACCTGAACAGCGGTTCGGTGGTCGACACGATCTCGGTCCTGAACCCGCTGGGTATCGCGATCGATCCATCGGGGACCGTCGCGTATGTCACGAGCACCAGCACGGCGGGGAGCACGGTGTATCCGATCACCCTGGCCACCGATGCGGTCGGCACGCCGATCACGGTTGGCAGCAATCCGCGCGGGGTGGCGTTCCTGCCGGATGGCACCGAGGCGTTTGTCGCCAACTCGAACGCTGAGAGCGTCACTCCGATCACGGTGAGCACCGGGACCGCGCAGACGGCGATCTCACTGGCGACCACGAATGATCCGTATCCGGCCCCGAATTCGGTGGCGATCACGCCGGCGTCGGTCACGGGCGAGACGTCTCCGTCGGCGTCGATCTCGCCGCTGAGCCCGACGGGCGGGTTGCCGTACTACCAGGGCGAGGTGGTGCTCACGCAGTTCTCGTGCGCGGAGGGGACGGTCGGTTCCGGCCTGCTGTCCTGTGATGACACCAACGGCAGCGATCACGCGTCCGCCGGGAGCTTTAACGGGGATCTTTACACGAGCACACCGGGTACCAACATCCCCTACTCGGTGACGGCGCGCTCCAAGGACGGGTTGACGGCGAGCCAGCGGATCACCTATACGGTCGCCGCCCCGCCGTCGGTCTCGATCGGCCTGAAGAGCGGGCAGTGGTTCCAGCAGGACTCGACCGCTCCAACGTCGTTCACCTGTACAGAGGGGCAGTACGGGCCCGGCCTGTCCGGTTGCGGCGATTCCAGCGGGCACACGAACAGCGGGGCCGGGACGTTCGCCGGATCCTTGCCGACGGGGACGATCGGTACCGGCGAGACCTACAGCGTGACGGCCACCTCGACCGATGGGGCCTCCACGACCAAGAGCATCACCTACAACGTCGCCGCCCCGCCCACAATCACGTCTCATACGCAAACCACCTACATCAATGACCGCGCCTACGAGTCGTTCACGTGCGCCGATGGCACAGGCGGTCCCGGGATCGCGACGTGTACGGACGGTGTCGGATCTCCCAGTGGCTTCAGGTTCCTCGATACCTCCACGTTGGGACCGCACAGCTTCACCGTGACGGCAACCTCGTCGGATGGGCTCAGCACCACAAAGACGATCGACTATGACGTGATCGGCCCGGCCATCCAGAGTCCGGCGAACGGCGCCATCTATGCGACGTCTGAGACGCTGACCTACCAGTTCGACTGCGGCCTCCAGACCAGTCTGATCGCCTGTCAGGCGAGTCTGTCACCGTCCCCAACGGGCGCAGCGATATCGCCTGGGGAAAGCTTGCAGCTCGGAGTTCCGGGCGCCTACACACTGAGCGTGGGGACGCAATATCCAGATGGGATAAGGCATACCTCGGATACCAAGTTCTCGATCGTCCAGCCTGACACGCCGACGGTGAACCTCGTTTCGCCCGCTGCTGGGAGCACCCTGAAGCTGCTCCAATCGGCGGCGCTGACCATCCACTGCAGTGACCCGTCGGGCATCAGCATCCAGTCTTGCCAGGTCGGGACCGACGGCGGAAGCCTCCGGGGTTGTGCCTCGGTGCTCGACTGCGGTGGAACCCCGGTCACGATCAGCGTTCCGCTGGATACCTCGACGCCAGGGAGTCACACAATCACCGCGAGCGTGTCGATCGGCGGGCAGCCCGTCACCCAGACCTACACCTATACGGTCGGCGATCCGTCGCTCACCACCCCGCTGCCGATTCACCTCGAATACGACGGCACCCTCGAGTACGGAAACCCGTGCGGTGGGACCAACGCCGCCTGCCCTGCAGGTACTTCCGTGTCCGTTCCGCCCGGTCAGCCGCAACCCGGCGTGCCCTACATCGGTGCCAGATGGACCTGGAGCGAGCAATGGACCGACTACGTCGACGCGAACGGCAACTACGCGGCCGGAGCCGCGATCACGAGCCTCAGTGGACAGCTGGTATACGCCAGCGTCACCTCCAGCGGCGCACTGGATACGTGGCGGTGCAATCTCTCTCCCTCCGGCACGTCCGCCTCGCTGCCCTCCGACCTGTTCCTCAGGCCGTCCGGTGCGCCGCTCATCACGTTGCCCTACGGGCCCAGTCCGATCAGTGCGGGCAGTCCGCCGGCGCTCTCGAACGAGACATCCACCACGTGGGGGAACACTGCGATCCTCGGGCAGGCGTTCACCCCGTTCCTGCTCGACACGGCACCGGCGGGCGCCAAATCGAACGGGGACATCGCGATCACCTGTCCGACGACGCCGCCGGGGCTGTCGGGAACGCTCCCGCCGTTCGACACGAGCACCGGCTACGTCTTCCTGCCCTTCCCCGGTACCAGCTTGCCCTGGGGAACGGGCGTGCCGACCCAGCCGGGGGATTGGCGGATCGCGAGCATCCCAAGACCCGCGTTCTTCCCCACATTGAGCACGAGCCTGCAGGCGATGCTCACCGGCACCGCGCGGACGAGCGTGCAGCTGCCGTACTCATCGACGAACGGCACGTACAAAATCACCGGGACGCTCACGGCCACGGCCCAATCCTCGCTGGCCTCGACGACCGGTTCGACGGCGGTCAGTAGCCAGGTCTCGAGCACCTCGAGTGCGACCCAGACGACGCTTGCCCCGGTCACTCAGATCGCCACCTCGACAAGCGTTAACTCGAGCACGACGAGCCTCGCGTCGAACCTGCTCTACAGCGCGACGTTGCGCGTCCGGCCCTATGACACCAGCAGCTTCCAGCTGCTCGTACGCACGCGCCTTCCGCAGCGTCGCGCCGTGAGCGCCCGCGGTGCGACGGGTTCGACCGCTGCGGTTCGGCACTCGGGTCTCAGGCGGCAGCCGCGCGATCTCTCTGCGCAGGCCGCGAAGCACGGCCCGATGCGGCCAGATCAGAAGATCCTGCTGCCCCGCGGCGCCTCGGCGTCCCGGGTCTCCTGCCCGGTTGCGCTCACGCGGTCGCGGTGCGCGGCGGTGCACGGGCAGCTCTCCGCGGCGCAGACGGCCGAGCGGACCGCGGCCAACGTGTCGACGGCACTCGTCACGGCGATCCAACGCGATGGTCAGGCGGCAGCCGCCGGTGACGCAAGTGCGGTCCAGCTGCAGGCGGCGATGGTGGCTGCGCTCGACGGTGAGATGGTCGGGGCGCTCTCCCGCTGGCACGCCGCCAACCTGGCGCTTGCCCGGGCGATCGCCGGCGCCGGCTCCGCGCCCGTGCTCACCCGGGCGCAGGTCGCGGCGGCCAACCACCGCTTCGAGCAGGCGCTCGCCAAGCGGGGTGTGCCGACCATCGTGCTCGAGGTGCTCGTGCGTCAGCTCACGCACCCGAAGGCGACCGGGCTGATCCCGTCCCTGCGCACGCCGCTCCCGACCACTCCGTACCGCCGCGCCCTCCGCGGGCTCACAAGCTCAGGCGCAATCCAAATCATCACCGCGATGCAGAACCAGCATCTGCTCAAGCGGGCGGTGGCCACGAGAGTCCTGCGTCTTGCTCATCACCACCGGTGGAGTGGCCTCAGGAGGTCCCTAACCGGCGCCTCAGCGCCTGTCCGTGACCTCCTGCTCGCGATCTCTGAACGCTTCTGATCACTAATTGCGGAGGCGCCGCAGGTCGGCGCCTCCGCGCTATGTCGGCGAGTAACGGCTGCCGGTTGGCAAATACGCCGAGTCGACTTATAAGTCGTGGCGGTGCGTGGCCAGATCGTGAACTCACAACCACCGGGCCAGATGGTCATTCGCTGGCGACGTGCCCGCGTACGCAACGTTCTCCGTGGTCGCGCCGCCTGTCACTCAGCAGCTATCCGAACCCCCGGGGTCCCCTGAGCCAGTCCGCCACCAACGAGCCATGGAACCTGCAGCTGGGCGGGCCAGCGTCAAAAGTGACCCTGCTGGGGTTGTTTTTGACGGCAGCCCGCCAGAGGAGTGGGAGGGACTGCGTTCGCTCGCGGGTCCGGCAGGTACCTGCTGGAACTCACGGCCGCCCATGCCGCCCATAGCTCAGGCCGTAGGACGGAGCTCAGGATCTGAGTGACTGTGCGGGCGGTGTGAGGGTGAGCGCTCGCGAACGCTCACCCTCACACCGGTTACGCCTGGTCGTTGGCTCGAACCGGCTTGCGCGGTGCGGGCTCACGAGCGGGCCGCCGCTCGGGCGACGTCAGCTTGTCTGAGAGCCGGCCGGGCCCCCGTAGACGTACCGACGACTGCTCGGCATCCGGCAGCGGAATTCCGCCGCCCGGCCAGCGACTCGGGTCGGGCTTGAAGTTGGGTCGGTTGCCCCAGCCGTCATCCGAACCGCCGCCGTCCTCATCGGGCTCCGCGGGGTCATCGCGAAGCACCGGAATCATGAGCAGACCGACGGCGATGAAGCCGAAGATGTGCACCACCAAGAGGAACAGCATCAGCTGAAAACCCGTCATTGGTAGAGAGTATCGCCGCAGACGCGTCGCGCGAGACAGAAATTCCAAAAATGTCAATGCCCGCTACCATCGACCGACCTATGTCTGAACAGTCCACAAGCCTTCTCGCCACAAGCCGCGAGCCGGTGGGTTCGCGCGGTGCGCGCCGCCTCCGCCGCGAGGGCCTGGTCCTCGGCACCGTTTACGGCGGTGGGAAGGACCCGGTCTCTTTCCAGATCGACGCTCGCGTACTTCGCAACACCCTGGCCCGCGCCAGCGCCGTCATTGACCTGCAGATCGACGACGCCAAGGCTGAGCCCGTCGTGCTCAAGGAGCGCGTGCGTCACCCGGTCAGCGGTGACACCGTGCACATCGACCTGCTTCGGGTCGACCTCACCAAGCCGATCCAGCAGCCGGTCGCACTCGAGCTGACCGACGTGGAGGAGTCCGACGTGAAGCTCGGCGGCATCCTCGAGAACACCGTGCGTGAGGTGATCGTCGAGGCGATCCCGACCGCCATCCCGGATGTGATCCGCCACAGCATCGCCAACCTCAAGGTGGGCGCGAGCCTCACGCTCGGTGAGCTGCAGGCGCCTGAGGGCACCACCATCATCGGCGACCCGGAGCTGGTGATCGCCGCCATCCGCACATCCCGCGGGATGATGGCCGCCGAGGCGGCCACGGAGATCGAGCTCGAGACCGAGGTCGTGGGCGAGGAGTCCGCTGCCGAGGCTGAGGGCGCGACCGCTGAAGAGGCCGAGACCGCGGGCGAGTAGTCCCGCCCCGGCCGATGCCGCTGCTGCAGCGTCGCGGTGCACCCGTTGATTGGTTGATAGTCGGCCTCGGTAACCCCGGGGCCGCCTATGACGGCACCCCCCACAACATTGGCTTTGAGGTTGCTGAGCGCCTGCGCTCACGCTGGGAGCTGGGCAAACCCAGATCCCGCTACCGCGGACTGATCACCGACGGCCGCGCCGGGATCGGCGGTCCGCGGGTCGCCCTGCTGATGCCGCAGACGTACATGAATGAGGCGGGGAAGTCAGTTGGCCCCGCTCGCGGTGAGCTGCGGGTCGAGCCCGATCACATCATCGTCGTGCACGATGAGATCGACCTCCCCTTCGCGGAGATCCGCACGCGGCTGGGCGGCGGCCTGGCCGGCCACAACGGCCTGAAGTCGATCCGGGCCGCCCTTGGCACCGCCGATTTTCAGCGCGTGCGGGTCGGCGTGGGGAGGCCTCCGACGACCGATCCGGAGCTTGTGGCCGCCTTTGTCCTGGGGCGCTTCCGGGAACCGCGGGACCAGGTTCAGGCGCTGATCGACGCGGCCGCCGACGCCACCGAGCAACTGCTCGCCAGCGAGGCGTGAGCCTGCACGGCGCCGCGGAGGGCGGCACCTGCCGCGGACCGCGCGCGTCTGGTTCTGCACCTGAGCCCGGTAGCACGCAGCCGGTTCGGCGCTTCAGCTAATCTCCCCGCCTTCCATCGACGCGAGTGCCGGCTCGCCATACAGCGGAGGTGCTCGTGCGCACAGCGAGAGAGGGACAGTCCCAGACGACCCGTGGGGGAGGTACCGTGGCAGCACGCGGGGCCGCCACGGCATTCGTCGCCGCCCTCTGCGGCGGGCTGGCCCTGACGCTCCCTGCGGCGGCGCTCGCCGCTCCGAACTGCGGTTCGACGAGCAACCTTCCCGCAGGCGCCACGGCAGAGAGCACGTTCTCCAGCCTGCAGACGGCAGTAGCTGCAGTCACGAATGGCAACAGCGGGACCTTCTATCTCACCTCGGCGATGACAGCGCCGTCGGGGCAGGACCTGAGCATTGCGTCGGGCGCATCCGTGACCCTCGATCTGGACGGCTGCAGCCTCACCATCACCAGCCCGGGAGGTGCCAACCCGGGCATCGGTGTACCCAGCGGCGCGAGCCTCACCATCGAGGACACCTCGTCCCTCAATGTGTCTGATCAGGGAACCCTCACCGCGACCGGCGGGCCGGGTGACAACTCGTATTCGAGCGGCGCTGGAGCCGCCGCCGGCATCGGAGGGTCGGGGGGCGACACGTTGTACACGGACCCGGTCTACGGCCTCGCCGGATTCTCCGGCCATGCGGGGTCGATCACGATCAACGGTGGGAACGTCGCGGCGACCGGCGGCTCCGGCTCCCCCGGGAGCTACGGCGCTGGGGCAGCCGGCATCGGCGGCGGCGGCGGTGACTACGGCGCCGGGGGAGGGTACCTGAAGGGAACCGTCACCGTCAACGGTGGGTACGTGACGGCCACCGGCGGCGCCGGAGCAAACGGCGGCAGCGGTGCCGGCATCGGCGGGGGTGGCGCGGCTGCCGGTTATGCCGGATCGGTGTTCCAGGGCTATGGAGGCAACCTGGCAGGCAGCGTGGTCATCAACGGCGGCACCGTACAGGCCGCCGGGGGTGCCTCCTCAACGGCCGCCGGCGCCGGGGCAGGCATCGGTGGCGGTGGCGGAGGCGACTCGGAATCCTCCAGCGCCGCCGGTGCGCCGGGCGGCAATCTCGCCGGCTCGTTGACTGTGACGGCGGGCAGTCTGACGGCCATGGGTGGTTCGGTGTCGGGCGTTGGCGGCGGCGGTGCCGGCATCGGTGGTGGCGGCGGTGGCGAGAGCCCGGGCACCACGGCCTACGTCAACCAGTCATTGACGGGAACGGTCGACATCCAGGGCGGGATCGTCAGCGCGATCGCCGGTTCCAGCAGCTACGCGGGGGCGGGCGCAGCCGTCGGCGGCGGCGGGGTCGAGATCACCACCGGCGGCAACGGTGGCGGGGTGACGCTCAGCGGCGGGACGCTCGACGTGACCCCGGCGACCGGGAACTTCGCCGGGGGCAGCACCCTGGGGACGACGTACGGGCCCGGCATCGGCCCGAGCCTCGGCTACACCGTCTACGGGAACTCTGGAACTCTCACCATCGCAGCGGGCTCTGCCGCGCCCGTGCTCAGTGGCGAGGTGCACGGCGGCCTCTCCGTTCAGGCGGGAGCGACGCTCGCCGTGAACGCATCGAGCACGCTCTCGCTTGACGGCGCGAATACAAACGACGGCACGATCGACCTCAGCGGCGTGATCGGCGGCTCCGGCACGCTGACCAACAACGGTGCGATCACGGTCAACGGGTCCTCCTGGTCAGCTGACGGCCACGGCCCGGGCGCTACCGCCGGCGCGACGATCACCGGCAACGCCTTCCACCTCGCGTTCACGCCCCCGACCGGCGCGACGCCGCCGGACCTGTGGGTGTTCGCCCCGACCGTCGCGGCCTCCGGCGAGTCCCTGCCGACGCCGCCGACCGCATCCGGCTACACCGGATCGGGCTGGCTCGCCGGCTCGACCGTCGTCGGAGCGGGCACGCCGCTCGGGCCACTCGCTCAGAGCGGGCTCGTCCAGTTGATCTCGACGCTCTCTCCCGTTCCGGCCCAGATCACGGCTCCCAGCAGCGGCACGTATGGCGCCAGTACGACCCTAACCGCGACCGGTGCCGGCGCGTCGAGCACGATGACGCTCGGCGTTGAGCCGGCAAGCTCGGGTGTCTGCGCACTCTCCAACGTCAACGCAGGCACGGTAACGAGCAGCGCGACCGTCACCTACACGGGCGTTGGTGCGTGCGTGATCGACGTCACCGAGGCCGGTGCGTACGCCACCAGCACCACGACAACGGCGAAGATCACGGTCGCCAAGGCGCCGCTCACGGTCACCGCTTCGGGAGGCAGCATTGTCTACGGTGGCACTCCGCCGGCGATCACGCCGATCTACAGCGGCTTTGTTCGCGGTGACGGGAGTGGCTCGCTGACCGTCGCACCGACCTGCATGGCGCCGGTGACCGCGCAGACGCACGTCGGCTCGTATGCGAGCACATGTGCGGGCGCGGCATCGGCCGACTACGCGATCACGTACGCGCCCGGTAGCGTGGCGGTGAGGAAGACCACCTCCCGCACGACATTGACTGCCAGGAAGGTCGGCCGCCGCCGCACGCATCGAGTGCTGGTGATGATCCGCGTCACATGCCCGGGGGCCGCCGTCGCGACGGGCTGGGTGACCATCTACAGCGGCAGGAAGGTCGTCAGGAGGGTTGCCGTGCGCAGCGGCCGGGCGCGCGTCACCCTGTCACTTCATCGCGGGTCGGACCGGCTGCGCGCCGTGTACGCGGGCAGCTCCGACATCACTGGCAGCACGAGCGCGCGCAAGATGGTTCGGGTCCGCTGAGACTTCGCCCGCCGGCATCCCGGCAACTGCTTAAGTAGAGAGCCTCAGATGCTCGCCACACTGCTTCGCCACGCGGACGACGACCCGCAGACCGGGAGGCTGCACGCCGACGGCGGCCGCGCCTTTGTGTCCGTGTCACTGCGGCCGTTCCTGATTGCCGCGCTGCTCAACCGCGATCCCGCGAAGCCCGCGATCGTGGTTGCCGGCGACGACCGGCAGGCGCGTGATCTGGCCGGCAGCCTGCGCGCCTGGCTGGCGCCCCGGCGCGTGCGCTACTACCCCAGCCGCGGTGTCACCTACGAGTCGCACCTGGCCCCGCCCGCCCACCTCACCGGCCAGCGGATCGCCGCGCTGGACGCGCTGCTGGGCGATCAGGACGCCGACCGGCACGACAACCAGGGGGCGGACCAGACCGGTGATGAGAGCGCGCGGGGAAGGAAAAGTGCCCCTACGGCAACTTTCCTTCCCCAGGCGGGGGCGCCGGTCGTCGTGGTGAGCGCCGTGGCCCTCTCCGAGAAGGTGCCCGACCCGTCGCTGCGCCCCCACGGCTTCACCCTGCGCAAGGGCGAGCTGATGGACCTGGATGAGACCAGCGCCGACCTGGTCGCCGCCGGCTATGAGCGCGTCGACCAGGTCGAGGACCGCGGCCAGTTCGCGATCCGCGGCGGCCTGCTCGACCTCTTCCCTGCCACCGAGGACCGCGCCGTCCGCGTCGACCTGTTCGGCGATGAGATCGAGTCGCTGCGCTGGTTCAGCACCTTCACCCAGCGCTCACTGGGCGAGGCTGACGAGGTTGAGGTCGCGCCGGCCGCGGAACTCGCTGCCGAGTACCGCGAGCTGGCCGAGCTCGCCGCCATGGAGGCGGAGGAGAACCGCCCAGACATCACCGAGCTGCTGCCGGTGGAGGACTTCCGGACCTTCCTGCAGCTGGTCGACTCCCAGGCCGCGGTGCTGCTCGCCGCCGAGGAGGAGGTCCAGCCCGCCCTGGCCGATCACTGGCAGGACGTCTGCGCGGCCTTCCACGACACCGAGGCCCACCAGCTCTACGTCAACCCGGAGGCGATCACGGCCGAGCTTGCGGACCGCGCTCGCATCCGCCTCTCCTCGATCGACCAGGACCAGCCCTTCCAGTTCCGTGGCCAGGCGGCCGAGATCGGCGCCCGCAGCATCCGCGATGCGGAGCCCGAGCTCGAGAAGCTCACCCGCTCCGGTTACCGCACCGTGGTCGCCTTTGCGGTCAAGGGCGAGGGCGACCGCGCGGCCTACAACCTCGGGCGGCTGAAGGTCGGCTGGCTCGACGGTGACAGCGCTGCCGGAGGTCCCGCTGGACCACCGGCAGCGGAGCGCGGCGCCGGTGGCCTCACCTTCGCCCACGCCCGCCTGCGGGAGGGCTTCATCGCACCGCAGTTCCACCTGGCGGTGATCCCTGAGCACCGGCTGTTCCGCCGCCGCCGGGCCCCTGAGGGGCCGGTGCGGGTCGGACGCCGCGGCGCGCTGCGCTCGTTCGCGGAGCTGCGGACCGGTGACATCGTCGTGCACGAGGATCACGGTGTCGCGCGGTTCGCGGGCTTTGACACCAAGACCGTGGCCGGCATCACCCGTGACTACCTGAACCTCGAGTTTGCCGGTACCGACCGCGTCTTCATGCCGGTCGAGCAGCTGGCCAAGATCAGCCGCTACGTGGGCGGCGGGGGCGAGCACGGCCCCACGCTCTCCAAGCTGGGCGGCACCCGGTGGGACACGATCAAGGCTCGCGCGCGCCGCGCCGCGCAGGAGATGGCGGGTGAGCTGCTCAACCTCTACGCCGAGCGCAAGCGCCGCGAGGGCCACCCCTTCCCGCCGGACACGGAGTGGCAGATGGAGTTTGAGAACGCCTTTGCCTACACGGAGACCCCCGACCAGCGGGACGCGATTGAGTTCGTCAAGGCCGACATGGAGGCGCCGCGGCCGATGGACCGCCTGATCTGCGGTGACGTCGGCTACGGCAAGACGGAGGTGGCGCTGCGCGCCGCCTTCAAGGCCGCCCAAGACGGCAAGCAGGTGATGGTGCTGGTGCCGACGACGATCCTTGCCCAGCAGCACTACGGCACCTTCTCGGAGCGCCTGAAGGACTACCCGGTGCGGATTGAGCACGTCTCCCGCTTCCGGCCCGCAGCCGAGCAGAAGGAGGCGATCGCCGCCTTTGGCCGCGGCGAGGTGGACATCCTGGTGGGCACCCACCGGCTGCTCTCACGTGACGTGCGGGCCAAGGATCTCGGCCTGCTGATCATCGATGAGGAGCAGCGCTTCGGCGTCAAGCAGAAGGAATTGCTCAAGCAGCTCAAGCTGAAGGTGGACGTGCTGGCCATGAGCGCCACTCCGATCCCGCGCACGCTGCAGATGTCGCTGGCGGGGATCCGCGACATCAGCGTGATTGAGACCGCGCCTGAGGGCAGGCGGCCGGTCAAGACCTATGTCGGTGAATACGATGAGGAGCTCGTCAAGGCCGCGCTGCTGCGCGAGCACGCGCGCGGCGGGCAGGCGTTCTTCCTGCACAACCGCGTCGAGTCGATCGATGAGACCGCCGAGCGCCTGCGCGGGCTGGTCCCGAAGATGCGCTTTGAGGTCGCCCACGGGCAGATGGACGACGCCACGCTGGAGAAGCGCATGCTCGCGTTCCTGCGGGGCGACGCTGACGTGCTGGTGGCGACCTCCATCATTGAGTCCGGCATCGACATCCCGCAGGCCAACACGCTGATCGTCGAGCGCGCCGACATGTTCGGCCTCTCCCAGCTCTACCAGATCCGCGGCCGCGTGGGCCGCAGCCGGGAGCGCGCCTACGCCTACCTGCTCTACCCGTCCTCAGCGGCGCTGACCGCTGAGGCGGCCCAGCGGCTCTCGGCGCTCAGCGACTACACCGAGCTTGGCGCCGGCTTCAAGGTGGCGATGCGCGACCTGGAGCTGCGGGGCGCCGGCAACCTGCTCGGGGATGAGCAGTCCGGCCATGTCGCGGCGCTTGGCTTTGAGCTCTACATGCAGATGCTGGATGAGGCGGTGCAGGCCGCGCAGGCGGCCGCCTCCGGCAGCGGCGAGGTGGAGGAGGACTGGGAGCCGGTGCGCCTTGAGGTCGGCGTGGACGCCTACGTGCCCACCGACTACATCCCCTACGAGCAGGCCAAGGTCGATGTGCACCGGCGCATCGCCGCCGCCCGTGAGGTCGCTGAGATCGGCCTGCTGCGGGAGGAGCTCGTGGACCGCTTTGGGGAGATCCCGGAGCCGCTTGAGAACCTGCTGCTGCTGCAGATCGCGCGGATCAAGCTGGGGCAGGCGGGGGCCACCGCGGTCTCCTTCAAGGCCGGCCGTCTGGCGGTGACGCCGATCGAGCTCGACTCAACGCGTGTCAAGGCGTTGCGCGCGGAGATGCCGGAGGCGCTGTATGAGTCGGGCAAGTCACAGCTGTCAATGCGGGTTGCCGGCGAGCCGCGCGCGCAGTTCGAGGCGGTGGTCCGCGCCGCTGATCTGCTGCTGTCGGTCCAGCAGGCGGCCGCGGCCGAGCCGGCCACGGCCTGAGGACGCACTCCAGCTGAAGAACGTCGTAAGTTGCGACGCGCACCGCAGAGCCACCTGGCGGCAGGGCCGCTACCATGCCCGCCGATGCGAATCTCCAGAAAGCTCGCGGCGGTCGCCGCCTTTTTTGTAAGCGGCGCTGTCATCGCAGGCTGCGGTAGCTCCGTGCCCGGCAACTCGGTTGCCAATGTCGCCGGTAACCCGATCACCCTGCAGGCGTTCAACCACTGGATGTACGTGGCCGCCAAGGAACAGGCCGTTCAGGCTGCCCAGCAGGGCTCCACGGCGCCGGTCATCATCGCCAACGACCCGCCGAAGTTCACCAGCTGCATCAAGCAGATTCGCGTCGCATACGCGACCCTCGCCAAGTCACCTGACAGCACGCTGCGCAGCGACTGCCAGCAGGTTTTCAACCAGTACACCACCGAGGTCATGAACTTCCTGGTTGAGGGCTACTGGTTCCAGGCTGAGGCGCACCAGGCCGGCATCAGCACGGCGACGCTCAGCAGCGGCTTTGAGAAGCAGCTCAAGAAGCAGTTCCCGACCCAGACGGCGCTGACCAGCTACCTGAACTCCACGGGCCAGACCAAGGAGGACATGAGCTTCCAGTACCGGGTCCAGACCCTGTTCCTGAAGCTGATCAAGCGCAACGAGAAGCCGATCACCAAGTCCGCGATTGAGGCCTACTACAAGTCGCACCAGTCGAGCTTCGGGACGCCTGAGTCGCGCACGGTCCACATCGTGCGGATCAAGAGCCAGTCCTCCGCGGTGGCGGCCTCCAACGCGCTCAAGTCCGGCACCAGCTGGGACACGGTCGCCAAGAAGTACTCCGAGGATGCGTCGGCCAAGGCCAACGGCGGTCTGGTGCAGGGCGTCACCTCCGGCCAGTATGAGAGCGCCGCCAGCAAGGCGATCTTCGGCGCCAAGCCGAACACGCTCGTGGGACCGGTTCAGGGCCTTTTCGGCTGGTACGTGCTGGAGGTGACCAAGGTCGTGCCCGCCACGGTGGAGTCGCTGGCCAAGGCGACCCCCACGATCAAGGCGGACCTGCAGCAGGCCGAGCAGGCGGCTGCCCAGACGAAGGTGATTGCCGCGGCCAAGCAGCACTGGTTCAAGAAGACCACGTGCCGTGCGCCCTACCAGGTGCAGGCCGACTGCTCCAACTACGTCGCACCCAAGACGAGCACCAGCCTGACATTGCCGCCAAGTTCCTCGACCTCGGCCGCGGGCGCGTCCAGCACCCCCACCACGTCGAGCACGTCGAGCACGGCCACCACGTCGAGCACGGCCACCACGTCGAGCACGGCCACCACGTCGAGCACGGCCACGACGGGCACCTCTACGACCAAGACCAAGAAGAAGTAGCGCGGTGAGCTCCGGCGACCCGGAGATCACCGCCGCGCTGGGCCGGCTGGACGAGATCACCCGTCGGCTCCGGCGCGAGTGCCCGTGGGATCGCGAGCAGGATGAGCGGACAATCGTTCCGCACACGCTCGAGGAGGCCTACGAGCTGGCGGACGCCGCTCACCGACGAGACGACGCCAAGCTGCTGGACGAGCTGGGGGACGTGCTCTTTCAGGTCCACTTCCTGGCGTTGCTCCTGGAGGAGCGTGGCGCCGGTGACCTCGGTGCTGTGGCTATGCACGCAACTGAGAAGCTGATCCGCCGGCACCCGCACGTCTTTGGTGAGGTGGAGGTGGAGAACGCCGCTGAGGTGCTGCGTAACTGGGATGCGATCAAGGCGACCGAGGCCGGCCGCGAGCCCGGGGTCTTCGGAGAGGTCCCGGAGAACCTCCCCGGCCCGCTGTACGCGCGCAAGGTCCAGCGCAGGGCTGCCTCCACCGGGTTTGACTTTGACGGCGTGGAGCAGCCGCTTCAGTCGGTCAGGGACGAGCTTGACGAGCTGATCGCGGCTCAGACCGATGATGAGCGCTTCCATGAGCTCGGTGACGTGCTGTTTGCCGCGGTCAACGTCGCGCGCAAGCTCAAGGTCGATCCCGAACTGGCGCTGCGGGCATCTGCCGAGCGGTTCCGGGGCCGCGTGCAGGCGGGTGTCGACCTGGCCGCATCGGCAGGCAGAAACTGGAACGATCTGTCAACTGACGAGCAGCTCTCCTTCTACGCGAGGGCGCGCCTCCATGAAACCGGGTCCGTGAGCGGCCCCAGCAGCCAGAGTCCTGAGGAGACCGATAGATGAGCCAGATCGAGCACGTCCACGCCCGCCAGATCCTTGACAGCCGCGGGAACCCGACGGTTGAGGTTGAGTTGAGCGTCAAATCAGGCGCGTGGGGACGTGCAGCGGTGCCGTCCGGTGCCTCAACCGGCGAGTTTGAGGCAACGGAGCTGCGGGACGGCGGGGCGGCCTGGCTCGGCAAGGGCGTCGGCAAGGCGGTGCAGAACGTCAACGGGGAGATCGCGGGGGCGGTCCGCGGGATGGAGGTCACGGCGCAGGCGGCCCTTGACCGGACTCTGATCAGCCTCGATGGGACGGCCAACAAGTCGCGCCTGGGCGCCAATGCGATCCTGGCGGTCTCACTGGCGGCAGCGCACGCCGCCGCGGCCGAGCAGCGGCTGCCGCTGTGGAAGTACCTGGGCGGCGAGACCGCGCACATCCTGCCGGTGCCGATGATGAACGTACTCAACGGCGGCGCCCACGCCGACAACAGCGTTGACTTCCAGGAGTTCATGGTCGTGCCGGTTGGGGCCCGCTCCTTTGCGGAGGCACTGCGCATGGGCGCAGAGGTCTTCCACAACCTCAAGAAGACGCTGCACGACCGCGGTCTGAACACGACCGTTGGTGATGAGGGCGGGTTCGCGCCGAACCTCGCCTCCAACGAGGAGGCGCTGGAGGTGCTGATGGCCGGCATCCGCGCGGCCGGCTACATCCCGGGCGAGCAGATCGCCATCGCGCTTGACCCCGCCACCTCTGAGATCTTCAAGGACGGCGCCTACCGGCTCGAGCATGAGAACCGCACACTCAACCCGGACGAGCTCAGCGCCTACTGGACCGACATCATCAACCGCTACCCGGTGATCTCCCTGGAGGACGGGATGGCGGAGGAGGACTGGGCCGGATGGGGCACGCTGACGCGCGCGATCGGCTCCCGCGTGCAGCTGGTCGGCGACGACCTGTTTGTGACCAACACCGAGCGGCTCAAGCGCGGCATCGACTCAAAGGTCGGCAACTCCATCCTGATCAAGGTCAACCAGATCGGAACGCTGACCGAGACGCTCGCCGCGATCAGGATGGCGCGTGAGGCCGGCTACACCGCCGTCATGTCCCACCGCTCAGGCGAGACTGAGGACGTCACCATCGCCGATCTGGCGGTTGCCACCGGCTGTGGCCAGATCAAGACCGGCGCCCCGTCACGCACTGATCGCGTCGCCAAGTACAACCAGCTGCTGCGGATCGAGGAGGCGCTCGGCCCCGACGCCGAGTACCTGGGTCGCAAGGCCTTCCGCGCCGCCAACCAGTGACTCATGCGCGGCGGATCGTTCGCCGCGGGGCGGCGAACGATCCGTTGCAACCGATGCATCTCTGCTTGCAGCAGGAAGGAGTTCGCGCGCGGCGAATGAAGGCGGTAGAGGGATGCCGCCCAGAAGCCACACCGCTGCCGCGCGCAACACGCGGACAACCAGATCACAGCACGCGCACCCACGGCCACGGGCCGTGGCGCGACGCCTGCCGGTCTCGCGGGTGGGCTGGGATCGCAAGCTCCGGTACGTGATGGTGGTGGTTGTCGGCCTCGTTGGCTGGATCGGCGCTCGCGCCGGCCTGGCGCTGATTGCGGCGCGCGCGCAGGCAGCGCAGGAGACCCGCCTGGTCACCTCGCTGCAGCGTCAGCACAGGGACCTGGTGGCCCAGAAGCGCGCGCTCTCACAGAGGGCGACGATCATGCGCGACGCGCGGCAGTTGGGCATGATTCAGGCAGGCGAGCGCCCGTTCGTCGTCATCGGCTCCGGCCGCTGAGCAACCGCCACACCTGAAGACGGGAAGCATCGCCCAGATGGCTGACGACTTTGACGTGCTGATGGGGCTATGGGAGGACGGTCAGCGCCGCATCAATGAGGCAGAGCCGGCTGAGCGGCGCCCGCTGGAGCGCGTCAGCGAGGAGATCTACGTTGAGCTGCGACGCCGGGTCGGCGGCAGGTTCACGACCCGCGAGCTGGCCGAGTACTACCTCCGTGAGGGCACCGACTGGTGCTTTGAGCTCGCCTACACGGTGGCGCCGGGCACCCCCGAGGCCTGGGACGTGTCGACCGTTGCCGGCGCGGCGTTTGCCCGCTACGCGCGCAGCGCCAGCGACTGGGGCGGTGGCGTCAGGCGGGCCGAAGAGCCGGACCAGTGAGCGGTACGGGCCAGCGAGGGTCGCTGGTGGCGCTGACGCGGCTGGGAGTGCGCTCTGGGGCCGACGACGGTCGCTGGCGGCGCTGACGCGGCTGGGAGCGCGCTCTGGAGCCGACGAGGGTCGCTGGTGGCGCTGACGCGGCTGGGAGCGCGCTCTGGGGTCGGCGAGCGGTGCTCGCCGACCCCAGACGCAAATCAGTCCTCTGACTCCTCGCCGTCCTCCGGCTCATCAGAGCCGGCACGGCGGATCACGATCCGGTCCTCCTCGATCGTGACCTCCACGGGGCGGTGTCCCGCCCATGACTCGGCGTAGACCGGGTCGTCCTGCACGGCCGGGTCGAGCCAAAGCCCGATGCCCTCATCGCCGTGGTCAAAGGTCGCCTCCCACGGGCCGCCGGCCTTGCGCTTGGCGCGCCCGCTGCGGCCTCCACGACGGCCGCGCCGGCGCTTGGGCTTGTCAGAATCATCCTGGTCCTGTTCGGCGTCCGCCTGTTCTGCGGCAGCAGCCGCTTCAGCGTCCAGCTCGGCGGCTATCAGTGCATCGTCCTCGGCACGCAGGTCGATCTCGTCATCAAAATCGGAGATGGCGACGGTTGTTTCGGGATCCGCATCTGGCTCCAGCGCCTGTTCGCGCTTGAAGGCTTGGATCTGTTGAACGGTGACCTCGAGCTGATGCGCGATCCACGCGTCGGTGCGCCCCTGGCGCACCCAGCCGCGGATCCGGTTCAACTCCGGTCGCAAAGAACGTCTTGGCATAGAGACGGTCAGCATACCGTGGAGGCTGGACTTCTCCGCCAGCGGTCCTTTACAGGGTGTATTTGGTTAATCACCCTGGCAAAATCTTGAAAGACCCAGCGGTATCGGGGTATCCTGGGACTTTGGGGTTGTTCGGCCACCCGGAGCCGACAGAGGAGCACCACCCGGAACGTGTTCCTGCACAACCCCCAACCGGGGAGAAACGGATGCTGGTTCTAACACGGAAGTCAAATCAGAGCATCATGATCGGGGACGAGATCGAGATCTCGGTGCTGGCGATCGTGGGTGAGAAGGTGCGGATCGGGATACAGGCGCCGCGTGATGTGCCGGTGTTCCGCAAGGAGGTCTACCTTGAGATCCGCGCTGAGCATGCCGACGGCTCCGAGCATGTTGCCGCCGAGGTTGACGCCGCGCTGCACGAGCTCGGCGAGCCGCCCGTCTCCGAGTAGCCTGATCGGCGAACTGCCCGTCTCCGAGCGGCCTGGTCGGCGAGCCGTCCGTCTCCGAGTAGCCTGGTCCGCGAGCCGCCCGTCTCCGAGCAGCCGGTAGCCACCTGAGGCGCCGGCGCTGGCCGCTCGGGCAGCGCCGTCAAACCCGGCAGGTAGAAGCCCCGGGCACGTTGATGTTCTCGGCGCCGCCGTCGGCGGCGCCCTAGACCAGCAGCAGGTAGAGGGTCGCAAACATCGCGACCGTCACGAGGATCGCGGTGAGCGCCAGCGTCGCCGTGAGCACATAGAAGCGCTTGGAGCTGCGCTTGCGCTCCCGGGCGTGCCAGCGCTGGCGCGAGCGCACCGCAGCGGTGCGCTCCAGTTGCATACGCCGCCGCTCCTCAATCTCCGTCTGCTGGCGGAACTCCTTTTCCAGATCAGCCAGGCTCCGGCGCATCTTCATCGCGGACATCTTCTCTAACCCTAGCGAGATCACGGGAAGGATGTTCGTCCGCTGATCTGGAAGTGGGTTGATCGGGCCTGTCGGTTCCCACTCCAACACAGGCTGCGGCGGGCCCCAACTCGGCTTTACACTTGACGTCGTGAGTGCGGGCGGTCCTGATCTCTTTGTGGTCTGTAAGAACTGTGGATCAGAGGTGAGCCCGTACATAACCGAGTGCCCGTACTGCGGCACGAGGTTGCGCAAGCGCGCCCCCAAGATCGACCGCAACGGGCGGATCGCAGAGCGCGTCAGCCGCCGCCCGGCGACGCCGTCCCTGCCGCGCCTGCGCCGTGGTGAGATCCCCGGCATCCGGCACGAGTCTCACCCCTATGTCGCCTGGGTGCTTGTGCTGCTGGGCGTGCTCGGCGCCCTGATCTGGCGCACCAACCTGATCAACCCCGCCGACCTCATGGTCTGGGGGGGACCCTCACACCAGTGGTGGCGTGTGTTGGTTGCCCCGTTCGTGTACGACAACACCGGCTACGCGTTCATCGCGCTGCTCGTCATCGCGCTGTTCGGCTGGCTGATGGAGCGTCGTCACGGACCGGTCGTGGTCGGAGCGCTGGCGTTGATCGGCGGCGCGGGCGGGTTGGCCGTGGCTAGTCGGGTGGGCGGCGGGCCGTTCATGGGTGGAAACGGCGCGGCGCTCGCGCTGATCTGCGCCTGGGCCGTCCCCGACCTGACCAAGCTGGTGCGCAAGGACGAGTTTGAGGGTGACCTGCTTGGTGCCGGCGTGCTGGCCGGGACGGTCGCGCTGATGCCGCTGGCGTCACCGCAGGCGAGCTGGGTGGCTGGTGGCGTGGGTGTCGCCGCCGGACTGATCCTGGGTTTTCTGCTCACGCGGATCCATCACTGAGGCGCGGCCGGGCCAGCGCATCGCCGCCGACTATCTGCAAAGCTCCGATACGCAGTGAGCTTCACCGATTCCGACATTGACGCCGCCATTGCCGCGCTGAGCGAACCCGGACGCCTGAGCGAGGCGCAGGCGCTGGTGAGCCGTGCGGCACCATCCCTTGAACGCGTGCTGGGCAGCGCCCTGCATGAGGGAGGCTGGTTTGACAGCGCCCACAATGCGGCCGTCAGAGAGGCTGTGAACACGCAGGATCCGCAGGAGCGCCTGGTTGCGATCAGGACGCTGTTCGCGGAGGAGACGCGCCTGACGATGCTCGTGGGGGTAGCAGTCGGCCTTGAGCTCGCTCGCGAGCTGGGCGACCCCGGCGCGGCAGCCGGCACCGACAAAGCGACAGATCAGGAGGACTGACCACCATGGAGATCAGGTACCACGGCCACGCCACCTTCGAGCTGGTCGATGGCGACACCTCAGTGCTCATTGACCCGTTCCTGACAGGCAACCCAAAGGCGGTTGTCCCGGCGGAGAGCCTCAACCCCACAACCATCCTCGTGACCCACGGCCATGGGGATCACGTCGCCGATGTTGTGCCGATCGCCAAGCGCACCGGGGCCCCGGTGCTGGCGATGGTCGAGCTCGCTCACGAGTTCGGAGCCGAGGACGGCGTCACGGCGCTTGACATCAACATCGGCGGAACGGTCGAGTTCGACTGGGGCTGGGTGAAGATGGTGCCCGCCTGGCACACCTCGACAACGCCCAAGGGCACGGTCTCAACCCCGGCCGGCCTGCTTGTCAACCTCGGGGGGACAGTCGTTTATCACCTCGGTGACACGGCGCTGTTCTCAGATCTGAAGCTGGTCGGCAAGCGCACCAAGATCGACTTTGCGCTGATGTGCATCGGCGGGCACTACACGATGGACCGCTTTGACGCGGTCGATGCCGCCGAGCTGGTGGGGGCGGGCACCGTCATCCCGTGCCACTACAACACCTTCCCGCCGATTGAGACCGATGCGCACGCCTTCAAGGCGGACGTTGAGGCGGCCACGAGCTCTCAGGTCCTGGTGATGAACCCCGGCGACGTGCACACCGTCTGAGCAGACCAGCGGCCGCTCAGCCGATGCGTGAGCCGATTGCTGCGGCCTGATCAGGCCGCAGCAGCACCACGCCAAGTTCGGGGTCCAGCGCCCCCAGGACCAGTACCTCTGACATGAAGGGCCCGATCTGGCGGGGCGGGAAGTTGACCACGGCCACCACGAGCGTGCCAAGCAGCTCATCGCGGGTGTAGTTGGTGATCTGGGCGGATGAGCGCTTGATCCCGATCTCCGGGCCAAAGTCGATGGTCAGCTTCCAGGCGGGCTTGCGCGCCTCCGGGAAGGCGTCAACCGCCATCACGCTGCCCACGCGCATGTCCACCTTCAGAAAGTCAGAAAAATCGATCAAGGTCGGCCAGATCCTACGGATCTGCGGCCGAGCATGTCGCTGAGCAGGTGCCTGGGACCGGTTCGCGTTAGGGCTGGAGGCCCGTCTGACCGGTGGTGGAGACCTGCGGAGTCGCGTTGGTGGGTGAGCTCTGCGCCGGTCCTGTGGTGGTCTGCGGATCGGTCAGGGTCGGAGCGGTGGTCGCCGGCGCCGTGGTCGTCTGCGGGGCGGTTCCGGTTGGTGTGGTGCTCTGCGGCACCGTGCCGGTGGGTGTGGTCACCGGGGCGGTGACCGTCGGAGTCGTGCTCTGCGGCACCGTGCCGGTCGGTGTGGTCGTCGGCTCCGTGACCGTCGGTACGGTGCCGGTCCCCGTGCTGCTCGTGGGGGTCGTGCCGGTGCCGATGGTGCCCGTCGGCGTGGTGCTGGATGACGGCGTGGTGCCGGGCACCGTCGTGCCGAGCGGCGTCGTGCCCGCAGCCGTCGTGCCGGTGTTGGTCGGCGCGGTGGCGGCGGTGGCGCCAGGTGTGCGGGTCGTCGTCACGGGACCCGCCGTTGACGTGCTTGGAACCCCCACGGCCCCTGAGTTCGGCACGAGCGGGCTCACCTCGCCGCTGCCGGCTGAGTTCGGCGCGCTGATCACCGTGGTGCTCACCGGCGCTTCCGGCGTCGCTGAGGCACCGGTCGGGCCGTTCAGGGCGATCGCGTTCATCCGCGGCGTCCGGTAGGTGGTGGGCGGCACCGCCTGAGTGGAAGCGGACGTGGCGGCGGCGTTGGTGTTGCCGGCGGCAGTGGTGGGAGCCTTGGCGGCGGTGGCCGGCCTGACGCTCCTGTGGCTGAAGGTTGGCAGCGGCGTGCTCAGCCCGGGACCGGCGGCCACCGCGCCGACCTGCGGAGCGGCGCCGATCGCGCTCTGCAGGCCTGAGTTGATGGAGTGGGAGAGGATCGCGCCGGCGGCCGGGCCATGCGCCTGATGGTTGTTCTGTGAGACGGCCACGGTGCCGGCCGTGACCAACGCCGCTGCAGCGATTCCGGCTGCCGCCTTGCTGGCAACCGCGCCGACGCCGGCGGTCAGCAGGCCGGTGCCGCCAAATCCGGTACCGGCAGCAGCTCCGGCTGCACCGGCGGCTCCGGCCGCGCCCGCAGCACCGGCCGCACCGGTTGCGCCAGCGGCGCCCGCAGAGCCGGCTGATCCGGCCGCGCCGGCGGCACCGGCCGCACCGGCTGAGCCGGCGGAGTGGGTGATTGTGTGGGCGAACAGCAGCTTATGCAGCAGCGCCAGCGGCCCGATCGGCGCCAGCGCAGACAGCGCGCGGCTGGAGCGGTGCAGCTCGCCCTGGAAGAGCTCGCAGCGACTGCAGTTCTTGACGTGCCGGCGGGTCGGCGCGCTGATCTTGCGCCGGATGCCCTCCGCCACCTCGGCCAGCTCCTCACGAACCTGGTCGCAGCTCAACAGACGCGCCTCCGCTGCCTCGGTCAGTGACACGCGCGCGCGCACGAGCAGCGACTTCACGCTGGAGACGGAGGTTTCCATCGCCTCAGCAATCTGCTCATAGGAGAGCGCATCGAGCTCGCGCAGCACCAGGGCGGTGCGCTGCGTCTCAGGCAGGTCCTGAATGTCGCCCAGCAGCAACCTGAACTCCTCGCGCTCATGCACCTTGTCAGCGGTGCTGGCGCCGTGCTCGGAGAGGTGGACGTCCATGGAGTCCACGCCGACGGCGGTGTTGCGGCGCAGATGGTTCAGGCAGCGGTTGCGCGCGATCCGGTAGAGCCACGGCCGCACGTTGATTGGGCGGTCGTCTGCCAGCATCGCGTTGTAGGCCGCGGTGAAGACGTCCTGCAGCACGTCCTCAGCGTCCTCACGCGAGCCGAGCATGTGTCGGCAGAAGGACAGCAGCCTGCTCTGGTACCGGGAGACGAGCACCTCAAAGGCGGCCTGGTTGCCGCGCCTGATGACGCCCACAAGGCGCTCATCCGACTGGAGTCTGAGCAGCGGTGAACGCGCATGCAGACCGGCCCCACCTGAGTATCTGAGTGCAGAAACTTCCACTTTCGCCTCCAGACCGATTCCAACAACCTAGCACCCGCAGAGTTGCGGTCAGCCGTCATAAACCACACCCAATATCTCCCGAACACACCAAAAACATGCACGGAAGATGCTGCGGCCGCGGGTAAGATCCCGGCGCACAGGGCCTGCCCGGGTAGACAAACTGGCAAAGTCGGCGCTCTTAAAAAGCGCTGCCCGAAAGGGCACTGCGGGTTCGATCCCCGCCCCGGGTACTGGTCAGGCTGCCCGGCGTATTGCCGGGCCGCCCGGTCCCGCTACGCTCCCGCCCCCGAGAGCTCCGCTCAGGCCACTGCCCGATCGGCGCCGTCAGCGTCGTGAGATTCCGTGCGTGCAAGGCTGCTGAGCATGTGCTCGGCCAACTCGCGGTCGCCCTCGATCGTCAGCGCGTCGCTGCCGCCGCCAGGTGAGAAGGCCGCAGTCCAGGCGTGCGTGTTGCCGCTGATGCGAGCATCCGGCGCCTCGCTCTCAGCCTCGGCCACGGTGCTCTGCTCCGAGCCGATCACGACCGTCAGGTTCAGCGGACCACCTTCACGATGGCCGTCGGTGATGGTGCACTGGATCTCACCCTGGTGCCCGTCGCCGGAAACCAGCCCGGGCACCAGTCGCATGATCGCGCCGATGTCGACCCGCTCACCCGGCCTTGGCCTGCTCCAGGCCCAGCGGTAGCCCCACAGTGCCAACTCGGCAAGGACAGGCATCAGCTCCTGCGCTCGGGGCGTGAGCTCGTAATCAACCCGCGGCGGTACCTCTCGGTAGCGCTTGCGGGTCAGCATGCCGTCGGCGACCATGCGGTTCAGCCGCGAACGCAGCTGCTCGGTCGAGATGCCCGGGAGCACGCGCTGCAGCTCCACGAAGCGCCTCGGTCCCGCAGCCAGATCGCGGACGATCAGCAACGTCCACTTGTCGCCAACTAGATCCAGCGCGCGAGCATCCGGTGACCACTGGTCATACGGATGCCGTTTGGGTGGTGGGACTTGCGGCATCTTGCGCCTCCACGAGGTCGAACCCTTAACCATTTATAAGAATACGCAGGCCGAGCACTTGTCAGAAAGAATTTGTGAAATGCACTGGCTGTTGGCTATTCGCGATACCCAGCCAGTTGCACTCAAAACGATGCCGGTCAACGCAGGTTTCCATGAGAACTGCGTCATTTGCTCGAAGGTTCGGGCGGTTTGCTGCCGATAATGCTCGGGCATGGGCGAACTCATCCAACTGTCAGAGCGGCTGGCAGACCGCTCCCGCCCCAGCGCCTCGAACGCAAGCTTCTTCTTCGCGCTGGACGATCCGCTGTCCTACCTGACCGCGGAGCGGGTCGAGCGCGCACTTGGCCCCGTTGACTGGGTGCCCGTGATCGGGCCGCTCTCTGAAGGCCTCGGGAGCGACGCGGACGAGGCCCGTGAACACCTGGCTGCTGAGCGGCTGCGCGCCGCCGAGCATGAGGCTGAGATCCTGCAGCTGCCGCTGGTGGAGCCGCACCGCTTCCCGATGAACAGTCGCCGTGCAGCGCGGGCGGCGGCCTTTGCCGCCGACGCAGGCTGCGGTGCGCAGTTCACACTCGCGTTGATGCGCCTGGCCTTCTGCGGAGGGTTCGACATCACGGCCGCACCGGTGCTGGAGGAGGCCGCCGCCACCGCCGGTCTTGATCCTGAGGATGCCGTGACCGCCTCTCGCGATCGCGGTTATGACCTGCGGCTTGACGCCACCAGCCGCGGGCTGCTGTCGCGCGGCGTCAAGAGCCCGCCGGCGATCAGCATCGGCCGCCACTTCTTCTATGGCTCCGACGCGGTGATCGCCGCCGTCTCATTCAGCGCCGCGCTGGGGATGCTGAGCGCCCCCGAGCGCCCGGCCAGCTGAGCCCAGCTGACGCGCCACGCCCGTCGGTCTGGTCGGGGAGTGTGTGCGACCGGCCCAGCGGGGCCGGTCGCGGCAGCATCTCTCAGGGATGCGTGAGCCCCGCGAGGATCGACTCGGCGAGCGTGTCCTCGTGGCTCTGCTCCGTGATCAGGCGGGTGCGCGGGCCGCTCGGCGTGAGCTCGGGCAGCGTCTCGTAGTCCTCAAGCTCCGCGCACAGGGCGCGGAAGCGGTCGGTTGCGCCTGCGGTCTGGGACGGCTGGGTGAGCATTGACATCTGCTGGTGCTCCTTCCACGACGGTGAGCGCTGGTTGGCTCGGCAGCTCACAACCTACGCCCGCGGCCCGTGCGGCCGGGGTCACAGGGCCGCGCTACCCCCCACGCGGGGGGTAGGATGCAGCCTCTGATGGAGGGTGCGGAGGAACTTCACGGCGGCCGGCTGATCGCCAGGCGGCTGCGGGCGCACGGCGTCAGCAAGCTGTTCACGCTGTCAGGCGGGCACCTCTTCTCAATCTACGACGGCTGCCGGGCGGAGGGCATCGATCTGATTGATGTGCGCCACGAGCAGACGGCGGCGTTTGCCGCCGAGGGCTGGTCGAAGGTCACCCGCGAACTGGGGGTGTGCGCGCTCACCGCCGGTCCCGGAGTCACCAATGGGATGAGCGCGCTCGGCTCGGCGCTGCAGAACGGCTCACCGCTGCTGATGCTCGGCGGGCGTGCGCCCGCCTGGCGGTGGGGGCAGGGGTCGCTGCAGGAGATCGACCACGTGCCGTTCGTGCGACCGCTGGTCAAGCTCGCCGCCACCGCGGACTCCGCGGCTGAGCTCCAGGAGTTGGTGGATGAGGCGATTGGTGTGGCCCTGCAGCCGCACTCGGGCCCGGTGTTCCTGGACTTCCCGCTTGATCACGTCTTCTCGCCGGCCGTCGACGCAGAGGCGCCGGCGCAGCGCGCGGAGCTCGCCGCCTGGCGCGCGCGCCAGCCTGATGCGCGCGAGCTTGCGCGGGCGGCGGCGCTGCTGCGCGGTGCTGAGCGGCCGGTGGTGATGGCCGGCAGCGGGCTCTACTGGGGACGGGGTGAGGTTGCGCTGCGGGAGCTGGCGGAGGCGCTGCAGGTCCCGGTCTTCCTGAACGGGATGGGGCGCGGCTGCCTGCCGGCGGACCACGAGCTGTGCTTCTCACGTGCGCGCAGCGCGGCGCTCAAGAGCGCGGACGTGGCGTTTGTGATCGGCGTGCCGCTTGACTTCCGGCTGGGGTTCGGCGCGGTCTTTGGGGAGGAGACGGCGGTCGTGATGGTGGACATGGCTGAGCCGCAGCGGACGGCCCCGCGAGCGCCGGCGGCCGAGCTCTACGGAGCGCTGCCGGCGGTGCTTGACGGGCTGCGGCTGGAGGCCGAGGCGGACGGCGGGATCGGCGCTGTGCCCGCGGAGGAGCCTGGGGACGGGGTTGGCATCGGCCGCGCGAGGGCCGCCTGGCTCGAATCGCTGCGGGCGGTTGAGTCCGAGGCTCGCGCGGCTGAGCGCGAGTCCCTGAGCGACCCGCGCTCGCCACTGCATCCCGCGCGGATCTACGGCGAGCTCGCGCCGTTGCTTGACCGCGACGCGATCATCATCGGCGACGGCGGTGACTTCGTCTCCTTCGCCGGGCGGCTCGTCGACTCCTACGAGCCGGGCTGCTGGCTTGATCCGGGGCCGTTCGGGTGCCTCGGCTCCGGGCCCGGCTACGCGCTGGCGGCCAAGCTCGCGCACCCAGACCGCCAGGTGGTGCTGCTGCAGGGGGACGGCGCCTTTGGCTTCTCCGCCATGGAGTGGGACACGCTCGTGCGCCACCGCGTGGCCGTGATCGGCGTGATGGGCAACAACGGCATCTGGGCGCTTGAGAAGCATCCGATGGAGTTCGTCTACGGCTACTCGGTCGTGGCCGAGCTGCAGCCCGAGCTGCGCTATGACCAGCTGGTGGAGGTGATGGGCGGCCACGGTGAGCTGGTGCGCTCACCGGATGAGGTGCGCCCGGCCTTTGAGCGCGCGCTGGCCTCCGGAAAACCGGCGCTGATCAACGTGCTGACCGACCCGAGCGTCGCCTACCCGCGGCGGTCGAATCTCGCCTGAGCGGCGTGCTTGGGCTGTGAGCCGCGGAGGCACGGGCGACCCGCCATCTGAACCATTGCGGTTGAGATAATCTTGTTGGTTGTGAACGGCTTCTTCTCCTTCCCGAATCCGGTCAACGACAAGGCGGCCCGCACAGTGGCCGCGGTCGTGCTGGCGCAGGTGCTCGTGATCCTCGTGACCGGCTGGTACTGGCTGACGATCCCGCTCGCCTACGGCTTCTGGGCGCGGGTGCTCACCGGGCCGAAGCTGAGCCCGCTGGGCTGGACGGCGATGAACGTGATTGCGCCGCGGCTGGGGGAGAAGGTGCCGGTGGCGGGGCCGCCCAAGCGCTTTGCGCAGGGGATGGGCACGGTGATCTCCTCCCTGGCACTGCTCTTTGGCCTGGTCCTCCGCGACCACTCCCTGGCCACGGTCTTCTTGGCGATGTTCATCCCGGCGGCGGGGCTTGAGTCGCTCTTCGGTTACTGCCTGGGCTGCAAGGCCTTTGCGCTGCTGATGCGTGTCGGGCTGGTCCCGGAGGAGGTGTGCGCGGAGTGCGCCGACATCTCCGGCCGGCTCGGGCTGGCGCAGTCCTAGCGCTCAGCGCTTAGGCGGTCCGCTGCGCTCAGCTTCCCGCGAAGTGCAGGGCCGCGCCGCGCAGGATGTCGTGCTCTGAGACCTCGATCGCCTCCAGCGCGAACAGATCCATGATCTCGGTGAGGATCACAATCCCCGGCAGGATCGCCACCGCACGGTCAGGGTGCAGGCCCGTGACCTGTTTGCGCTGCTCAAGCGGGAGCGCCAGCAGCCGGGTGAAGATCGCGTCTCGTTCTGTGGCGGTCAACCGGTAACCGTGCACGCGGGTTGGGTCGTAGCGTTCCAGGTGCTGCGCTATTGCCGCCATGGAGGTGGGTGTGCCGGCCACGCCCAGCGCCCGGCCCGGGCGCGCTGACGGCCCCGTTCGCAGCTGCTCGGGCACGGCGGCCTGAAGGGTCGCGCGCACGTCGCTTGCCACGGCCTCCAGTTCGGCGGGGGTGGGGGGGTCGCTGTGGATGTGGCGGTCTGCCTGGCGCACGACTCCGGTCTGCGTGGAGACGTGGAAGTCCACGCGGCTGCCGTGGCCGATCACGAGCTCAGTTGAGCCGCCGCCGATATCGAAGACGAGCGTCGGGGCGCCGTCCGGGTCGGGGGGCAGTTGGTCGGTGGCGCCACGGTAGGTGAGCTGCGCCTCCTCATCACCGGAGATCACGTGCACCTCCAGGCCGTAGTGGTCGGCGACCTCATCCGCAAACTCCTGCCCGTTGGCGGCGTCGCGCACGGCGCTTGTCATCAGCGCCACGGCCCGCTTGGGGCCGTCCTCCTGGATCAGTGAGTGATATTCGTCAAGGACTGCGTACTCACGCTCCAGCGCGTCCTCTGCGAGCCGTCCGCTGGCATCGACGCCGGCCCCCAGGCGGGTCACCCGGCTGACTCTGGTGAGCTCTGCGGTGACGGCGCCATCGTTGACCTCGGCGACGTAGAGCCGGGTCGTGTTGGTCCCGACATCGATGACGGCGATGCGCACGGTCAGTCAAACAGCTGCTGTGGCACCTGGCAGGGCAGCGACCTGCCCTCCAGGCCGGCCAGCACGTTCTCCACCGCGATCTCCGTCATGCGCTCACGGGCTGACCAGGTGGCGGAGCCGATGTGCGGCACCACCAGCAGGTTCGGCGCCTGCCAGAGCGGGTCGCCCGGTGGCAGCGGCTCGGGTGAGGTGACGTCCAGCGCGGCCCCGGCGATCTGGCCGGTGTGCAGCGCCTGGGCCAGGGCCTCGCGGTCGACGATCGGTCCGCGCGCGGTATTGATCAGGATCGCGGTGGGCTTCATCAGCGCCAGCGCATCGGCGTCGATCAGCCCGCGCGTGCCGTCGGTCAGCGGCAGGTGGATGGAGACGAAGTCAGAGCGGCGCAGCAGGTGCTCCAGGTTGTGCTGGTCACGCGTTTCGGTGGTGAGCACCTCCATCCCGAAGCCGGCGGCGCGGCGTGCCACGGCCTGGCCGATGCGGCCCAGGCCGATGATCCCGATGGTGGCGCCGTACACGTCGGCGCCCAGGAAGGCGGCGGGCTCCCAGGTCTGCCACTGCCCATTGCGGGCGAAGCTCGCGGCCTCCGGGATCCGGCGGGCCGCGGCCATCAGCAGCGCAAAGGTCAGGTCCGCGGTCGCCTCCGTCAGCGCGTCCGGCGTGTTGCCCACAGGTATCCCGGCGGCGCTGGCGGCGTCCACGTCGATGTTGTCGTAGCCGACGGCGTAGTTGGCAATCACGCGCAGCTTCGGTGAGGCGGCAATCAGCTCTGCGTCGACCCGGTCGGTGAGCAGCGTCAGCAGGGCGTCTGACTGCGCCGCCTGGGCGCAGAGCTCCGCGTAGCTTGGGGGCAGCTCACCAGGCCAGACAACCGTCTCGTGGGTTTCCTTGAGCTTGGTGAGCGCCGGACCGGGCAGCTCGCGGGTTACGAAGATGCGCGCCATTCCGCGCATTGTCGCTCACATCTCGGTGATGATGGCGCCCTGTGGTGCACCGGCCTGATTGCGGCGTGTCTGCGGCATGCCAAAGATCGCCACCAGCAGGCCCAGCGCGGCGATTCCGCCCGCCACCCAGAACGAGACCTGGAAGCCGCTCACCAGCGCCTGGTTGAAGGTGTGGACAGCGGCTGTGGGATGCCTGAGCGCGGCGTTTGAGTGGGCCGTGGCGATGGTCGCGAGGACCGCCAGGCCCAGCGCGCCGCCGAACAGCCGGGCCGTGTTGGCAACGGCTGAGGCGAGCCCCGCCTCCTGCGGCTTGACGCCGGAGGTCGCGCAGATGGTGCCCGGGATGAACGCGAACGGGAAGGCGACTGAGGCCAGCACGCTCGGCACCAGGATCTCACCCAGATAACTGCCGTGCACGGTGATATCGCTCAGCCACGCGAGGCTGACGGCGAGCACGCCCATACCCATCACCAAGAGCCGCTTGGCGCCGAAGCGCGCGGTCACCCGTGAGGCGATGTTCGAGCCGATCATGATCGAGAGCGTCATTGGCAGGAAGACCAGCCCGGTTTTCACCGCTGAGTAGCCGCGGACGTCCTGCAGGTACAGGGAGAGGAAGAACCACATGGCGAACATCGCGGCGCCGAGCAGCCCGATGATCAGGTTCGCCGCGGAGAGCTGCCGCGAGTGGAACAGGCTCAGCGGCACCAGCGGCGCCTTGGCGAAACGGCCCTCATGGAAGATGAAGACACCCAGCAGCGCCACGCCGAGCCCGATTGACAGCAGCGTGACGGTGCTGCCCCACCCGGCGCTGTCGGTCCGTGCGATCCCGTAGACGATGGCCGACAGCCCCAGTGTCGCGGTCAGCGCGCCGAACAGGTCAAAGTTGCGTGTCGCACCTTCGTTGCGGCCCTCATGCAGCATGCGCTGTGAGAAGAAAGCGGTGGCCAGACCGATCGGCAGGTTGACGAAGAAGATCCAGCGCCAGCTGAGCGCGTCGGTGATGATGCCTCCCAGCAGCACCCCCGCGGCACCGCCGGCGCCACCCATCGCGCCCCAGATCCCGACCGCCCGGTGGCGAGCGTGACCCTCGGTGAAGGTGCTGGTGATGATCGACAGCGAGGCCGGCGCGACCACCGCGGCGCTCAGGCCCTGCAGGAGTCGCGAGGCGATCAGGAGCGTTCGGGTATCGGCCAGGCCGCACGCGAGCGATGAGATCGCAAAGACCACAAGCCCTACGACGAAGACCCGGCGGCGCCCCAGCAGGTCAGCAGCGCGCCCGCCGAGCAGCAGGAAGCCCGCGAACGTGACCGTGTAACCGTTGACCACCCATTGCAGGCCGCTCTCCGTGAAGCCGAGTGAATGCTTCATGGCGGGCAGCGCCACGTTCACCACCGACATGTCCAGGACGACCATGAACTGCGCGAGGCACGCCAAAACCAGCGTGGCGGTCAGGTGCTTGTCGGTTGCCTTCTTGATCGCTTCGGTCACGTGCTGTCTCCGGTCGAGGTTCGTCTGTGCCTCTCCTGGGTCTGCGGAACCCCGCCGCAGCGGTTGGCGGTGTGGGTCCTGCGGGTATCGACGCTGATGTCGACCGGCGTGGTCGACATCAGTACGACAGTGATCGAACTGTACCACATCGTTCGACGTTTCTCGTACTATGCTCGGGGCATGGCGCTTGCCGATCAAACGCACCGGCCCGTCGCATCCGTGAGATCGGTTGATGACCTGCCACCGCTTGGCGACGCGGGCACCGCGGCTGAGATCGGTGACGCTGACCTCCTTGCTCAGAGCGAGGTTGAGCAGTGGGCGGCGGCCGCATCTGATCCGCTCGTGCCCGAGTCCCTTGAGGACCTTGACCTCGCGACCGTTCTGCATGCCCTCAGCGACCCGGTGCGGCTGCAGATCGTCACGCAGCTGGCGGACGGCGGGGAGCGCACCTGCAGCGGTTTTGAGCTCCCGGTCGGGAAGTCCACCTGTTCTCATCATTTCCGCGTCCTGCGTGAGGCGGGTGTTGTCGCCCAGCGCGTTGACGGCAAGTGCCGCTTCAACAGCCTCAGGGTCGACGAGCTCCAGCAGCGCTTCCCAGGCCTGCTCGATGCGGTGCTCCAGGCCAACCACGCGTGACCGAGCTCGCCTCTGAGTCCAAAATCCAGCTCTCGCCGGCGCCAGGGCTTGAGCGGATCGCGGCGATTGAGACGCACAGCATCCACGCCTGGCCCGCGACCGTGGTCCAAACCACGCCGGACGGCTGGGTGCTGCGGGCCACCCCGGGGCTGCCCGCCCGCGGCCGCTCCAATCACGCATTGACGCCGTTGCGTCCGCTGAGTCGGGGCGAGATCCCCGCCGCGCTTGAGCGCGTGGCCCAGTTCGCGGCCGCTCATGCGATCGACGGCGGGATCCAGGTCAGCCCCCTGGAGCTGCATGTGCCGCTGCTTGATGAGCTCGCCGCGCGGCGCTGGAACATCCATCAGTCCGTACTTGTGATGACCGGAGACACGCAGGCCATCGCCGCCGGCGGTGGTCAGGAGCTGGAGCTCACCGTCTCCGACCATGCGACACCGGCCTGGCTTGAGGCCTGGGAGCATTGCGAGCACCGCCCTGACGTTGAGCAGCACGTGCAGACCGTCTTCACCCAGATGGCCGGCATCGCTCGCTTCGCCCATGCGGAGAAGCGCGCCGTGGGCATCACCGTCGAGCTTGACGGGATCGTCGGGCTGTTCTGCATCGCGGTCTCCCCGGATCACCGCCGCCAGGGCCTTGGCAAGCGGCTGATCCGCTCGATGCTCGCCCAGCACGCGGCGCCGCTCACCTACCTGCAGGTATTCAGTGAGAACGCCGCCGGTGTGGCGCTCTATCAGAGCCTCGGCTTCCGGGAGGAGTACCGCTACTGCCACTGCTCGCTCCCGGCTGATGATCCGGGTCGGAGCGCGGCGAGCGCAGCAGCCGCCACCTCCGGCGGCGGCTGCTGACCCGTCCGGGGGAGGGGAGGGTTGCGAGCGTGCCGGGGCGTCCATGCTCACGCCGTGATGCCCTCTCGCGTATGGCCGCCGTTGGCGTCTGACTCGCCGAACTCCTCGTCAAGGTCAACCACCACGGCAACCTTGCGATCGAGCCAGAGGAAGCGGACGCAATGGGTCCCGTATTCCACCTCGTCTGGCAGCGGCAGCCCGCTGTCCTCCAACAGCGCCAGCATTCGGCGCTCAGCAAGCTGTTTCTGATCGATTGGTGCCATGCGTGCAGAATGCGGCCGGCCCCTGTTACGAAACAAGACAGGTTTGTGCCGACTCTGTGACAACTACACCGCAGCCTGATCTGCTGGAGGTCCCAGCTGGCCACCGCTGCGTGCTGCTACCGCACCCTTATGCAGTAAGACATAATGTAAGCGCGCATAGCAAGCACGACTCCGCCGATCCTACGAACTCTGTTGGTTGTCAACCAACGAGCCTGTTGGTTGGCGCTCAACGAGGCCCTGCATCCCGTAGCCCATCTGGCTGCGCAGCAACCATGGTCCAAGGAACGGCTCGATGACGCGGTAGCACCCCTCGGCGTCCCGGCTCACGACGTCCTTGTCGATGAGGCTCCGCAGCGCGGTCTGGAGGGTGGGGTTGCTGGGGAGCTCGTGGCTCTCGTGATACGCGGCGGAGTAGATCGCCGCAGTTGGCTCCTCTGCCAGGGCGAGCATCAGCTGACGCTGCGTGCGCGGGGCGTCATCCCAGAGCTGGGCGAAGTGGTTGTGCTCGGATCGCAGGACGCGCGACAGGGCGGTATCGACGGTGTCGAGTGTGGCCTTGCCGCCGGGCTCGACGAGCTCCCACACGAAGTAGGCGAGCTCCTGAGTGCCATACGGGTGGCCGCCGCTCAGGTTGAGGAGGTGGTCGAGTGCATCTGCTGAGATCGACTTCCCCGATTCTGCGAACCGCTCCTTCAGGAACGGCGCGAACCGCAGGGCCGGAATCATTCCGATCTCCAGCTGCTTGGCGCTGCGCCAGAACGGCTCGTTGCGGTCGTTGAAGATCCGCTCCAGGACGTGGCGTTTGCTGCCCAGGTAGACGTGGCTCACCTCCGGCTGGGCCTGGAAGACCGCCCGCATGAGGTTCGGGAACTTCGGGTCCAGCGCGATGATCTCCTGGAACTCGTCGAAGATGGCGACGACGCGCCGGCGGCGCTCGACTGCCAGTTCGCCGAACAGTTCGAGCAGCCGCTCGATCGTCTCGTCAATGTCGCTGCGCCGGCGTCCCGCCTGAAAGCTGAAGCGCAACGAGCCATCCGCCGGATCCACCTCCATCGTCGGGAGGATCCGCAACCCGCGGAAGAGCTCCGCTGCCCGCTCAAACGCCTGACCCATCGGCGAGGCGATGTCCGCGTAGATGGTCTTGGCAAGCGCCGCTGCGAACCGCTCCTTGGTCGGTGTCTTCATCAGGTCGCAGTAGGCGACGAGCGCCTTGCGCTGCAGCGCCTCCTGCGCGGCCCTGAGGATCAGCGATGACTTCCCGTACCGGCGCGGCGCGTAGACGAGCACGTTCTGCCCGTTGGCCATATCGGATGCGAGCTCCTGAAGCTCCTCCTCGCGGTCCGTGAACGCTTCGTCGAGCGCCAGGTCGCCGAACGTGAACGGGTTCGTCTGCGGGGCTTTATGCATGCCAGCATTATGCACCAGAGCATAACAAGGTTGCAAATGCGGCCACTCACCCCAATCGAGACCGACCCGTACCGCGGCGAGCCGTTGCATGAGAAGGCGAACGTCACCACGTCCAGCACATCTTCGACAAGACCGGCGCCCGCACCCGCACCGCCGCCACCGTCTGGGTCTTCGAGCGTCAACTCGTGCAGGCTGCCCACTGATCCCGGGCTCGTCTGCCGTTAGCGCCGCTGGCCGGACGCGCTCCCGTCCTCGGACGCCCGTTCCGATCTGCTATCACTAAGAGTCCACCGCGGGGTGGAGCAGTCTGGTAGCTCGTCGGGCTCATAACCCGAAGGTCGCAGGTTCGAATCCTGCCCCCGCTATCTCAGAAAAGGCCCGGAAATCCGGGCCTTTTCGCGTTCTTGGGTGCGGGCGAAATCGGCTCCCCTTGATACCAATCTGCTACCAATTCGCCCTCGTGGATCTGAACTTTGAGGTGCATGAGGCGCTGGTTCTGCTGCGGCAGCGGTGGCCGCGGTTGCGTTCAGGCGGTTCGAGCGGGAGTCCGGCAGCACCAGCCATTGCTCAACGCGCGCGTCGTGCGTGCTCCGGCACTCTTGGCTCGCGCAGGCCGCGCTTTCTGTCATCAGCCCGGGCTCGAGCCGGTGGCGAGATATCGCTGGCTCCTCCGAGACGTGATCCTTACGAGCTTTGACTTCTGCGGATGCGGGCGGCCGCGACCCCGACTCCCACAGCCCGACGCTTCGCGCGTCCCACCAGCTGCTGTGGAGCAAGGTGCTGCCCGACGGAAGGATGTTCCAACTGGCTACCTCGACGCCGGGTGCGTACCTGCATCATCGATCGGCTCTCGGTGAGTTCATCCTCTCGAGCGACTCGGTCATCCCCAGCTTCACACGGTGGGAGTCCATGCGGGAGTTTCTCAGTGCGATCACGGAGCCCGAGCGCCAAGCATTCGGGCACTCGGCTACACGATCGGCGGGATGACGGTGTGCCCCGCACACAAGGTCGACGGGAAGCACTAAATTCGACGACCAACTGTCTCACTCAGCTTGACAGGTTCCGCCAGCCGCAGTGGGCCAGCAGCGACGTTGTGAGCGAGTGGCGATGGATCCCGAACCTCGCGATTGGAGGTTGCGGCCGGCGAGTTCTGATCTCCAGTGCGGCAATCTCACGCGACGCAGCGGTAAGCGCGTCGGCGTCATGCATTGTTGGTGTGGATCCTCGCGGCGGCCGTCAACCTGATAATTCCCCGCCGTGCTCGTCTAACAGATCGTCCGCCCGCCGACCAACCCGACAGAGCTGACCGCCGTTCGCCGGATCGCGCTCGGCGGGGGGTTCCTGACGGCCTGCTGGCTGCTCTCGCTGCAACTGCTGCTGCCACCGGCGTTCGCGTGACCACCGGCGACGCTCCATGAGGCCGCGATCGCGGAGTCCCGGCCCCCGCTATCGGCGGCTCGCCTGGGACTCCGTCTGCGACAGCTCATCCGGACACCGGCCGTGAAAGGTTGCAGCCGGCATCACCCTGTTAGTGCACGGACACAGGACACAGGACATGTGAATGACCGCGGCCGCCCGAGTGCTAAAGTCACAACCGCAGTACCTCCTCATCGCGTTACCGCTCCCACCGACTGATGTCGGCTGGGCGGTGCGTTGATAACCAAACACAGGAGGTACCTGATGTACTCAGAGGATCACCGCGATCCGACGGCGGCGTGCGTGGAGTTCACTTTCCGTGTGCACTCCGACGGTCGGCGTGAGCGGCTGGCCGTGGTGCTCGTTCGCGGCACCGACGGCGTTTGGCGGCCAGGCCCGAGGCAGCCGCACGGGGATCTCGCCCGCTTCGTCCGCAAGGCGGTGGGGGAGGCGATGGAGGAGCTGTCCCCGCGCCGGCGGGTGAACCGGGCTGACGCGCTCGCGCGCTAGCCGCGGACAGCGTTGGTGGCCGGCCCGACGGCCGGCCACCCACCATGATCCTCGGGCCGCTGTCTGACGGGTGCGCTCACTGATCGAATTGCGCTCCTACAGCTGCCCGCAGATCGAGGTGTGCGAGCTGCGGGAGCACGTGTTGGAGTGCTGTTTCGCTGACGATGTAGAGGTCGGCGTCGTGGACGTCGGTTCGGGTGTCGTCGATCACCCGCGCCCCACGTGACGGCAGCCACCGCTGGGCCTCGCCCAGCCAGTGCAGTTTCAGATAGGGGGCAGACGATAATCCCCGGAAACGCGTTGTCGGCCAGTATTGGCGCCAGCGCCTGCGCGGTCTTCCCAAGCCCCCGCTCATCCGCCAGGATCACACGCCGTCGCTGCAGAACGTACTCAACCCCGGCGGACTGGTAGGGCATGAGCTCGGCCCCCAGGCCGGGAACGACCATGTCGGACACCACAGCAGCGGATCGCTCACGCGCCAAAGCTGTGCTCTCCGCGGTTTTGGGCGCCTGCTCGACAAGTTCGGTAGCCGAACCGGAATAGCTCACCCCGAGGTGGTGAACGAGCGTTGCAAGCAATTCCGCCGGCCACGCCCCAGCAGGAATATGCCGGCTCCACATCGAGTTGAACTCTTCGCGGATCAGGCGCATCGCATGGGCGACAAACGCCCGCTCGATCCCACGATCCCAGATCACCCCGACGACCAGCCTGGGTGCACCGCCGCTCAGATACGCGGCGAGCTCCGGATCACGTTCGCGCGGTTGCCTGGTGCGCGCCTGGTTGATAGCCAGAGCCGTCGGTGGATGCTGCCGATGATCCCGCGAGCGGCGCATCAGTTGCGGGCGCTGATCCGTCGGGTCGCCGCGACCTCTGAGGTGCTGTCCTGGTTGGAGCGGGCTCCTTCGTGGGGCGCGCTGGCCGATATCGTCGTGAGATCCGGTGCGCCGTTTCTGGAGCTGGCACCGGAGTGGGGTCAGGCGGGGGACGTGTCGTGGCTTGGCGGCGCGGTTGTGGCGTTGGATGACGCGGTGCGCGTCCCGCTTTCGGTCGCGAACATTCGCGCGCTCGGGCAGGAACTCTCCTCGTGCGAGCTGCGGGTGTCTGAGAGCGTGAGCCGCGTCCAAACATGGTCGGACGAGCATCCGGCGGCGACGCTCATTCCCGGCGCGGGGCTCCCTGTCCCCAGCCGCGGTCACACCAGATACTCACCCGACGGATGAACCTCGATCGATGGTTTGGTGATCACGTCGTGATTCTCGCGCTCACACCGGCGGCTGGCAACCGCCTCTGGGCCCCGTGGCGGCGAGGTTCACCACAGAACCCGTTTCAGGCACCGCGATGTGACAGTTACCGCGCGTGGTGGTAAGCCACTAACTCTGACCACCCGCGCGACGAAGATCTTCGAATGGAAACGAGATGACAAGTCAATGCGCCCGACCTGATTACAGGCCGCACACGACGTCGGTAAGGTAGGAGCGGTGACGCTCAGCAGTCATCACTGGGAGGAGCTCCGATGGCTGCGAGATCAATCCGCAGCGACAAACGTGGTGTTTAGGGCCGAGGGTCTGCTGGCGCATGGGCAAGAGGAGGCTGCAGAACTGTTGTGGGATGTGATCGTCGACGAACGCGCCCGTGCCGATCATCCAGTCCGAGCGATCATAAGTGGCCTAGTACGCGACAAGGCGCCCGACGAGGCGATAGAGCATGCTCTGCATGGGATCCTCGGCGCAAAGATTACTTCTCCCGTCGGCGATGCGTGCCGCCTGCTCGCGACCCTGATGGTCGAGAGAGGCGCACCGAAGTTAGCGCTGGGGTTGCTCGAGTTCGGGATCGAGGCTGTGCTGCGCGCGCGCCTGTTCGAGCCGATTCTCACAGAGCAGGTGGTTAATTCCGCGCAGCTTCAACTATTCGATGCTGACGACTTCCGGATCGATGTTTGCGGTCGAAGGGTTGTACTGCCGCAGGACCGGTTGGCGGGAATAGCATGGGCCGAGAAGCTTTTAGCCGACTGGGCTCAGGCCAATACTGAACTGCTCGAGTCGCTGTACGTCGCAGGGATCGAAGTGCTCAAACGGCTTGACCGGCGCGTCGAACTGGAACGTCTGGTTGTCGAGATGCTCACACTGGGGCCACCAATGGTTGTGGCGCGAGGAGCCTGTGCGCTCGGTGATCTGCTCCGAGCGGACGGTCGCTCGGCTTACGCCGAGAACGCTTACCGACTGGCAGTTGAACAGTTGGCCCGGACTCGGCTGGAGCCCATGGACTTGCCATTTGACGAATTCAAGCTCGCCAGGTTACTTGAGGCGAGCGGCCAGTATGGGAACGCGCTCGAAGTCTGGGCAGCGTTGGCCGCGGAGGTCGGCGAAATCGTAGAGCTGCGGACCTTTGCCAGACATCGAATTCAGCACATCCGTCGCCTCGGACAATGAGTCACGCGCGGTGGGACCTGCGTGGCCCCCGGCAATGGCTCTGTCGTTGGTCTGGCGGCAGACATCTTGGTGACTGGGATTACACCTAGAGCGATTGGCAGCAGTGTCGTTGCCGGGTAGTGTGAGTTCTGATGAGGAGTATTTGGGCTTGGTACCGGCATCCGTGGCGGACCTTCAGGGGTTGGCCGCGCTGGGCACAAGTCGTCACAGCGCTGCTGCTTGTGGCCCTCATCGGAGCAGTAATCGCCAGCAATCCGAAGCAGAAGCTCAAGAACACCAGCAGGAAGCTCGCCATGACGACCACTAGCGTCGCGAGCGCTGATGCAGACGCGAAAGCGCTACTCGGCCAAGCTCTCAAGCTCATTGCGTCGGACTATCAGGCCTACCACAGTTACGTGCTCGAGACACCCGTAACACTGGGCAACGTTGACCACCACCTCCGCGGGATACAGTCGCTGCGAGCGTCAGGCACGGCGAGCCGGTTCGCGGTGTCGATTCGATCGTCAAGCGGGACTACCTTCGCCCTCCATGGCGTGAAGACGAAGATCACGCGCACGTGCAGCCCCGCTGGACCAGGCTGCCCGCACGGTTCTTGGACCGGTCCTGCATTCAAGCTGCCGAGGGTTCCGGTGGTTAGCGCAACAGCGAAAGCGAAAGTCCGCAGGATCCTCACAGGCAGCGTCGACCACTACGCGCAGCTGTTCACCCAGGGCAAACAAGCCCTAGGAACAACACAGTACGCGTCTGCGTCGGCCGGACTCGCGGCGTTCAAGGACAAGAACTCTGCTGCTAGTCGGTTCAGCAGGTACCGGATGACCTCCAAGGTTGAGCGCGACGTTACCTACCTCACCGCGTTTGCAAGAGCTAATCACTTCTACACCGCCGCCAATGAGCCAACAGCGATCAGTACGTGGCGTGACGACATGGGCAGCCTGACGACCGACCTAGACCACTGGGTCAGCACCGCCGTGGATTGGCAGATACAGCAGAAGTCGACAGCACAGCTTCTCGCTGCAGAGAGCAAGGTCCACCACGCCCTACTGCGAGCCCGCCTTGATGCCGCCCGCGTTGTCGCTAGCAAGTAGCGCCGGTGGCGCCTGGCATCGTCCGACCATAGGGAACGGCTCGACCCGCAGGCCGTGCTCGAGACACTCAAGCCGCCGGAGTTGGGTAAAGACCCGGGGCGCCTGCTCACGGGTCGCCTCCGCGTAGCCGGGCCCCATGTTCATAACAGTCGATCGGTTCGGTGAACGCGACCGCGAAGGAGTCAGCAGCGCTGCCAATACCCGACTGTGGACCTTATGTTCGGCGGCTGACAGCCGCTACAGCGAGTCGCAGATGATTGTGGTGATCCATCGGAGCGCATGCTCGACCGCCGTCCTGTTCTGCTTCCACCGGTCCACTTCGTGCCAAATGGGGTCGCCAGCTCTGCGAGTGCATCTGAGTGCTCCGGCGGTCGCGATACGTATTGACCGCCCCATCATTTGGGCGGCTCGAACCTAGACGGGTCGCCCATGGCAATCCAGCCACCTAGGTGTTAATTGCTCGGATAGGACGGCAAGTGCACTCCCAAAAGGTGAATAATCCGATTATGGACCGGTCAGGGTGCGTGGCTACTGCCTCTGCGAAACAAGCTGGCTTACGTGCCCGCCTGCGAAGCCGTGGAATGTCGGCGCACGGAGCGGACTTACCGGGCGGCCGCTTCGCTGAGTGCGGTGCGCATGTCGCAGGGTCGGGCGATACCAGCTCTAGCATGGGGTTGCGTACGGTTGGTTGAGTTCGACGAGATTGAGTTCGATCCGTCACTCGGCAAGGAATCGCGCACAGGCCAGATGGCTGAGCATCTGAGCGGCGAGGTTTTGGTCGGCGACGCTGCGGCTGCCGATTTCAGCGGTGGTGTTGTCGCAGTCTCGGCGACGGGCGACTCGCTGTCTCCTGAGCATGAGGTGGAGCCGCGCGTCAGCTGCGAGGCAACAGAGCCCGACGAGCCAGTGGCTCCGGACACGACCGCGAGTTCGCTCGAAGATGGAGCAGCAAGGGAGACCGAGGCAGCGGTTACCGATCCGCTCGGTGCTGTGCAGGAGCAACTTTCGCGGATCCTCGACGAGACCGAGAAATTCAACACGCGAGCTTCGCAACGCGAGGGAGTCATCGACTCCATGCACGCCGAACTGGAACGTTTGCGTCGTGGTGAGCGCCGGTCGGTGTTGCGGCCTTTGGTCAGCGAAGTCTGCCGAGTGCGTGACGACATTCTGCGCCAAGCCGAGATGCTGCCTGAGCCCTTCGACCCCAGCAAGGCCGTAGAGTTACTGCGCAGCTTCGCCGCCTCGCTTGAGCTGGCGCTAGAAGACAATGGAATCGCCAGCTACGCACCTGACACGGGCGATGCCTACGAGGCACGAGTGCACCGCGCGTCTGGCAAGACCCCGACGGCCGACCCGGATCTCACGGGCAAAGTTGCGACGGTGCTCTCGCCCGGCTACCGAGACATCGAGGGCGAGAATGTAATCGCGGCTGCGCGCGTAACAGTGTTCGTCCTGGACGAGTCGGCCTCCGCGAGCGCCGAAGGGGCGGTCGAGACACCGCTGGCAGTCGAGACCGAGCCTGAGCCAAGTGCGTCGTCCACGACTTCCGATGCAGTCACCCTTTCCGAGCCGAGCGAGCCGGCAGCGGGAGACATTCCGTGACGTACGTTGGCAGGGCTCGCCCGGTCAGTGGTTCACCGCTGACCGCTACTGACCGTTGCTGTAACGATTGAGGAAAGGCGCTGGACCATGAGTGAAGAGGCTAAGCAGGGAGTGTTTGGGATCGACCTCGGGACCACCTATTCCGCTGTCTCCTTTATCGACGAGGCGGGAAAGCCCGTGATCGCGCGCAACGCCCTCGGGAACGAGACCACTCCGTCGGTCATCTACTTCGAGAACGAGACCAACGTCGTCGTCGGTGAGACCGCCAAGGAGACGGCGAAGATCGCTCCAGACAGCGTTATCTCGTTGATCAAGCGCGAGATGGGCAACGAGGGGTACGTGCGTGAGTTCTTCGGGCGCGAGTACTCCGCTCCGGCTCTCTCATCACTCATCCTCAAGGAGGTCTCCCGGGGCGCGGAGGCCGACTCGGGTCGCAAGCTGGCGCAGGCCGTCATCACGGTGCCCGCCTACTTCGGCATGTTGGAGAAGGCGGCCACGCGCGAGGCGGGCGAGCTGGCTGGCATCCAGGTCATCGGCATCGTCCCCGAACCGGTCGCGGCGGCGCTCTCCTACGGCCTCGGCACCGACTCCGAGACCAAGACGATCCTCGTCTACGACCTCGGCGGCGGCACCTTCGACGTAACCGTCATCCGCCTCGGCACCGATGAGATTCGCGTCCTCGCCGTCAAGGGCGACCACCTCCTCGGCGGGGCAGATTGGGACAGCGCCCTCGTGGACCACATCGTCGGCGAGGTGACCGCCCAGCTCGGCGATGACTCGATCCGCGACGACGACATGGCGATCCAGGAGATCTGGAACCAGGCGGAAAAGGCCAAGCAGCAGCTCTCTCAGATGCAGTCGCGCAAGGTCATCGTGCGCCACAGTGGCGGCGCGGCCACGTTTGAGATCACCCGTGCCCAGTTCGAGGAGATGACCAAGCATCTTCTGGATCGGACCATCGAGATCACTCACCTGGCGCTTGACGCGCTCGACGAGAAGTACCCGGAGGCCAAGGCGCAGATCAGCGATGTCCTGCTAGTCGGCGGCTCGTCGAGGATGCCGGCGGTGGCGGAGGCGCTCAAGCGCGAGTTCGGCTGGGACGCGAAGCTCTCGGATCCGGATCTGGCCGTGGCCAAGGGTGCAGCGCTCTACGCCGCTGCCCAGTGGGGCAAGATCGTCGAGTGGCAGGACTCGGACGGCGAGACCGCGTCTGGCGCCCAGGGTGAGCCGTCCACCCCGGTCTTCGCTGAGACTGAGGCGGAAAGCCAGAGCGCCCTGGTCCGGGCAGAGAGGGAGACCGGACTCGACAGGGACGATCTGAAGAAGATGGGCGAGCGCGAGATCATCGGCTCGCTCCCCAAGGCCGTGGGTATTGCGCTCGCGGACACGACCGTCGATGGTTGGGACGACCCGAGCAAGGGGCCGACCCCGCTCTACGTCGAGCACATCGTCCCGGCCGGAACGGAGATTCCCCTCAAGGTGCCGGCGACCATCACGGCCATGACCGCCTTCGCCAACGCGCCCGAGATTGAGGTCGCTCTCTACGAGCAGGCGGGCACAGTCGTTGGCCGCGCCCTCGCCGAGAACCGCATTATCCAGGCCAAACGCATCAAAGGTCTGTCCGAGTTCAACCTGCCCGCTCACTCCCCGATTGAGGTCCAGCTCACCATCGACGGTGACGGCCTCGTGCGCGTGCATGCCCGGGAGCCAAAGAGCGGACGCGATGTCAAGTTCGAGGGGCGCATCTCGTTCCTCGATGCCGACACCATGCAGCGTGACAAGGACAGCCTGGCCGTTCTGACGGTCATGTCGTAAGCGACAGAAGGTCACGGGGCGATGGCGTTCGACAGACAGCGATATCAACGCGATTACCTGGCCAAGCAGGACGCGAAGCGTGGACTGACGGATGACATCATCAGCCGCTACGCAATCGACCTCAGCGCCTCCGAAGCTGAGGTCGGTCGGCAGGTGCGCGATGTGCGCGCCTACTGGAACGGCTTCAAGCCAGGCACGCGCTTTGCCGATGTCGCGGCCCTATGCCGGAGCGCCGATGAGCGCCTGAGAGCGGAGTTCGGGGAACAGATGCTCCAGAAGGCTTGGTGGTCTGAGCAGCCCACCCAATCCGGAGAATCTTCGGAGCTCAGTCGCGTCGACGACCTGTTGGTGCAGGGGCAACTGGGCGCGGCGCGCTGGGCGGCACACGGACTCAGCCTAAGCGACGGACGCATTGCGGCCACGGTGCGCGTCAGCGAGGAGCGCAAGCGGCTAGACAGCGAGCTGTCCAACCTCCAGGCCCGGCTGGATGCCGACGACCAGGTGCAGAAGGCCATCTCAGCCGCCGAGGCGGCGGTTGAGAAGGAACGACGGCTGCTGTCGATTCCGGCGAGGCCAGCTCTAGGTGCCGACCAGTGGGTGGTGCAGGACAGCTCGGGCTTCGGCATCGATCTTGGTGCTACCTACGCGGCCGTGGCCTACATAGATGACAACGGCCGGCCGATCGTTGCGCGCAACGAACTGGGCTACGACACAACGCCGTCGGTTCTCTACTTCGAGGACGAGTCACACGTCGTCGTCGGGGTGCCGGCTAAGGAAATGGCTGTTGTTATGCCCGACAGCGTCGTGTCGTTGATCCGCCGCGAGCTGGGCAACACGGACTATGTCCTTGAGTTCTACGGACGTGAGTACACAGCTCCCGCTCTATCGGCGCTCATTCTCAGGCGCCTAATTCAGGGAGCCCAGGCTGACACCGGCCGCACGGTCGAGCGGGCCGTCATCGCCGTGCCCGCCTACTTCGGAATGCTTGAGAAGGCGAGAACCCACGAAGCGGCCAAGCTCGCGGGCATCAAGGTCATAGAACTCATCTCTGAGCCGGTCGCTGCCGCGCTCGCCTGCGGGATTGGTTTCGAGGACCGGCGTACCGTCGTCGTCTACGACCTTGGTGGCAGCACGTTCGATGTCGCCGTGGTTCGGTTCAGCGATGACGCTGCGCGAATTCTTGCGCTGGACGGCGAGCGCAGGCTGGGTGGTAGCGACTGGGATGCGGCGCTCGTCGACCACATCCTCAGCGAAGTCACCGCTCAGCTCGGCGATGACTCGATCCGCGACGACGACATCGCGATCCAGGAGATCTGGAACCAGGCGGAAAACGCCAAGCAGCAGCTCTCTCAGGTGCAGTCGCGCAAGGTCATCGTCCGCCACAACGGCCGGGCGGTGAAGGTGGAGATCACACGTGCTCAGCTCGAGGAGATGACCAAGCATCTTCTGGATCGGACCATCGAGATCACTCACCTGGCGCTTGAGGCGCTCGACGAGAAGTACCCGGAGGCCAAGGCGCAGATCAGCGATGTCCTGCTAGTCGGCGGCTCGTCGAGGATGCCGGCGGTCGCGGAGGCGCTCAAGCGCGAGTTCGGCTGGGACGCGAAGCTCTCAGACCCGGACCTGGCCGTGGCCAAGGGGGCCGCCATCTTCGGAGCCTTGCCACGAATCATCGAGGATGCCGGCGTTGCGCGCAGCGAGGGCGGCGAGATGGGACTCCACATTGTCGTTTGACAAGAAGAGATACGAGACCGAGTACCTCCGCAAGCAGAACGCGAAGCGGGGATTAAGCGACGACCTGGTGGAGCGCTACGCCGTCGACCTGAACGCCTCGGAAGCGGAGGTTGGTCAGCAGGTGCAGGCCGTGCGCGCCTACTGGAACAGCGTCCGCCCGGGCACGCGCTACGCCGACGTGGTTGGCATCTGCAAGAGCGAGGACGAGCGTTTCAAGGCCGAGTCCGGCGACGGGATGCTGCAGAAGAAGTGGTGGGCCGAGAAGCTGGCAGCCAAGCAGAAGGCGGCTGCCGACAACGTGGGCAAGCTCGCCGAGCAGCTCAAGGCCGCTCACAGCCAGCTCGGTGTTATAAGTCAGGCCACCGTCGACGCCGTTGCCGATGCCAACGGGGTCACCTCGCAGCAAGTGGCCAACGCCGCCCGCGAGGCGGGGCTTGAGGTCGTTGCGCCCCGGACGCTGCCCGAATCGCCGCTCAAAGGCAAGCTATTCGACACGCTGGAGATCAAGCTCCAGGTCTGCGGGGCCAAGACCATTCCCGGGTTGCTTCACCCCGAGGCGGGCGAGTTCCGCATCCTCGACGGCTTCAGGAGCGTCGCGGACGGGAGCCTGCGCCTCGACCTGCCCATCGTCAAGGAGCGCTCCGACGCCGCCCAGAAGACGGCGCCAGGGGTGACCAACGATGCCAAGCGCGAGGCTCTCGGCATCCTCAAGTCAGCCGGCGAGGAAAACATCGACCTCGCGCATCTGGCCCTGGCGCATTTGGTCGACCTCGCCAAGGGAGTGGCTAGCCAGGGGCCGAGTGCCGTGCTCGACGAGATGCTCTCGCTCAAGGTCGAGCGCTCCGATGCTGCCGTTATTGCCGCGTTGCTCGCCGAGGAGCGTGGCTCCAGCGGAGCAGCCAGCAAGGCCCAGGTGGACCGGCTGCTGGCTGAAGGCAACCTGGCTCAGGCGAGCCAGCTCGCTCAGGCCATCCCCGAGGACAACGACCAGCGCGCGGCCGCCATCGCGGCCGTCAGCGATGCTCGCGCCCGTCTTGACGCGCTGACGGGGGAGATCCGTTCCTCCGTCGATTCCGGCAACGAGGTGCGCGCCGCGTCGCTCGTCACTGAGGTGCGGCAGATCAGCTTCGACGATGCGGAAGATCTACTCGCTTCTGTGCCTCTCCCGCCCGTGACCGGACTGCGCGTCGTCGGCGACGACGATCAGGTCAAGCTCGTCTGGCAGCCGAACACTGGCCATGGCGAAGGCACGACCTACGTGGTCAAGCGCTCCGAGTCCGGGCCTCCGTTGTCGCCCGCCGATGGCCATGAGGTCGCGAGCACAGAGCAGGTGACGGCCGTCGACGCGCACTCGCCCGTCGCCCATCCGACGCACTACAGCGTCTTCGCGACAGCGCCGCGCCGCCCGAGTTCGCGCGCCGTCAGTGACTCGGTCATCGTGCTGCCGCCCGTCGCCAACGTGGGGGCCGAAGTGGGGTCCAGCGACATGACCGTGCATTGGTCGGCGCATCCGGCCTGTGCCGGGGTCGAGGTCCACCGCACAGGCGCTGGCCAGTCTCCCGAGCGCCTTGAGGCCGACCACAACAGCGTCCGCCTGACCGGTCTTACCGAGGGCGTGCCCGTGCACATCGAGATCGTCGCCCTCTACCGCACACAGACGGGCGAGGTTCTGCGCTCGTCGGTCGCGCATGTGGACGAGACCCCCAGGTCGGCGGCTAAACCGTTGGAGCGTCTGAAGGCGCGACCCGTGGTGGCCAACGGCGGCGATCCACGAGTGCGTGTCTCCTGGAACCCCGTGGACCACTCGGACGTGCGCATCTTGCACTCCAGCGGTCCACCGCCCTGGGGGCCGGGGACATGGATCGGCCAGGATGATGTCACCCGCTATGGGAGTGAGCTGACCGGTAACCGCAGCCACGGCGGCTCCGAGTTATCCATCGAGGCCGACCTGGAGCCAGGCATTCACCATCTCGTCGCAGTCTCCATCGGCGGAACGGGGATCGTCGTCGGCGCTTCAACTGTCGTCGGCGTGACCGATCCGGTGCGCAATCCGTTGGCGACGATCTTCGGCAACTACGCGACGCTCTCCTGGGAGTGGCCCGCGAGCGCGCAGATCGCCGAGGTGCATTGGCAGCGGGACGACGATCAGGACATCTTCGAAATCACGCGCGCCGACTACATGTCCAAGGGCGGCGCGAGGGTGCCTCTTGGCCACTCGGCCTGCAAGGTCGAGATCCGGGCCATGATCCACACGGAGGCCGGCTCGTTCGCTTCACCGGCGGTGAAGTTGTCCGTGGGCGCTGAGGTTGATGCCGAGATCAGCTACCACGTTGCTTCCTCGGGCATCGGCGGCTTTGGCGGTCGCTCGAAGAAGGTCACATTTCTAAGTGACAGGGGATGCTCGGGGGTCCAAGTTCGTGTCGTGGCATCGCCCGGGAAAGTCATGCCCACGTCAGCCGACGACAAGTTCGTCCTCATCGACGAGCGCCTCAACCTGGCACCGGGAAAACCCGCCGAATACAAAGCAAGCGTGCCCAAAGCGATAACCAAGCCCTACTGGGTGCGTTGCTTCGTCATCGGTGGCGGCGCTCACCTTGTTCATCCGCCAATCACAGAGCTGAAGGAATAGATAGATGCCGCAGGCTGCCTGCCCGTTTTGTTTCCGCAAGGTCGACACGTCGAAGTTGGCCTACCAGTGCACGGGCCACGGGTCGAAGCCCTGTGAGAAGAGCGAAGACGAGCTGCGCGTCCAGATGACAGGCAATCACGCTCCGAGCTTCCCAACATTTGCGGCTCCGACGGAGCGCGGGAAGCAGCCCATCTGCCCAAAGTGCGGCGGCGTTGCCAAGCGGCGCGCTTGCCCGGCCTGTCACACGGCCGTGCCCATCGGCTTCGTCGACTCCGACAGCCCGATGATCGGTCTCATCGGCTCGAAGGGCAGCGGCAAGACCGTGCTCATGACGGTGCTCGTCAAGCAGCTACGTGAAACCATCGGCAAGCAGTTCATGGCAGCCATCAAGCTCACGACCGACAACCCGGATGGCCTCGGCGGGCTGGAGGCCTACAAAGCCCACCGCGAGGATGCCCTCTTCGAGCGCGGGACTCTGCCCAGCAAGACCGACTGGGCGAACGCCGGCAACCGCCGTATCCCCCTCGTCTTGGAGTGGCAGAGCACCAGGACACGCATGTTCGGAAAGACCGTTCCGCAGTCCACGATCCTCTCGTTTCTAGACACGGCCGGCGAGCAGCTGAACTCCCTGGAAGACACCTACAGCCTCGACTACATCGCCGCCTGCGACAGCCTGATCATCGCGCTCGACCCCTTCGCCATCCCGGGCGCGCGAGCCAAGCTCAATCTGCCCGAGCGGGCGATTCAGTCCACGGACGGCACGCCACTGCACGTCATCGAGCACGTGACGCAGATGCTGCGCGTCGAGCTGGGGGTCAAGAACAACAAGCGCATCAAGCTCCCCGTGGCTGTCGCCTTTACGAAGATGGATGCCTTCTATCGGATGATGGATCGAGGCAACTCGATCATGAATCCGCCCGGTCGGCTACCGATCTATCAGGAGGCCGATGGCCAGGCTGTTCATGAGCAGATGCGAGCGCTGCTCCACGACTGGAACGCCAGCGACATCGACATCCACATGTCGCTGAACTTCGACAACTTCCGCTTCTTCGGGGTCTCGGCGCTCGGCGCCGAGCCAGACTACGCGCAGGAGACGACGGCCCCCGGCGGCATCCAGCCCCACCGTGTTGAGGATCCGCTCCTCTGGATCCTCAGCAAAGAGGGAACGATCAAGGCGCAGTGAGCACATCAGTGTTCGAGCGGCTTCTCTACACGGACTGCCGCGCCGGCCAAGGGCGCGGTGGCGGCGCAGGATTCCAGATCCAGGCCCAGTCCAGTGGCGTTACGCCCGCTCTCTCGCGTATGGCTGTGGAGACTCTGTTGTATGCCAGCCAACCGCAGTGGCTGACCAGCGATCGCGCCGTTGAAGACTTCCCACTCGGACTCGCGCACACTGCCCGCGATGGCTGGGGCACGTCACAAAGTCGCTACCTCGGCCAGGAGGTGACGGGTGGGCGCTCCGGCAACCATCTCGCCGACTGCTTGCTGACCACCGACACGAACCTCTACGGAGCCATCCGCCCAGCGCAGCTCTTGGAATCCGAAGTCTGGCGCGGCGAGCCCTTCGACAGCGTCGAGTGCCCGCCCTTCGACGGTTTCCTCCAGCCCGGCCCGCTCACCAACGACGACCTGCAGGCCTGGCTTAAGGAGGACGAGCGGCGCTCGGCGGTCCTCAAGCGCCTCGTCAGCATCCTCAGTGACCCGGAAGGCCTGAGTGTCCTCATCCTGGCCGACAGCACGGCGGAGGCTGTGCGCTGGATCGCGGCTGCAACCATCCTGCTGCCCATCCGTGTGGCGCTGGACCTGTCCTTCAAGGTCTTCGTCAACAACGTCAACCAGGCATGGCAGCGCATCATCGCCGTCCCCAAGGAACTGAACCCGGCCATCAGGAAAGACTCGTCCAACACGCGCTTCGTAATCGATGCCACGGAAGTCGCCTCGGCTCCCTTCGAGACGACGGCGCTGGCGGATTTCTGGGTTGACCGGCTCGTTGAAGCCGACGATGCCTACGACGTGGTCGAGGCCGTGGATCTCGCCGATGTGCTCGCCGGCCACGACGCGACGCTAGCCGCCAACGCCCATGAGACGGCCTGGGCCGTTGTTGCCGAGGGCGAGGAGCCGAAGAACCCGAGCCGCCTCCTGCGCTGGCTGACGACTCCGAAGGATCCGAACCTTGCCGAGTATGAAGTGGCCATCGCCTCACGGCTGATCGAATCGAACCTGGTCGATGCGTCAACACTGCTTTGGATGGAGCGCCAAGCCGACGGCGGGCGGCTGGGGGTGGATCGGGTCGCTCTGCGCCGTGCCGTGCTCACGGCCGAGGTTGCCGCCGCGCCTACGGCCTTCAACGTGCGCAGCGACGAACTCTCGCCCGTCGACGTGGGAGATGAAGCCCGGCGCGACGCGGAGAGCGAGATCAGCTCCGCCATCTTGCGTGCCGAGGACGGAGGGTCCGTGGATCGGCTCCTGCGCACGGCCGAGCGCCACGGCGTGCGCCTGAAGCTTGCGCCCTTGCAGGAAAGACTGCACGCCTTCATTGCCGACTGGATCGCGCATCCTTCTGAGAGCTATGACCCTGGACGGTGGGCCCTCTCAGAGAACCTCATCCGGGACTTGGCCAGTCAGCTGAGCAGCCCGACCGAGTTCGCTGACGGCTATAGCCGCGTTCGTCCTCTACTCGCTCAAGTCTGGATCTACCTCCTGCAACGCAACACGGATCCGAGCAGCCCCCTGGCCTGCGAGCTGTTTGCCGCCGCCAGTGCCACCGCCAACGAGCGGGTCAAGATGAGACAGCTCCAGCCCATCGTTAAGGGTCTTGCGGGTCTCGATGACGGTTACGAGGCCCTGGCCAACCTTCAACGTGCACTCGTCGCTTGGCGCGCATTGTCGGGAAAGGAGGCGATGGTGTTCGCCGACACCCTGCTGCCGCCCCTGGCGTGGCCCGCAGCAGAGTTTTCTGACTTGCTCTGGACGACCGTGCGCGACGCAGCCCGTCGGCCCGACAAGCTTGTCCTCGACACCATCTGGAGACTCAACGAGTGGCGGCGTCTTCCTCCGGGCACGCTCACCGACGATCTGCTTCGGGCCGACCAGCGCATTGCCGACTTCCTGACGGAGGCAACGGCTGTGAAGTCTGAGGACGACATCACGCGGCTACGTGACCTCCGGCGCGTGGATCCGAATGTGCTTCGTATCCGCCTGCCGGACTTCGTGGACGTTGCCATCGGCAATCCTCTCCCCGCTGTGGGGCTGGCGATGCTCGACCGTTTGCCAAGCAACTGGCATAGAGACTTCCTCGAGACCTGGGCTCAGGCGCTTCCAGGGGAGCAAGGCCCGGAAGCAGCAGCGCGCGGATACCAGTGGTGTGGGGTGAACGATCACGGCCTGTCGGGCTGGGAACGCGACTACATCAGCTCGCAGATCGCGGAATACGGTGCCGGTCTCGATGAGCAGAAGCACGCGGCTTGGCTCAGAACCATCGAGCTTCAGGTCGGCGGCGAGCCGGGAGAGTTCGAGGATTTCATCGGTCGTCAGGGCCGAGGGTTGCGCCACAAGCTGAGTTCCACCTTCCGCGTCACGGAGCCGCTGCCCATCATCCGCCCGAAACGCGGCCGCTCAGAGGAAGAGAACTGACCATGCCCATCCGCTACCAGGAGTGGTTCCACATCGTCATCAGTGTCGTACTCGGGGAGATCGGGGCGGGCATGATCGTCGGCTTCGTTCTGTTCGTCGGGCTGCTGGTCCGTATGACGCGTTCCACGTCGATCCTCGTCACGCCGCAGACCTTCAAGAACGAGCGCGAGAAGGCGGGCGATAAGAAGGGGGACTTCGGCCCTGACGTGGCCTGGCCGTGGTACTTCCGTCGTCAGGTCTTCGCGGACAAGCAGGATGTCTTCGAGACGCGCCGCGACAAGGTCACGCAGTGGCTCGTGGGGCTACTCATCGGCGACACCTTCCGCATCACCGACTCAACGTCGTCGAGTCCCCATCGCAAGTTCAGCAAGTGGCGCAAGTGGTTCATGTTGTTCTCGCCGCTGCTGTGCATCCCGACGCTCGTCGCGATCATCTTCATGGCCCTCTGCAACATTCTCTTCGAGGCCGTCGCCTATGTCGTGATCCTCCTCGTCTGGCCCGGCTACCTGCTCACCGTCTGGGCGCTGCGCGGCCTTGAGGCTGCCTGGTCCATGGGGCGCAAGACCTCGGCCTCCTGCCCCGCGTGCTTCTACGTCAGCAAGCGCCCGGCCTACCGGTGCGACGGCTGCGGGCGGCTCCACCGTGACGTGCGGCCGAGCCGCCTCGGCATCTTCTACCGCCGCTGTGAGTGCGGCGAGGTCATGCCGACTATGACCTTGCGCGCCGCCTGGAGGGAGACGGCCGTGTGCCAGCGCTGCGAGGAGCAGCTGCGCCAGGGCGCGGCCGCCGTCCGCGACATCCGCCTGCCGATCTTCGGAGACGTGGCCGCAGGCAAGACGCGCTTCCTCTACGCGGCGTTGGACAGTATGCGCCACCTCGGATCCAAGCACGCCATCACCGTCAGCTTCCCCGACACGGAATCGCAGCAGCGCGCTGATACGGCCATGGCGACTATGCGCACGGCGGCGCGCACGGTCAAGACCGATCCGACCCACCCGACGGCGCTCAGCTTCCGGCTCGGGTCAGGCAACAGTGGCAGCCTCGTGCACATGTTCGACGCGGCCGGGGAGCTGTACAACCGTCCCGACGACTACGACCAAGTGTCTTTCCTGGATTCGGGCCACGGCCTTGTCTATGTGGTCGACCCCTTCACCCTGAGCGGCATTCGCAGCCAGGTCTCGGGCTTTGTCTCCGCCACCGAGCACCTGGACACGGCCGCGGGCAAGGATCCTGAGACGGCTTACGGGCAGGTCGTCACGCGCCTGCGCGGCGGCGGTGTCAAGGCAAAGGACCAACGCCTCGCCGTCGTCATCTCCAAGACCGACGTCCTCTACTCCTGCGCCGTCGACTTCCCCACCGAGTCCTCGGCCATCTCCGAGTGGCTGATGGAGAACGGCCTGCACAACATCGTCCTCGCTGCCCCAAACGAGTTCGCCGAGGTGCGCTACTTCGCCGTCGCCTCCGTGGCCGCCAAGACGGCAGCGCCGGAGACGGACGCGGGAGCGCCCGTCCGTTGGCTGCTGCGCAAGGAGGGCGTGAAGCTGCCATCCGAAGAAGAGATCAACCCCAAACCCGAGGCAGAAGCTGAGGTCAAGGCATGAGCGAGACAGCACCCAGCGCCGAGGCCCTGGCCGATCCGGCGCGCCTCGTCGTCCCCTACACCTTCCTCGCCGGCCGGCTCGTGATCTCCCTGATCACGGTGCTGCTCGTGCTCTTCGTCGCGGCGGGATTTGCCGGATGGGGCCCGGGCCACCACCTCGTGAGCCTGACTCACACAGCCTTCCACTGGATCAACTCTTGGAGCGGACTGCACCTGCCATGAGCGCCACCATTCTCGGCATCGATCTCGGGACGACCAACTCCGTCGTCGCCACCGTGGACGACTCGGGCGAGGTCGTTGTCATCCCGAACGCCGTCGGTGAGGAGACCACACCATCGGCCGTGTACTTCGAGTCGGGCAGCGACGTCATCGTCGGCGACGAGGCCAAGCGCCTGGGAGCCATCGACCCGGAGAACGGGGTCATCCTCATCAAGCGTCACATGGGCACCGAGTTCCCCCTGGTCATTCGCGGCCAGGACCACACGCCCGAGTCCATCTCCGCCCTCATACTGCGCCAGCTCGTGGCCTCCGCCGAGCCGCAAGGCGAGGCGCGAGCCGTCATCACCGTGCCCGCCTACTTCGGCATGCGCGAGCGCGAGGCCACGGCCCAGGCGGCGCGCATCGCCGGCCTCGATGTCATGGAGCTCGTGGACGAGCCCGTGGCGGCGGCCATCCACTACGGCCTGACCAAGCCGGGAACGCGCACGGTTCTCGTCTATGACCTCGGCGGTGGCACCTTCGACACGACCGTGCTCAAGGTCGAGCACGGCCACGTCACCGTCGTCGCCACGGACGGTCACTCCAAGCTCGGCGGCGCCGACGTGGATGAGCGCCTGCAGGCCATCGTGCTCCAGCAGCTCGAAGACCTCATCCCGAGCGACGACTACGAGGAGTTCGTGGACGACGAGGCCAAGCTCGGTGCCCTCATGGGCGATGTTGAGAGCGCCAAGCGTCAGCTCAGCAGCCGCGAAGAGTCAAAGCTGGTCGTCCACTCTCCGGCTGGACGAATCACCGTGACGCTCAAGCGCGACGAGTTGGAGGATGCCTGCCTTGACCTCTTCGCGGCGACGACGGAGATCATCGAGCGCGTTCTGGAGAAGGCCAAGGCCAAGGGCGTGGGAGGCATCGACGAGGTGATTATGGTCGGCGGCTCCAGCCGCATTCCCGCACTGGCCACGGGTCTGCACAAGCTGCTCAACATCACGCCGCGCCTCGTCGATCCGGACCTGGCCGTGGCCAAGGGCGCGGCCCTGCGCGCCCACCAGATCGCTGGCACTTCCCAGTTAGTTGCGCTGGCGCAGAATCGCGGCCTGCTGACGGCCAACGGGTCGAACGGGTCCAGCGGCCCGGGTACGGTCACACCCGTCCTGCCGCGTGCCGTTGGCCTCCTCATCGACGACAGCCACGACCCGGAGGGCAAGCGCCAGTTCGTCGCCCATCTCATCCACGCGAACACGGAGCTGCCCGCCGAGGAGACGACCAAGGGCTTTGGGACGATCCTGCCCAAGCAGGAGTCGGTGCGTATCCAGATCTATGAGCAGGCCGGCTCCAGCCCCTCCGAGGAGCTGGCCCACAACCACCGCGTGCTCGACGGGGAGCTGACGGGCCTCGGCGAGCTCCCCGCAGGCTCGGTCATCGAGGTGACGATCAAGGTGGCCATCGACGGTCGCCTGACGGTCATCGCCCGCGAGCCGATCTCCGGGCGCGAGCTGACCCTTGAAGCCTTCATGGAGGGCGTGGTCGACTCTGCCGACGTCGAGGACCTGACCAGCCGTGTCGGCGTGCTCACGGTGCGGGGCTAGAGTGGCCGACTGGACGCGGCGCAGATTCGAGTCCGCTGGTCTGACGCAGATCCCGACGGGCCTCTACCTGAAGACCATGCAGCGCCGCCTCCGCGGCGGCACGGCCATGCTGCTGCTCGATGTGAGCAGCTCCATGCACGACTCGCGGTCCGGCACACCTGCCCTGCAGGAGGCCGTCATCGGTGCGCGGCGCTTCGTTGATGAAGCCGTTGAGACCCTCTACAGCATCGGCATCATTCTCTGGAATCAGGACGTGGCCGATGTGCGGCAGCCGACGGAGGACGCGCACTCGGCCTATGAGCTGCTCGACGGCGGCAGCTTCCCCAGCGGCGGCACGAACCTATATCCGGCTCTCTGCCGCGCGCACAAGATCCTCGGACCTCTGAAGGGCGACCGCGTCG
>JAKAED010000242.1 GCA_021820105.1 Actinomycetes bacterium | reverse complement strand
ACGACCACCAGCGGCCGCGCGAGCCTGCTGAAGGGTGGCATCCAGTTGTTCGCAGACCGCCCCTTGGCGGGCTTCGGCTCAGGGTCGTTCTCGGGCGAGTACACGATCCACTTCAGGCAGGCGGCACGCTCGGTGTCGGAGTCGCACAACATCCCGGTCACCGTGGCCGTCGAGCAGGGGGTGATCGGCGAGGCGGTCTACGTCGCCCTGGTGCTGACGGCGCTGGTGGCACTGTTCAGAGGCGCCCGCGGAGATCCCTACCGGATCGCCGTGGCTGCCGCCTTCCTGGCGCTGGTGGCGCACACGATGCTCTACGCCGATTTTCTGGAGGATCCGGTCACGTGGATGCTCCTGGCGATCGGCGGCTCGCTGGCGGTGGCCGCCGGCGCCGCTGCGAAGCCCGAGCGCGGCGAGCTACACCTGCGCGCCGTCGCATAGCCGGCGATGCAGCGTCTGTTGTTCGTCAAGAGCCGCCGGGCGAGCTTCATCGAGCTCGATCAGCAGCTGCTGCAGGAGCGCTTTGACCTGCACGAGCTCTATCAGCCCGGTCACTTCTCCGACCCGCGGACGGTCCTCAGAGCGGTGCTGGGCGCCGACGTGATCGTCGGCTGGTGGGCGTCGTGGCACACATTCCTGCCGTTCACGCTCGCCTGGCTCCTGCGCAAGCCATCGCTGTTGATCGTTGGCGGCTTTGACACCGCCGCCGAGCCTGAGTACGGCTACGGCTACCAGTTGGGGGGCCCACGGGCCACGCTGAGCAGGTTCATCATGCGCCGCGCCGGCATCCTGATGACCAACTCCGAGTACTCACGCGAGGAGATCCACCGCAACACGGGGATCCCGCCAGAGCGGGTCAGGGTTCTCCACCACGGGATTCCAGATCAGGCCGATGCCGCAGCTCCCGAGACGGCGGAGCGTCCGCTCGCGCTGACCGTCGGCATCGTTGACCGGATGAACCTCGATCGTAAGGGTCTCCGTGTGTTCGCGCAGACCGCGGCGCTGGTTCCGGAGGTTGACTTTGTGCTGGCCGGCCGGGTCACACCGGAGGCGGGAGCTGAGCTCCAGCGGATCGCTCCAGACAACCTGCGGCTCGCAGGCTGGCTGGAGGACGCGGAGCTGGCGGCGCTCCGACAGCGGGCCCGGGTCTACGTGCAGGCCTCACGGCATGAGGGTTTCGGCGTCGCCGTGGCGGAGGCGATGCTGGCCCGCTGCGTACCAGTCGTGACCCGCGCGGGGGCGTTGCCGGAGGTGGTGGGAAGCGCCGGCGTGGTGCTTGACGACGGCGACCCCAGGAGCGTTGCGGTCGGGGTGCGGGAGGCGCTGCATCTGGACCTCGGGGAGGTCGCCCGACGTCGCGTGCTTGAGCATTTCTCCGTGCAACAGCGGCGCGAAGGGCTGTTTGCGCTCACCGATGAGCTGCAGCGGCGCCGCGCCTCCTAATCTTGGTGAGCCGTGGACCAAGCACACATCCGCAACTTCTCAATCATCGCCCACATCGACCACGGCAAGTCGACGTTGGCCGATCGCATCCTCGAGCTCACGCACACGGTCGATCCGCGCTCGATGCGGGCACAGCTGCTCGATTCGATGGAGCTCGAGCGTGAGCGTGGGATCACCATCAAGGCTCAGGCGGTGCGGGTCTTCTACACCTCCGGCCTGGACGGTGAGACCTATCAGCTGCACCTGATCGACACGCCGGGGCACGTGGACTTCACCTATGAGGTCTCCCGTTCGCTGGAGGCCTGCGAGGGCGCGCTGCTGGTCGTCGACGCCAGTCAGGGGGTGGAGGCGCAGACGGTCGCCAACACGTATCTGGCTGTGGAGGCCGGGCTCGAGTTGATCCCCTGCATGAACAAGGTTGACCTGCCGGGAGCGGAGCCGGAGCGCGTGGCCGAGGAGATCTCCGACCTGATCGGCGAGCCGGCGGAGGACGTGCGGCGGATCAGCGCCAAGACCGGGGAGGGCGTGACGGCGGTGCTGGATGAGCTGATCGCGCGCGTCCCCCCGCCCAGTGGAGATCCCGACGCACCACCGCGCGCACTGATCTTCGACTCTGAGTTTGACCAGTACCGGGGGGTGATCGCCTACATCCGAGTGGTCGACGGAACCTTCAGCAAGGGCGACGCGATCCGTGCGATGCAGGCGGGCACGAATGCTGAGATCGACGACATCGGCTTCTTCAGCCCGCAGATGACCTCGGCCAAGGCGCTGGGTCCTGGAGAGGTCGGCTACGTGATCACCGGTCTCAAGGAGGTCACGGCACTGCGCGTCGGTGACACGTTGACCAGCCCCAGGAAGCCGGCGACCGAGGCGCTTCCGGGCTACCGCGAGGTCAAACCGATGGTGTTCTCCGGCCTCTACCCGATCGACTCGGACGACTACCCGGATCTGCGTGACGCGCTGGAGAAGCTGACGCTCAACGACGCGGCCCTCTCCTGGCAGCCGGAGACCTCTGATGCGCTGGGCTTCGGCTTCCGCTGCGGCTTCCTCGGGCTGCTGCACATGGACATCGTGCGTGAGCGCCTGGAGCGTGAGTACGACCTGGACCTGATGATGACGATGCCGAGCGTGGAGTATGAGGTCACGCTCACCGACGGCACCGTGGTGGAGGTCCACAGCGCTGCGGACATGCCCGATCCCAGCAAGATCAGGGAGATCCGCGAACCTTTCATCCGCGCCTCGATCCTGACGCCCAAGGAGTTCGTCGGCACGATCATGGAGCTCTGTCAGGAAAAACGCGGCGAAAGCGCTGGGATGCACTACCTATCGGCCGAGCGTGTGCAGCTCAGCTATGACCTGCCGCTGGCGGAGATCGTGCTGGACTTCTTCGATCAGCTGAAGTCGCGGACCAAGGGCTATGCGTCGTTTGACTACGAGATCACCGGCCTGCGGGAGTCAGATCTGGTGAAGCTCGACATCCTGCTCGGCGGCGATGCAGTGGACGCGCTGGCGATGCTGGTGCACCGCTCCAAGGCGGACGCGATCGGCCGGACGATGGCTGAGAAGCTCAAGGAGAAGATCCCGAGACAGCAGTTCGATGTCCCCATCCAGGCGGCGATCGGCGGGCGCATCCTCGCGCGGGAGACCGTCAAGGCCTACCGCAAGGACGTGATCGCCAAGTGCTACGGCGGCGACATCAGCCGCAAGCGCAAGCTGTTGGAGGCCCAGAAGAAGGGCAAGAAGCGGATGAAGCAGGTGGGCCGGGTGGAGGTTCCCCAGGAGGCCTTCCTGGCCGTGCTGGAGATCGGCGACAAGTAGTCCGCAGCGGGCGGCCAGGGTTTGCGGCCCGCTGGCCGCAAACCCTCGTCAGGTCAGCGCGCGCGCTACACCGCCGCTGCCTGCCAGTCGCGCGGCGACCCCCACCGGGATCACAGTCAGCAGCAGCACAAAGACGACCACGACGTTGACCTCCGAGATC
>JAKAED010000241.1 GCA_021820105.1 Actinomycetes bacterium | reverse complement strand
GTTCTGCACGCCGGTGGCGAACGTGGCGGGCTGCGCGGTCTGCCACACCCCACCCGTCTCCGTCTGCGTGAACGCCTCAGTGTTGCCGTTCGCGTCCCTGAACTGGCCGGCGGCGACACACTCCCCCACCGCCCCGCACGACACCGCATTTAAGTAGGTGGACGGGTGGGTGTTCTGCACGCCGGCGGCGAACGTGGCGGGCTGCGCAGTCTGCCACACCCCACCCATCTCCGTCTGCGTGAACGCCTCAGTGTTGCCGTTCGCGTCCGCGAACTGGCCGGCGGCAACGCACTCCCCCGCCGCCACACACGACACCGCATTGAACCAGGCGTTCGGGTTGGCGTTCTGCACGCCGGAGGCGAAGACCGCCGGCACCGCGTCGGAGACAGCGGTCGTGGCAAACGCCGCGCGAACAACGAGCAAACAACCAACACAGGCGACAGCCGCCGCCAACACAACAACACGCCTCAAGCCCGTCTGCTGCTTCACCGAACCCTCCAGCCTCGTTCTATTCCCGGTAACCCGGAGCCTATTCAGTCAGCACCCACCGCGCCTGCTGGTCTGGGGCTCGGTCTTTTCGCGCACACCGGTTCGCGGTCGGCAGGAATATACAGCTGACGGTGAAGCGGATTGTCTGACTCACGCCTCTCTGAGTCTTCTGACCTTAAGCGCTCTAGACGCCCTGCGGACCTTCCGATTCTGCGCCTACTCTAACTATCAGACGCGTGCCGCTGGGACTGTCACGGCTGCGTTCGGCTGTGAGGCTGAGTGTGCTCAGCTCTCCTCGCGCCAGCGCCTGTAGACCTCGGTGAACTCCTGCTCCATCTCCGGGGAGAGGTCCTCCGGCACCAGCTTGCCGGCGAGCCGGAGTGTCTCACGCATCTGTGACAGATAGATGCTGCACGGTGGGCAGATGGTGAAGTGGTGATCCAGCCGCCGCTGGTCGCGGGCCGGCAGGGTGCCTTCCAGGTAGTCACTGACCATCTCAACAACCTGCTGGCACCAGATGTGGCTGGGTGTACGGCGGAACCTCATGTGTGGATCGCCCCAATCTCATCTTCAAGGGCCTGCCGCAGGCGGCTACGGCCACGGTGTAGCAGCACACGTTCGTTTCCGGGGCTCAGGTCCAGCACCTGGCAGACCTCCTCCGACTGCAGTCCGTCGACGTCACGGAGCATGACCACCGCTCGCTGGCGCTCGGGCATGTCGGCGAGCGCGGCCAGGATCTGATCGCGGAGCGCGCGTGCGCCGATCCGTTCCTCCAGGTCATCGGTCCACGCCTCAGGCGGCGCACCCCACGCCCCGGAGCTCTGGAAGCGATCCGCATCCACTGCCGCGACAAAGCTGGCGGAGTCAGATGAGGCAATGCTGCGGGCCTCCCGGCCGCCGGCCGTGCGTGCGCGCTTCACCAGGATCGCCAGCAACCAGGTGCGCAGTGACGATCTGCCCTCGAAGCGCTCGATGCCGCGCAGGACCCCAAGCCATGTGTCCTGGACGACCTCTTCAGCTATCGCGTGGCTACTGACGAAAGTGCGGGCAAGGCGCAGCATCGGATCATGATGAAGGCTGACAAGCGTCACAAATGCGCTCTCATCACCGGCGCGGAGACGCTCGAGCAGCAGCAGGTCGGGGTCGATGACCTGCGAGCGGCGGCGGGTCCAGGGAAGGCGTGGCGCGTGGAATGACATGTGACGGCAGCGGTGCGGGGGACTGTCCCCGCACCGCTGCAGTATCCAGCATCTCAGGCGGTGGCGATTCCCTCCCCACCGGCCGCGTTCGGCACGGTGACGCTGCCGATTGCGGTCAACGAACCGTTCGGATTGACGGCGAACTCGTCAACGATGCCGTTCAGCCCGGTCTGCACGTACAGGTACTGGCCGTCAGGCGAGACGGCCGCATCCACCGTGCCTGGATCGGTCGGGGTCGTTGCGGCCAGTGACAGTGCACCCGACGGGGAGGCGATCACGGAGCTCTCGGTGGCGGTCGCGGCATTGCCGGCGAACAGCACAGAGCCGTCGGCCACGAGCCAGCAGGTCGCCTTCTGGCCGGTTGCCAGGGTGACGATGGGCGTCAGCGTGCCGTTGCCCTGCAATCTGTAGCTGGCGACCGAGTTGTTTCCGGCCTGGCCGATGTCCACCTGGTTGGAGCCCTGGAACGCCAGCGCGAACGGAACCGTCCCGGGCTCGCTGTTGACCACCGGCTGCGCTGCCGGCTGACCGTCTTCATTGATCGAGAAGACATCAACCGCGTTGGTGCTGGCCTTGGTTGTGATGAGCAACTGCCTGCCGTTGGGGCTGAAGGCAATGTCGCCCGGGGTCTGCACAAACGCCGGGAGTGCTGTGCTGAGGCTCAGGCCCAGTGACCTGTCTGAGTTCGGGAGCGGTCGCAGCACTCCGTCCTCAAGCCGGAAGCCCTGGATCGAGCCGCCGCCATTGCTGTTCAGGACGTACACCAGCTGCCCGTGCACGGCTATGGCCGACGGGAAGCTGCCGCCCGAATCAACGACCTGCCGCAGATGCAGGTGATCGCCCTCAACGCCAAAGACTGAAACGGTGTTGCTGCCGGCGTTGACGGCGAACAGAGAATTTGCGGAGCGGTCATAGACCAGGGAGTCCTGGGAGGCCAGGTGGTCAACCACCGAGCCTGCGAGCTGGCCGCCCAGTCCGCCGGTGGCGTAGCTGCCGGCCGCGGTGAGTGTGCCGTTCGCGTTGCGGTCATACACGCTGATCGCATTCCCCGTCAGCGCGTCGTTCTGGACAAACACCACACCCTGGCTGCGCGCGCCCGCATCATGAGGACGCTCGTGCGCCGCAGCGGTACCCGCGGCGGCTGTCATGACTACGGCGGCCGCGGTTGCTGCGGCGGCTCCAAACTTGGCGTGAGAAAGCATTTTGTACCTCCAGATAGTTGACGTTCTGGAGGTTTTGTCTCGGCAGCCGCCAATCCGTTACACGAGCTTCCGTAACTCGGTAGCTCGGTGGCTCGGTGGCGGGCCGGTACGGTAGGCGGTGCCGCGGGCGGGGCACGGTCGGGTTGTGTGTGCGCCAAGGTTGTTGATCGGATCAGGAGGCAGATGGATGGTGGCTGTGCCAAGACGGTTGGTGGTGTTGGTTGTGGTGATGTTGTGTGGGTTGGGTGTGTGGGTGCCGGGTGCGTGGGCTGTGTCGTCGTCCCCGTTTTTCTCCGGGGTCGGGATCGGGTTGATGAGCGACTCCCGGTCCGGGGCGGTGGCGTCGCCGTTGCCGGACGGTCGGGTGCTGATCGCCGGCGGCTACAACAACACCAATGGCTTTTTGAAGACGGCGGAGGTGTTTGATCCGTCGACCGGCACGTTTACTTCAACGGGGTCGATGAGCAACTACCGGTCCGGGGCGGTGGCGTCGCCGTTACCAGACGGGCGGGTGCTGATCGCCGGCGGCCAAGACAACAACGGCAAGATCTTGC
>JAKAED010000091.1 GCA_021820105.1 Actinomycetes bacterium | reverse complement strand
TGACGGAGTCTTTCCTCGCTGACGGCGACCCCAAGCGCCCGGTCCGCAAGAAGGACCTGCAGCGGCTCCGCCGCCATGTGACCGACACCCTGGTTGGCGCGGATTGGCTGAGCGGCCGTGGAGGCCGACTGGTGGGCACCGGCGGCGCGGTCCGCAACCTTGCAGCAGCCGCACAGCGTGCCCAGTTCGGGTCGGCGGGCGGCACCGACATTGGCATCCAGGGCTTCTTGATCACGTCCGCCGCCCTCGATTCGCTCGTGACAACCCTGGCTGAGCTCCCGGTAGACGAACGCAGAACGGTGCCCGGCATAAAGCCCGGTCGGGGCGACATCATCCTCGCGGCTGCGATCGCTCTACAAACGGTCGTTGAGGTCGGCGGCTTTGAGGGCATTGAAGCCACCGCGGCCGGCCTGCGGGACGGGATCTTCCTCGCTCGCACGATCCTCGGTGAGGACGAGCCGCTGTTCCCCGACGTCCGCGAGGCGGCAGTGCGCAATCTCGCTGTGCAGTACGAATCGGACCTCCCGCACACGGAACACGTGGCGCGACTCGCACTGCAGATGCACGGTTCGCTCGTGGACGGTGGACTGATCGAGCCTCAGCCCGGGGAGGCCGAACTGCTTTGGGCAGCCGCAATGCTGCATGACGTGGGCATGACCATCTCCTACGGGGACCACCACAAACACTCCCGCTACCTGATCGTGAGCGCTGAGCTGCCCGGCTTTGATCCACGTGAGCGGGCCCTGATCGCTCAGATGACCCGCTACCACCGTAAGGGCGTCCCCAAGCTCGGTGAGTGGGCGAAGCTCGGTCGCCCCGGTGACGAGGAGATGCTGGAGCGCTGTGCGATGATCCTCCGCCTGGCCGAACACCTGGAGCGCGGCCGCGACCAGTCAGTCAATGAGGTGCGCCTGCAGACCAATGGGGACGGCGTTTCCCTACACCTGCTGGCGCGCGGTGATCTGACCCTGCCACGCTGGAGCGTCGAACGATATGGGGACGACGAGGCCTTTGAACGAACCTTCCACCGTCCGCTGGTGATCGGATGAGACGCACGGGATCCTGTCGTCCTGCCGGAAATCCGGCGTAGCCTTCTCAGTGATGCTCTGGTTGCTGCGTCATGCCGAGGCCGCTGAAGGCCGTCCCGACGAGACCCGCCCGTTGACGGCGCGCGGGATCGAGCAGGCGCGCACAGCCGGGATCGCGCTGCGTCGCCTCGGTGTGTCGATCGATGCATGCCTAGCCAGCCCCAAGCGGCGCGCGCTCGACACCGCCACGCTCGCCTGCGAGCCACTCGGCGTGGAGGTCGTGATCGAACCGCAGCTGGCCAGTTCCAGGTATGACCCGGAGCGGCTTGCTGCGGGGCTCGGCAACGTCCTGTTGGTGGGACACAACCCGTCCATTTCCAACAGCCTTGGTGATCTCACGGGTGCACGTGTGGATCTGAGCAAGGGTGGGATCGCTGCGGTCAAACGTGGGGAGCTGGTGGTGCTGATGAGACCGGCAGAGCTGGCCGCGATCGCGCGCGAAGCAGGCGTCGATGAGTGACTCGCTGATCACGGAGCATCCCCGTGGGGAGCCCGGCGTCGAGCCGGATCTGCGCAATCCCGCCCTGTACGTGAACCGAGAGCTGTCCTGGCTGGACTTCAACGAGCGCGTTCTGGAACTCGCCGAGGATGACCGGCTGCCGCTGCTTGAGCGGCTCAAGTTCCTGGCCATCTACACCTCCAACCTCGACGAGTTCTTCATGGTCCGGGTCGCCGGGGTTCACGAACAGATCGAGGCGCGGGTTGACCGCCTCTACGCGGACGGCCTGACCCCGACCCGGCTGATGGAGGAGATCGCGCGCAAGGCGCGCGCGCTGGACCGCCGCCACGCGCGGCAGTTCAATGAAGTGATCCGTCCCGCGCTCGCCGCCGAGGGCATCCGGATCGTCTCCTGTGTCGAGTCGGGGGCTGCGCCAGAGCAGCTGAAGCGTCACTTCCTGGAGCACATCTTCCCGGTGCTGACACCGCTGGCGATCGGCCCGGGGCGTCCTTTCCCATACATATCGAACCTCTCACTGAGCCTGCTCGTGCACCTTCGCGATCCAGCGCTCGAGAGCGACGTGTACGCCCGCGTGAAGGTGCCCAAGGAGGTGCTGCCGCGCTTCGTCCAGATCACGCAGGACACATTCGTGCCGCTTGAGGACATCATCGCCCACCATCTGGACACACTGTTTCCGGGTATCGAGGTTGTCTCACACAGTCTCTTCCGCGTCACCCGCGACGCCGACTTTGACGTCTCCGACGAGGCTGATGACCTACTGGCGGCGGTCGAGGATGAGCTCCGGCGGCGGCGTTTCGGTGAGGTCGTCAGGCTCGAGATCTCAAGCGATGTTGAGCCGGCCATGCGCGAGCGCCTGATTGAGTGGCTGGACCTTGACGCAAACCAGATCTATGACGAGCGCGGCATGCTGGACCTGAGCGACCTGTGGCAGATCGTCGGGGTCGATGGTCACCCGGAGTTGCGTCAGCGTCCGTGGACGCCGCTCACGCACCCGGCGCTGCGGCCCCGCCCTGACGACACGGGCGATCAGCCCGACATCTTTGCGCAGATGCGTGAGGGCGAGTTCCTGGTGCATTACCCATACCACTCCTTTTCCTCCAGCGTTGAGCGTCTGGTGCTGCAGGCGTCTGAGGACCCCAATGTCCTTGCGATCAAGATGACGGTCTACCGCACATCGGACGATTCGGCACTGGTCCCGGCGCTGATCACCGCGGCGGAGAACGGCAAGCAGGCTGTCTGCATGGTGGAGCTCAAGGCACGTTTTGATGAACGCCAGAACATCCGCTGGTCGCGCGAGCTCGAGGAGGTCGGGGCGCATGTGGTCCACGGCATCCCGGGTCTCAAGACGCACGCCAAGACAATTCTCGTGATCCGCCGTGAGCACGATGAGGTCCGCCATTACGTGATGATCGGGACCGGCAACTTCCATGCCAAGAATGCCCGGCTCTATGAGGACTTCGGCTTCTTCACCACCAATCGGGTTGTTGGCCAGGAGGTGGCCAACCTCTTCAACACGCTGACGGGCTACGCGCACCCGGGACGCGGCCGCAAGGTACTGGTTGCCCCCGACGCGATGCGCGAGCCGCTGCTGGAGCTGATCGAGCGCACGATCAAGGCCAGGCGGGAGGGCGAACATGCGCGGATCCGCATGAAGATGAACTCACTGGTGGACCAGCGCTGTATCGAGGCGCTCTACCGCGCCTCGATGGCAGGCGTACCGATAGACCTGAACGTGCGTGGCATCTGCTGCCTGGTCCCCGGTGTCCCCGGTGTCAGCGACACGATCAACGTGGTGTCGGTTGTGGGCCGCTTCCTTGAGCACTCTCGCATCTTCTCGTTCGAGTTCGGCGATGAACGTGCCATGTACATCGGCTCCGCCGATCTGATGCCGCGCAATCTCGATGCCCGGGTGGAGCTGCTCGTGCCGATCGAGAAGCCAGAGCTGCAGGCGGAACTCAACGAGACGATCGATCGGTGCCTTGCAGATGACACGTTTGCCTGGACGCTCGGGCCCGACCGGTGTTGGCGCCGGCGCGACGGCGCGACCCGCTCGGTGCACCGCGAGTTGATGGAGCGGACTCAGGCGGGCGCCTCAGCCGCGCAGAGCATCAGCTGAACGACACTGGGGTCAACACGGCTCGCAGCCGCCGTCAAGACAAGGATCCGTCAGCGCGGGGCACAGGGTGAGTGGGCGGCGGCAAAGCGTGCCGCCGCCCTCAGGCTCATCCGCCGGTCGGTGAAGAGGTGGGCCGGTCGCCCAGCGTCACCTTCACCTTGATCCGCTTGTGACCCGGTGTGATGACCGTCATCGTCACCGTGTCACCCGGCTTGTAGTTGTTGATCACGGAGATGAAGCCGTCGCTGCTGGTGATCGGCGTGCCGTTGATCCTCGTGATCGTGTCGCCCGGGACCAGGCCGGCCTTGGCGGCCGGGGAGCCGGCAACGACCGGACCGTTGACGCAGCCTCCGCCGGTGCTGCGGGCGATCCGCGCGGCGCCGCTCGGGTCGAGGCAGACCCCAACGTAAGCATGCTGTGGCTTCTTGCCGGCGATGATCGCGTTGGCCACCTGAACGTCGGTGTTAGACGGCGTCGCAAAGCCAATGCCCGCACTCGAGCCTGAGCTCGTCTGAATCTGATCGTTGAGACCCAGCACCTGACCGCGGCCGTCAAGCAGCGGTCCCCCTGAGTTGCCGGGGTTGATCGCGGCGTCGGTCTGGATCGCGCCGGGGATCGTGTAGTTGTTGGGGGCCGTGATGCTGCGGCCCACAGCGCTGACGATGCCGGCGGTGGTGGTCTCCGGAAGCCCGAACGGACTGCCAATCGCCACCACAGGGTCACCAACCTGGGCCTTGCTCGAGTTGGCAAATGCGATCGGATGCAGCTCTGAAGGCTTGACGTTGACCTTGATCACGGCCACGTCGGTCGATGGATCTGTCCCGAGCACCTTGGCGCGCGCGGTCACACCGTCCTGGAAGTGGACGGTGACGGTGCTGGCGCCCGCGACCACGTGCTCGTCGGTGAGGATGTCGCCCTGCTTGTTGTAGACGACCCCTGCGCCCTCATCGGTGGTCGTCTGTGACGGCGTGCTGAAAAATCCGTTGCTCTGTCCTGGCTGCACAGACCGCACGATGATGTCGACTACCCCGGGACTGTCCATCTTGTAGATCTGATTGACGGTCAGCCCACGTGTCGTCGTGGTCGCAGCCGTCGGCACGGAATTGACACTCGGGACTGCGACCTGTTCGACGATGGTCTTGTTCTTGCCGCCGCTGGCGACCAACAGCGCGATGACAGCGCCGGCGACCGCACCTGCAAGCACCGGCAGCAGGACTTTTGTCAAACGTGTCATGAAGATCAGGCTCTCCTGTGGAAGCTTTCTTGCTCTCAAATGGTCTGAACTGATGCTGACGGGGCACTGCTAGAGCTTCGTAAGAGTGGGCCTACCCGCGACTGCCAGAGGACGGCCCCGCGTGAACCACTCAGATGACGTGCGGGAGCCTTGGACACCGCTGGCACGTCGTCACCTCTGAGCGTTCAGATCCTGGTCAGGTTGCGCGAGCGCCGAGTCGCGGGCTCGTTCAGCTTCGCTGCCGGAACCTGAACCCGCACCCTCAGACCTCCGCTCGGCGGCGCCACGAGCTCAAGCGTCCCGCCGTGGACCTCAACCACGGAGCGCACGATCGAGAGACCCAGTCCGAAACCCCGGGACGTCCGGTTCAGCCGATGGAACGGTTGGGTCAGCGACTGCACGTCCGCCGGATCGATAACCGCTCCGCCGTTGACCACAAGGATCTCCGCCATCCCGTCAACGGTCTTGGTGCGGACGGTCAACTCACCGTGCGGCGCGTTGTAGCGGATGCCGTTCTCAATCAGGTTGGCGAGCATGCGCTCGAGCAGCGTCGGGTCGCCGAGCGCCACCGCCGGCTCCAGACTGGTCCCGATCCTGATCTCGCTGAGCTCGGCGCTGCGGTGCAGATCGGTGAGGCAGCCCCCGGCGAGCTCAGCCAGATCAACAGGCTGTCTGTTGATTCGCTCCTCCTCACTGCGAGCCAGGAAGAGCAGCGCCGCGATCAGCGCCTCGCTGCGATCGATCGTCTCGCGCACAGCATCCCCCATCGTCCGCAGCTCGTCCACCGAAGCATCCGGATCGGCCAACGCCACGTCAATCTCCGTCCGCATGATCGCAAGCGGGGTCCGCAACTCGTGCGAGGCGTTGGCCACAAACCGCCGCTGGCTGGCAAAGGCGCTGTCAAGGCGCACGAGCATGCGATCGAAGGTGTCAGCCAGATCCTTGAGCTCATCGTCGGGCCCCTCCAGGGCGATCCGCTCCCCCAGGTTCTCCCCGGAGACACGCCGGGCTGTGGCTGTGATGGCGCGCAGTGGCGCCAGCGCGCGGCCGGAGATCCACCAACCGAGCGCCACGGACAGGCCAGTCATCACGACCAGCGCGCCGATGTACTCGAACAGGAGCCGGTGCAGGGTGGCGTTGGCGGCCTGGTGATAGCCCGCCTGAAACGCCCTTGCCGTCTGCCCGGGAGGATGGGCAACCGCCCCAAAGAGCTGCCGCGCGAGCGCGGCGCCCAGACCCGTCACCTCGGCGCGGAAGCTGTGGTGGCGGTAGAGGTTCTGACGGACCAGGATGTAGCCGACCGTAAGCATCGCGGCGGTGCTGATCAGGAACACGCCGCCGTAGATCAGCGTCAGGCGCAGCCTGATCGTGCGGGCGCGGAGCCTCATCTGGCGATCCGGTAGCCGACCCCGATCACCGTCTCAACCACGGGCGGATCTCCGAGCTTCCGCCGCAAAGTCATGATCGTCATTCGCACCACGTTGGTCAACGGGTCGGTGTGCTCGTCCCACACACGTTCCAGCAACTGCTCAGCGGAGACGGTCGCTCCGTCAGCCTCCATCAGCGCCTCCAGCACCGCGAACTCCTTGCGAGCCAGATCCACCGGCTCACCTGAGCGCGTGACGATGCGCCGGGCGGGATCAAGTTCAAGGTCGCCATGGCTGAGCAACGGCGGGCGGCTGGGTGCCTTCCGCCGGCCGAGCGCACGGATCCGCGCAACCAGCTCGGCAAAGCGGAACGGCTTGGCCAGATAGTCGTCGGCGCCCATCGAGAGTCCTTCCACCAGGTCCTCAAGGCCTCCGGCTGCGGTCAGCATGATGATGCCCGCCTCAGGTCGCTCCGCCCGCACCGCGCGGCACACCTGGTCACCGTGCACCGCGGGCAGATCGCGATCCAGCACCAGCACGTCATAACGGACCACACGCGCCTTTGCCAGCGCGTCAGCGCCGTCACCCGAGACGTCCACGGCCATGCCCTCGCGCCGCAGTCCACGAGCAATTGCGTCGGCCAGCCGGCGCTCGTCTTCAACCACCAATACGCGCATTTCACCTCAGGATGACGGGATCTTCCTCTGAGGAAGATAATGAGAAGCATGTCCGCCGAGGCCGATCTGGTCAAGCCGGCACGCCAGGCGGCCCCGGAGCCAGGCGTCTCGTTCGACCTGACTCCCAGTGACGAGCAGCGCATGATGGTCGATGCCGTGCGGGATTTTGCGGCCCGCCAGGTGCGGCCAGCGGCTGCCGAAGCCGACCACTCCTGCCGGACCCCCCCACCCCTGCTGGCAGCGGCCGGAGCCCTGGGTCTGAGCGCAACAGGCATCCCAACCGCGCACGGAGGACCGCTCGACGAGCGCGCGACCGTGACCTCCGCGCTGATCGCGGAGGCGCTGGCTGAGGGAGACATGGGGATCGCCGTAGCCTGCCTCGCCCCCGGCGGGGTTGCCACGGCGCTGGGCCTATGGGGTGACGCGGAGCAGCAGGCAACTCATCTACCGGCGCTCGCAGCAGAGATGCCTCCGGCAGCGGCAATCGCGATCATGGAACCGCGCGCACTGTTTGACCCGTTCGCGCTTAGGACTCAGGCAAGACGTACGGCCGGGGGCGACATCCTGCTCGACGGTGTCAAATCGCTGGTGCCTCGTGGTGCTGAGTGCGGGTTGCTGCTGGTCGCCGCCGCCGTCGACGGGGGACCGTCGCTGCTGCTCGTCGAGCCCAACGCGGGAACGAGCGTCGTCCCGGCCCCTGGCATGGGTGTCCGGTCGGCGGCCACCGCCAGCATCACATTCGAGCAGGTGCGTCTTCCACAGCGCGCCCTGCTCGGGGAGTCGGACCCTCAGGTCTACGCTGAGCTCGTGGCCAGATCGCGCCTCGCCTGGTCTGCCCTGGCGGTCGGTACCGGAGCGGCCGTGCTCGCCTACGTGAGCGAGTACGTGAATCAGCGCACCGCCTTTGGTGAACCCATCTCCAACCGCCAGTCGGTCGCGTTCATGGTTGCCGACATGGCGACTGAGATTGAGAGCATCCGGCTCGCCACACTCCGCGCCTGCAGCCTCGCCGAATCGGGCCGCCCGTTCACCCGCGAGGCCGCCCTGGCGCACGCGCTCACCGTCGCCCAAGCCACCGCCATCGGCTCCGACGGCGTGCAACTGCTGGGTGGTCACGGATACACGCGGGAACACCCGGTCGAGCGCTGGTTTCGTGACCTGCGGGCCGCCGGCATCTTCATCGGCGCACTGGCCCTGTGAGCATCACCCGAACACGCGCATGATCAACCTGGAGATCCCCGAGAAGCTCGAAACGCTCGTCTACCAGGCGCATATGGCCGCGCTGCACGTGCTGCGGCCAATCTCCCGCAAGTACGACAGCGCCGAGCACAGCTATCCGACGGAGCTTGACGGCCTGGCGGAGCTGGTGGCGCAGGCCAACGCCGCCCAGGCAGGTCTGGCGAGCGTGCCGGAGACGGGGTCGGGGCCGGCGGCGCCCGCTGGCGGCGCGGCTTCGCGAGCAGGCAACGTGAACGGGCGCAACCTGGCAAGCCTGGTGGGACTGATCGAGATGTGCTGGGGCGACGTCGGGCTGATGCTAACGATGCCCCGCCAGGGTCTGGGCCAGGCCGCCATCAGCGCCGTTGCAACGCCGGAGCAGCTCAAGCGGTTCGGGGGCCGCTGGGCGGCCATGGCGATCACCGAGCCTGAGGCGGGATCCGACTCAGCCGCGATCCGCACCACAGCCGTGCTGGACGGAGACGAGTACGTGCTCAACGGCGAGAAGATCTACGTCACGTCGGGTGACCGAGCTGAGCTGATCGTCGTGTGGGCGACGCTGGATCGCGACGCCGGCCGCGGGGCCATCAAGTCGTTTGTGGTGGAGCGTGACAACCCGGGTCTGCGGCTGGATCGCCTCGAACACAAACTCGGAATCCGTGCGTCAGACACGGCCAACTTCGTACTCGAGAACTGCCGCGTGCCGAAGGAGAACCTGCTCGGGTCGCCGGAGATCACCACCGCCCGCGAGGGTTTCGCCGGCGCGATGCAGACTTTCGACAACACCCGGCCGATGATCGCCGGCATGGCCGTGGGGGTGGCGCGTGCCGCACTAGAACGCACCCGGGAGTTGCTGGAGGCAGCCGAGGTGACGATCGACTACGACCGACCGCTGCACAGCCTGCCGGCGGCCGTTGCCGAGTTCATCGGCATGGAGGCCGACTGGGAAGCTGCCCGGTTGCTGGCCATGAGGGCCGCCTGGATGTCTGACAACCGGATGCCCAATACGGTTGCCGCCTCCATGGCGAAGGCCAAGGCGGGCCGCATGGCAACCGACGTGACATTGCGCTGCGTGGCGCTGTGCGGGGCGCTCGGGTTCGGCGAGGATGAGCTGCTTGAGAAGTGGGCACGCGACGCAAAGATCCTGGACATCTTTGAGGGAACTCAACAGATCCAACAGCTCGTGATTGCCAGGCAGCTGCTGGACAGACGCTCCACCGAGCTGAAGTAGCGGCTCAGCCTGAGCGCTCCACGACCCTGAAACCGATCCCGGCGCGCTGCAGTCGCCGGATCAGCGGCTCGCCCAGAGCCACGGCCGGGGGCCACTGACCACCCCCCACCGTCGGCAGGTCGCCATCAAAGGCCAGCGCGAGCGCCGACTCCGAGAGCATCTTGGCCGTCTCGCCGTACCCGGGATCGCCTCCCGTGACCTCGGTGATCAATCGCTGCCGCTCGGTTCCCGCCCCGTAATCGGCGACCATCCGCACACGGAAGAAGGACCTGGCCCGCCGCTCCGCGCTTGGACCGGTGCCCGGCGGCTTGAACTTGAGCATCAGGTCCCGCGTCGGCGGAAGCTGGGCGAGCGTCACAACCACGCCGAGGCCAAGGCCGAGCCCGAGCGTACTGGTGAGACGCTTGGTGACCAGATAGTGGGAGTAGCTGAAGTCCGGTCCGTATGCGGAGTTCAACCGAGCTGAACGCAGGACGTGCTGAGGGTCGATGGTCGGCGCAGGCACCACCCAGCCGCCGGCCAACGGCTCCCTGTGCGGTCTCCCGGCGATACCGCGCACCCTGCGCCCCTCGGCCAGGCGACCGTCGTCAGCATGCCGTTCAGTGGAACGGCGCTGTCGTGAAGCACGGCCGCTCTCCTTGAGTCGACCCATGGCCGTGACTGCTGAGTGAAAGGTGCCGCCGGAGATCGCGCCGCTGGCCGAGCCGAACCCTTGCAGGGCGATGGGTACGTCGTCAGGCAACTGCATGACCGTGAACAGCGCCCCCAGGTCATACGGCAATGAGTCAAATCCGCAGGAGTGCACGAGCCGCACTCCTGCTGCGCGCGCCGCCTGGTGGTGTCGCAGATACACCCGATCAACGAATTCAGGCTCGCCGGTGAGATCCAGGTAGTCGGTCCCCGCCTCCACACAGGCTTCCACCAACGGCTCGCCATACAGCGTGTACGGTCCGACCGTTGAGATCAGCACCCGCCCGGCGGCGGCCAGAGCCTTCAGTGAGGCTGGATCCTGCGCGTCAGCGACAAGCACCCCCAGCTCCGCGCGCCCCAGCCGCCGGCAGAGGTCATCGAGCTTCTCACGGCTGCGTCCAGCTAGCGCCAATCTCGCCTCCGCAGGCGCGTGCGCGGCCAGATATTCGGCGGTCAGTTGGCCAACGTATCCGGTGGCTCCGAACAGGACGATGTCGTATGCACGCTCCATCACGATCCGACTTTACTGTCGCTAGATTGCCCGCAGCGATGATCATCCGCCACGCCACCCCGGACGATGGTTCCGGCTGCCTGGAGATCTACGCCCCGTTTGTGCTCGATACGGCTGTCAGCTTTGAGCACGACCCACCGTCGCTGGTCGAGTTCCAGGGTCGAATCGATCAGATCAACCGCACGCACGCCTTCCTCGTCGCAGAGACTGCGGGCGAGATAGCGGGCTTCGCTTACGGAGGACCTCATCGCGCCAGGGCCGGCTACATGTGGTCCGCGGAGGTCAGCGTCTATGTGGCAGCCCCCCATCGTGGTCGCGGCCTTGGGGGCGCGCTCTATACCGCTCTGTTCGCGTTGCTCGAGCAACAGGGCTACCGAACGCTCCTGGCCGGGATCACCGTCCCCAATGAAGCGAGCGTTGGCTTGCACCGCTCGCTCGGGTTTGAGAAGGTCGGCATCTTCCGGGGCGTCGGGTGGAAGGCGGGCGCCTGGCAGGACGTGCTCTGGATGTCCAAGCCGCTGGTGCCGCCCGCGACCGATGGGTCTGTTCCGGCAGCTCCGGGAGAGCCGGTCAGGCTCCAATCTCCTGTTCCGGTGGCACGGCACGAGCGTTGAGCGGCGTCGGTCGCCGTCCAAAGGCCGCCGAGTGGGCACGCAAACCCTCATCTGATCGCTCCCGCACGCGCTGGTCGCGAGCGGAAATCGGCCCCGCGTCAAGCGCCGGCACCAGCATGAGGTCATCAAGCACCTCAACGGCTCTGGTCGGGCACAGAGCTGGGCCCAATGCGCCCACGCTCTGCACCAGGCGCACGCCTGGCATGGGGGTGCCGACCAGCAGACCGCATGCGTCACGGTCGCGCAGGCGAGCCTCCCAAACGCTCCAGCGCTGGCTGACCCTCGGGGTGATGCCAAGCAGGGTCTCCGCCTCCTGCAGCAGTAGCGAGTCAAGTCGCTCAGAGCTGAACGGGGAGGGCGTCGCGCCACTGTCGACGCCCCCCACGATCAGGTCGCCATCTGGGAGCTGAACGACCAACAGCCGCAGCCCGCGTTCAACCAACTCCGGGCGGGCGAGCTCAACCCGCACCCGCAACTCCTCAGCACCCGCCAGCTCGGCAAATCCGGGATGCTCGAGCACAGCCGCCGTGGTTGTCAGCGCAGGCCGATAACGGCGGCCTTTTGTTCCCGTCAATCGCAACATCTGGAGCCTCACCAGGTGGACCCGGGAGCTGACACTGCGCGTGTTCAGCGGGACCGGGGCGCGCGCGGCCCCCGGACACACAACCACCGCCTCAGCACGCACACGCAACGGACCCGCTCGCACCAAACCAGGCTCGACCTCCTGGACGGATGTGTTCCACTCGATCCGGGCGCGCGGATCGCGCGTCAGCAGACGCGCGAGCTGTGCCGGAGCCGCTCGAGGATCAATCCTCAGATCCTGGGTCCCGTGCAGCGCTCCCAGCAGTCCTCCCGTCGGGATCGATACGAGCGTCCGCACCTCGCGAGGTCCGAGCAGGCGCGCTCCACGATCGGGATCGGCAGCGGCAGTCTCCAGGAGCGCAAGCTCCGCGCCCGACCCTGCCACCACCAGAGTCCCGGCGTCCTCCACGAACATACCTGCGCGCGCCGCCAGCTCCAGCCAACGCTGTCTGGCCGCCTGCGCCTCAAGCTGGGACCGGCCGGCCGGCAGTGCAGAGAAGAACAGCTGACCGTGGCCGCGGATGCTGCCGCCCTCCGGATGCAAACCGGACTCCAGCACCACCACCGAGAGCCCGCGGCGCCGCGCCTCAAGGGCGTGCACGAGCCCAACCAGTCCGGCGCCGACAACGCATACGTCGGTCTCGATTGTTCTTTTGGCACGGAGTTGTGTGTGGGGCACTTGACCCGCTTCCGGAATGGCAGGGCTGATGCCGTGCTTGAGGTGACCCGAATCGGTACGCGCCACTTCGCTATTTGCAGCACCGTCCCTGCAAGATCCGGACCATTTTTTCTCTGATCGGCGGTCTGTCGACGTGCCGCCGCCCGATGCGGTTGTATTACCGAGAATGAGAGTGGTGCTTGTGACGGTCTCGCGCGGCCGCATACTCCCCGCTACCCGGACCATCAGCCGACTCGCGTTGCTCCTCACGCTGCTGTGTGTCGCCTTGGCTCCGTTGGCTGGCACTGCCCAGGCCGCTGACAGCCAACTCTGCTCCGGTTACGTCGCCTGCAACGCAGGCACATTCACCACGCACGGCTATGAGAACGCGGCCGGCACTTCCTGGTGGTCTATGTACGCGGGCATCAACTGCACCAATTACGTCGCGTACGTCGAGTCCCAGGTGTACGGAGTGTCAAGGCCCAGCCTGCTGCTGGGTAACGCGTATCAGTGGGCGGCCAACGCTGCCGCCATGGGGATTCCGGTGGACAGCACGCCGCGCGTCGGAGCCGTTGCGGTCTGGGGGGCTGGCACCCCCGGCATGGGGAGTGACGGTCACGTCGCCGTGGTCGAGGCCGTTGCCGCCGATGGCAGCTACATCGACGTCTCACAGAGCGGCATGGCCTTGAGCGGTGACGGCTTTGATTGGGAGCGTGTCTACCGCACGGGGGGCTCGTGGGAGCCGTGGCCGAGCAGCTTCATCCACTTTGCCGGACCAGCGATCCCCGGTACGGTCCCACAGCTCGGTCTGTGGATGCCTGGCGCGAAGCTCGCGATCGCCGGCTCCTGAGACCGGCACGGGCGCCTGGGACCGGCTAGTGAACGCCGAGCCGTTAGCCTTCCCCCATGCTCCTTTACAACAGCGCCGTATCAGGCAACTGCTACAAGGTCAGGCTGACTGCCGCACAGCTGCAGATCCCGTTGGAACTGCAGGAACTGGACGTGGTGGACCGCAGCCAACGCCCCGCAGTCATCGGTAGCCTCACACCGGTGCTGCGCGTCCCGGTGCTGGTGCTGGATGATGGGCGGCCGATGTTCGAGTCAAACGCGATCATCGACTATCTGGCCGAGGGGAGCGCGCTCATGCCTGAGGACCCATATGAGCGCCAGCAGGTGCTCGCTTGGCAGTTCTTTGAGCAGTATGAGATAGAGCCGAACCTTGCTGTCGCCCGCTTCTTCCGGTTGTTCGATCTGGAACCGGGCGAGAGCCTCTGGCGGCAGAAGCAGGAGGGCGGTCGTAAAGGACTTGACGCGCTGGAGCGTGGGTTGCGCGGCAAGGAGTACCTCGTCGCGGACCGCTACACGGTCGCGGATATCAGCCTCTACGGCTACACCCACGTCGCGGCGGAGGGCGAGTTTGACCTTGAACCCTACCCGTGGATCCGCGCCTGGCTGGAGCGCGTTGCGGCGCAGCCAGGCCACATTCGAATCACTGACTGACCCCCGCGCGGTCGATTGTTCGCCACGGCGCCGTGGCTCGGTCCGTCAGCCGCGGCGCCTGCCCACCGGGGCGAACTTCTCCATCGCGTGTGCCGCAAAGACCTTCGGCTCGACCTTCGCGATCAGCCGTTCAAACTCTCGGCGCTCACGCTCGGAGAGGTTCTGCGGCCGGCCCCTGGCCTCTCGGGCCAGGAGCACCAACCGCCTGCGCTCCTTCGGGCTCAGGCGCTCAAAGTGAGCCTTCGCGAGGATCGCCACCTCGGCCAGCAGAACCAGGCGCGCCAGCGGCAGGCGTCGCAGCCACGGCAGCCGCTGTGCGGCCCTGGCGACGGCGACGTTCATAAACGGCGACGGCATCCCGTATCGATTCTACGTCCGCGTCCGCGCCCCTGCCCGAGCCGTAATCTCAGCCTGACGCCGTGCGACGCTCAGCCTGACGCCATGAGACGCGGCTAGGCCGCCTGCTGCTCGCGCTCTGACTCCAGGCGCGGCGGCCGCTGTCCGCCAGGCACGGTCCACACCGCGTCGCCGCCGAGGGGATGGCGTTCCGCACGCCCATCGGCGACGGCCTCCAGCAGCTTGAACTCAGCTCCCGGCATGTCCGGCAGGCCGTTGTTCGGCACCAGCAGCGCCGCCACCTCAGCGGTGGTCAGACCCGACTCGAAGTAGGCGAGCAGCTCGGCAACGTTCTCAGGCGGGCTCTTGCGATCAAGCGTCGGATCCAGGTTCGCGATCAGCACGTCATAGGCCTCGACGGTCTGCATGCCGCCCGCCTCCAGCTTGAAGCCGTCTCCGCGTCGTTGGAACACCACGGAGGGAGCCGTGTACCGGACCTGGCCATCAGAATTCCCGGCCTTACCCTGGAACTCGGTTGGCGAGCCCGCGGCGGTGCGAGTCTCCGCCTTGTCACGCTCGTATTCCTCCCTGACCTCGGGGGAATCGATCAGAGCCACCAGCCGCTCCGCATCCACACCGTCCACGCCGCTCAGCACCTGGCGCAGATGGTCGTCGTCATCAAGCAGGGTCGGCGTGTTGAAGTTGGCCAGCTGCAGTGCCCGGAACACGGCCCACTCGCTGCCCGGCTGCTCCCGCCGTGCTGCGATGACAGCGCGGCAGGCGCGCGTGGAGGCCGCCAGCCGCGGCTTCACGACCAGCCCGAACGGCATGCCCCACTGATCACGGAACCTGATGTTGCCGTGCGCCTGGCGCAGTGGCGTGTAGCCGTGCGCCTCATAGCGCGAGGTGTCCTCGCTCAGTCCCACGAGCACCAGTCGCCAATCGATCTGCTGGCCATAGCGCCACTCGATCACGCGCAGGGCCGGGTTCTCGGAGTAGCCGAAGGGACAGGCAGGGTCGCTGTAGAGCGTCGCTGAAATCGGGGCGGAAATAGCGGAATTCATGTGCAACAGGTTAGAAGCCGCAAACAAAGCATCGGTAAATCACTGATCTTGCCGGAAACTTCAAGTCCCCTTAGGTAGGTGCCGAAACTCTCTGGTGGATGCGAGCAGCGGCACGCTGGTGCTTCAGGCACCGCCTACTCGTCGTTGTCCTATGGGTGGTCGCGCTGATCGGCACGAACCTCGCCGTTCAGGGCATCGGCAGCGGCTATCAGGACAACTTCTCATTACCCCAGACGCAGAGCTTTCAAGCCATGAGCCTGCTGGAGCGAGCAGCTCCGCGTGTCTCAGGCGACGTGGACCGTCTGGTCGTGGCCACCAGGCACGGGCACGTGACAGATCCCGCGGTCCGGTCGCGCATGAACCGACTGCTGGCGCGCATCGGCCGCCTCCCGCACGTGACCGAGATCTACTCGCCCTATGCCACCACCAGCCGGGGTCAGATCTCACCGTCGGGTAGGGTCGCGTTCGCAACCATCACCTTCAACGAGTCTGCAGCTGCGCTCCCCGGGCCGGAGATGACCAGCTACGACCAGATGATCCAGCGCGCCTCCGGCGCTGGGGTCACCTTCGCCGGCAACGGTCAGGCTGCCGAGGACGGCAACCCGTCCGGGACATCCCCGGGCCTTGCGATCGGCTTCATCGCCGCAGGGGCCGTCTTGCTGCTGGCCTTCGGCACGCTGGCCGCGGTGATGCTCCCGCTGATTGCCGCCGGCTTAGCGCTCGGCACCGGCATCGCGGTGGTCGAACTGAGCTCTCACCTGTTCACGATCGCGTCCTTCTCGGGCCAGCTTTCGATGCTGATCGGCCTGGGCGTCGGCGTTGACTATGCGCTGTTCATCGTCACCCGCTACCGACAGGCGATGCTGCGCGGTCTGGATCGCGAGGAGGCCGTTGTCCAGGCGCTGGACACCTCTGGTCGTGCGGTGCTGTTTGCCGGCGCAATTGTCTGCGTGGCGATGCTCGGAATGATGCTGCTGGGCGTGTCGTTCCTGTTCGGGGTCGCTGTCGCGGCCACCATCACCGTCGCCTTCACGGTGGTCGCGGCGATGACCCTGATGCCGTCACTGCTGTCGCTATTTGGCGGTCGGGTACTGCGACGTGCCGATCGCCGCGCGATCGCAGGTGGGCAGGTGGCTGAGGGCTATG
>JAKAED010000090.1 GCA_021820105.1 Actinomycetes bacterium | reverse complement strand
CGGCCTTACTCAACTCAGTCATGATGCTCCCTTGGGTAGGACGGTTTATCCAACTGTTGCGGTCTTACGCAGCTGCGGCACGCTTGGATCACCACCTGAGCCGAACGCGGCTCCGGGGTTGTCTGCAGACGTACAGTGGGCCGGCCTTGGAAGCAGTCGCAGCATCCCCCAAGTGCTCGCTGAGGCGTGAAGCTCCCCCAAGTGCTCGCTGAGGCGTGAACCCGATGAGTGATCCAGGTTCGCTAGTGATGCGTAACCAACGAGAGCCCCCGAAACAAAGAACCGATTGGAGAGCGCAATGCTTGGACTCGATAACCCGATCCACATCGCATTTCTGCTGATGCTGCTGCTGCTTGTGTTTGGCGCCAAACGACTCCCTGAGATGGGGAAGTCGATGGGCGAGGGTCTGCGCGGCTTCAAGGATGCGATCAGCGGTGACACGGCGACGTCACGCCTCAGCGGTGTGACAGCTGCCGCTGCGGAGCATGAGCCGACTCCGGCGACGCTGCAGACAACGAGCAGCGATCACGACACGGACGAGACGACCGCTTAGGCCGAAGCACAAACCAACCGCAAGGAGAGGATTCCGATGCAGCTGTCGCAGGCGATCCGTCTGGCCGCCCTGCGGCCGGTCGGTCACGACACGCGGCTGAGTGTCGTTGACCATCTGGAGGAGCTGAGGACGCGGCTGATCGTCTCCCTACTTGCGCTCGTGGTGGCGTTCGGCGTCTGTTACTCGCAGCGACACCAGCTGCTGAACGTGATCAATGCACCGCTGGCGCGCCAGACACAGCAGCAGGTGCGGGCGGGTCATGGGCCATTGGGCCGCACCTACTCAGTCCAGCTCAGCGCGCGTGATGTGGCCAAGCAACTGGACGCGGTCGTGGGCGCGTTGCGAAGCAGCACGATGTCCAACGGCACTCGGGGGGTGCTGGCCGGCGTCGACCGGCACCTCCAGCGAGACATCGTCCGCCTCTCAGCGCCGCCCACCGGTAACGCACCGGTGACCCTGGGGATCGGCGAGCCGTTCACCACCACGGTCACCGTCACGCTGATCTTCGCGTTGATCTTCGTCGCGCCGATCCTGTTGTTACAGGCGTACGGATTCCTCGCGCCGGGCCTTGAGCCGGGACAGCGCCGCCGCCTGGCGCCGATCGTCTACGCCGTCCCGGTGCTGTTCGGCGTGGGAGTGGCGTTCGGGTACTTCGTGGTGCTTCCGGCCGCACTTCACTTCCTGCAGGGCTTCGATGCCGGTCAGTTCAACGTGCTCGTGCAGGCCAGCCGGTACTACAGGTTTGCGGCAACGCTGCTGCTGGCGATGGGATTGCTGTTTGAGGTCCCGGTCGCGATCCTCGGCGTCACCGGCGCCGGTCTGGTCACGCCGGGGGAGTTGAGCCATAACCGCCGCTACGCGATGCTCGCCTGCGGACTGGTGGCCGCGGTGCTGCCGGGCGATCCGGTCACGATGATGCTGGAGACGCTGCCTCTGTACCTCCTGTTTGAGCTCAGCGTGCTGATCGCGCGCTACCGTGACCGCCGAGCCGGCCACACCCGCGGATAGTTGCGGCGATCGCAGGCGACGCACAATCGTTCTGAAATCGCGCTTGTGGACTCTCCGGTTAGTGCGCATCATCCGCCGGTAATGCAGATCCGGCTGATCATGGTCCTCACGGAGAACTGGACCATCGCCTCGCCCAGAGATCTCCGCGGGCTGGTGCGACTGGCGCAGGAGGCTGAGGCTGCGGGCGTCGACGCGGTGATGCTGAGCGACCACCTCGTCTTGGGACCAGGTGCCGGAGCAGCGGGGCGTCCTGCGAACCTCAAGGACTACGCGGCGCCGGGAAACCAGGACCCAGCCACCCCGTGGCCGGACAGCATCGTGCTCATGAGTGCCATCGCCGCTGCGACGGAGCGACTGCGCCTGATCGCCGGAGCGATCATCGCCCCGTTGCGCCACCCGCTCCTACTCGCCCACCAGTTGGCCGCTCTGGATCTGCTGAGTGAGGGGCGCCTGGTGGTTCAGCCGACCGTCAGTTGGCACGAGGAGGAATACGCGGCCATGGGCATCCCGTTCACTGAGCGCGGGACACGCCTGGACGAGCATCTGGCGATCTGGAAATGCGTCTGGACACAGACGCCGGCCAGCTTCCATGGGGCCCACTATTCGTTCGCGGACGTCTACATGGAGCCCAAGCCGTTCCGGGAAGGTGGTCCGAGGCTGTGGTTTGGAGGGAGTCGCATCAGCCCCTTCATCGTGCGCCGGTTGGTCCAGTACGGCGATGGCTTCCATCCATTCGGTCAGCCCAGTGCGGAGGAGATGGAGCCGCTCAGGATCGCGCTCGCGCAGGCCGGGCGATCCATCCAGGAGCTGGAGATCGTCGGCGGGTTGCGGCCGAACTTCACGGATGCCACCGCTCCCGCAAACCTCGAACAGGCGCTGCAGAGCTTGCCGTGGCAGCTTGAGCAGGGCTACACATCGATCTGCTTCAACCCGTCGCAGTATGTGGATGACCTGGCCCAGGTCGGACGACTCTGCAGTGAGCTCACCAAGCGGGTGCAGGAGTTCTAGTTCGACCGCGGACCCAGCCCGGGATCGCGGTCAGACCGTCTCGGCGAGCTCCTCGATCACATCCAGTAGCTCGCGCACGTGATCGGCTCCGGTGCGGAAGTTCATGAAGCAGACGCGCAGGCAGGTGATCCCGTCGACCTGCGCCGGAGCGAGGTAGACGCGACCGTCATCACAGACGGCTCGCGCCAGCTGCAGATTGTGCTCGTCCAGGTCGCCGTCGGACAGGTGACGAAAGCAGACGACTGAGAGCGCCGGCTCGTGAAGGAGTTCAAAGCGTGGATTCGCGACCAGGGCAGCGGCGAGCGTCTGAGCGTGTTGTGCGGTGGCGTCGATCCAGCGGCGCATCATCTCCGCTCCGTAGATCCTGAACGCAAGCCACAGCTTCAGCGAGCGCACCGGGCGCGAGTACTCGAGCGTGCGGTCCACACCGTTGGCCGCGACGCCCGCGTGCAGCATGTAGCGCTCGTCGTGCGCAAAGGCCCGTTCCAGTGGTCCCGGTCGCGAGAGCATCACGACGCTGCAGCTCTTCTGCACTCCGAGCCACTTGTGTGCGTCGATCGTCAGCGAGTCCGCGCGGTCTATGCCGGTGAAGCGTGGCGCGAGCCGCGGTACGCCTGCAGCCGGGCCTCCGTAGGCACCGTCAACATGCATCCAGACCCCATACTCCGAGCAGACGTCAGCGATCTTCGCCAGTGGATCAATCGCGCCTGTCAGTGTCGTCCCCGCGGTCGCGACGACAGCGACCGGTACGACGCCGGTGCGTCGATCCGCTGCGAGCGCGTCGGTCAGCGCGTCGATCCGCATGCTTCGATACTCGTCGGTGGGAATCCGCCGCAGCGACCGGCTCCCCAGCCCGATCACCTCCACGGCGCGCGCCACCGAGTGATGTGACTCCTCTGAGCAGTAGACGGCTGCGGCTCGGCCCGAGATACCCTCGTAGCGGGAGCCGGGGAGCGCCTGTTCCCGCGCTGCCGTCAGAGCGGTCAGGTTGGAGGTCATGCCGCCACTGGTGAACGCACCATCGGCGACCGGGTAGCCGACGAACTCCCCAACCCAGCGGATGGCCTGGTTCTCAAGCAGCTCAGCGGCTCCGGCTGCGGCCGCGAGGTTGACGTCGTAGGCGTTGGCCAGGGCACCGGCGAGCACGCCCGCCTCGAGCCCGGTGGAGCCGATGTAGGCTGAGTACAGCGGCCGTGAGGGTGAGACGCTGGCGTCCAATACCCGAGCTATGTCGGCAAGCGAGGCTTCAGGATCGCCCGGCGCTGACGGAAGTCCTTCCGTCAGCCGCTGGAGCAGCTCCCCAGCCAACTGTGGCTCCTGCGGCCGCGGGCGGTCAAACGAGGCCCAGGCGTCGCTCAGATGCTCCGTGAGCAGCTGGAGGATCCGTTCTCGGTCAATCAGCTCAAGCGGATGCGGCAGCGTGCTCATGCTCCTCCTTCGCGGGTGGGGAATAGCCGGTCCCTGGATTGCGGGTCGCGTTGGCTGCGATCTCCACTGCCAGAGCAACAAACTCGTCGATGATCGGCGCCCTGACTTCATGGTGCACTGCCAGCACCAGCGTCGTCGGCGCCGCATCGCGAAGTGGTACGAACGCCACGTCGGGTCGCGCGAAGTACCGGGCGATGATCGCCGGACATGTGTCGACGCCCTCCCCGCGACCGATCAGGTAGAGCCACTCCTCCAGGTTGTCTCCCACATACGCGCTGATCTTTGGGCGTCGGCCGACCTCATCAACGAGCATCCAGTAATCGCGCCAGGCCTGCGGCGTGACATCCGGTTGGGCCACGAATGTCTCCGGCGCCAGGTCCGCCGGCGTCACCCACTGGCGGCCCGCCAGGCGATGGTCGCTTGGCAGCACGGCCACGCGAGGCTCACTGATCAGTGGGGTGACCTCCAGCTCGCCCTCCTCGAGCGGCGCGTAGAGAAACGCTGCATCGACCCTGCCCTCGCGTAGCGCCGAGATCATCTCCGAGAACTCAATTGCTCGTACATCGATCCGTAGCCGTGGATGTCTGGCGCTGAAGGTCGCCAGCAGCGGCGAGAACAGCGCCCCGGGAACGGGGCCGAGCGAGCCGATGGAGAATGACGCGGACTCTCCCTGAGCAAGCGCTCGCACGCGACCCAGCGCGCCGTCGGCTGCCGCGAGGATCGCACGACCCTCATTGAGCAGCGCCTCGCCGGCCGGCGTCAGCTTGACCTGGCGAGTGCTGCGCAGCAGCAACGGCCCCCCGACCTCAGTCTCCAGGCGCCTGATCTGTGCTGACAGCGCCGACTGCGCGAGATGCAGGCGCGCCGCGGCGCGTGAGAAGTGCAACTCCTCGGCGACAGTCACGAAATACCGCAGCTGTTTCAGCTCCACGCTGACAATTTATCGCGCCAGACGAATAATCGTTCGCATCTTCGTGTTGCGCCTTCGGATTTACCACAGCACGATTGCGGACTATGACGGAGAGAAGGGTGAGGGTCGAAGTCGACCAGAAAGCGGTCTGGGGCGTGCTCGATGACGAATCGATCGTGCTCGAGGACGGGCAGCGGATTACCGAGTCAGAGGCGAGGTATCTGGCGCCTGTTACGCCCACGAAGATCATCGCCGTGCATCTGACCTACGGGAGTCGGCTGACGGAGTATGCGGCGCGTACGCCTGCGTACCCGTCGTATTTCATGAAGCCGCCGACGACGCTCAATGGGCATCGTGGGATTGTGCGCCGCCCGCGCGGAACGAGATTTCTCAACTACGAGGGTGAGTTGGCCGTGGTGATCGGGCGTCGCATGCACGGTGTGCCGATTGAGGAGGCGCTCTCCTACGTGGCGGGCTATGCACCCGCAAACGATGTGGGCCTGCACGACTTCCGCCACGCTGATCGTGGCGCGATGCTCCGAGTCAAGGGCCAGGACGGTTTTCTGCCGATCGGGCCCTGGGTCACTCCGGCCGACGAGTTCGACCCCACAGACTTCAATCTGCGCACGTATCTCAACGGCCAGGTCGTTCAGGAGACCAACAGCGACGATCTGATCTGGGGCGTCGCCTACCAACTGGCCGACCTCTGCCGTCTGATCACGCTCGAGCCCGGGGACGTGGTCCTGACCGGGACACCGGCCAACTCCCGGCCGATGGAGCCCGGTGACGTGGTGGCGGTGGAGATCAGCGGGCTCGGTCGTGTCGAGAGCACGATCGTCGACTGGGATGTCGATCTCACCGCGGTCGGTGATCAGCCCGCCGTATCAGGAAACACGCTGCACGTAGCGCTCGCGATCCCCGAGGAGGAGGCCGAGCGCATGGTCCAAGGAGAGCACAGCTGATGAAGGTCCACGTTGACATGAACCTCTGCCAGAGCCACGGTGAGTGTGTGGCGATCGCACCCGATGTCTTCGAACTCGGGGACGACGACATGCTCGTCTGGCAGGAGGAGGTCCCGGATGACCGGCGCGCCGACATGGAGGCTGCGGCCAACGCCTGCCCGATGATGGCCATTCGGCTCGAGGACTGATGCAGGCATGCTGCGGCTGGTGATCGTCGGCGCCTCACTGGCTGGTCTGCGCGCCGCTCAGGCCGCGCGCGCCGCTGGCCATGAGGGCGAGATCGTGATGATCGGTCGTGAACCGCATCTGCCCTACACGCGTCCGCCGCTCTCCAAGGAGCTGTTGCAGGGCACCCAGGAGATCGAGGACTCGGCGCTCCAGGTGGGCGAGCTCGATGTGCAGTGGCGACTAGGCACAGCTGCATCCGGACTTGACCGCGCTGGCCGGCACGTGCTGCTGGCCGACGGCAGCGAGGTTCGGTATGACCGTTTGATCGTGGCCACCGGCTGCCGCGCCCGCTCCTGGGACGGGCCAGGCAGTGAACTCGGCGGCGTGCACACTTTGCGCGACCTGGAGGACGCGGTTGCGCTGCGGGCCGCGCTCGCCTCAGCGCAGCACCTGTTGATTGTCGGCGCCGGGTTCATCGGCTGCGAGGTGGCGGCGAGCGCACGCGCATTGGGAGTGGATGTCACGCTCGTGGACATCGCCTCACACCCGCTGCTTCCCTTTGGCCCGCAGCTGGGCGAGCGCTGGGCCCGCATGCACCGTGATCACGGGGTCGACCTGCGAGTCGGCGTCGGGCTCGCGGGGCTGGGTGGGGCGCAGCGTGTGGAGCACGCGGAGCTCACCGACGGCAGCACCGTGGTGGTTGACGCCGTGCTGCTGGCGCTGGGCTCGGTCCTCAACACCGACTGGCTCGCCGGCTCGGGCCTCGAGCTGAATCCGGCGGTGGTCTGCGATTCCACGCTCACCACCACCTCCGATCCCGACATCCTCGCGGCCGGCGACGTAGCGGCTGTGCCCGTGCCGCTGGCCGGCGGGGCGGCGCTCCGTATCGAGCACTGGACCAGCGCGGCCGAGCACGGGCAGCTCGCCGGCCGCAACGCTCTGCTCGATCCAGCTGAGCGCGTCTCCCATACGACTCCGCCCTACTTCTGGTCAGACCAGTACGGCGTCAAGATTCAGGCACTGGGCCTCCCCGCGCTGGCCGAGCGGATTGAGCTGCTCGAGCAGTCGCCGGAGGATGACCGCTTCATCGCCGCCTGCGTTGCGGGGGAGAACATGGTCGGGATCGTCGGAGTGAACGCTGCACGGCGCCTGCCGTGGTACCGACGGCAGCTGACGCACCCGCGACCCCTTGCCGAGGTCAAGCTGCAGTTGACCGATGAGGCAACGACCCTGGGCGCTCCACTGGCGGCGGCATGAGCGCGGGGCTGATCCTCCAGCACGGGCCCACCAGCCCTCCGGGGTTGTTCGGCGAGTGGGCGCACCTGCGCGGCGTTCCGGTGGAGGTGCACACGACATTCGCCGACTCCGGAGCGCCGTATGAGGGCAGCCTCGGCGAACCCATGCCGGCCATTGACGGGCGCCCGTTCATCTGCTGTCTCGGTTCCAAGCACAGTCCGCTGGACCGTGAAGTGCCCGTTGTGGCGGCGACGATCGCGCTGGTGCGGGAGGCCGTGGAGGCTGACATCCCGGTGCTGGGCCTCTGCTATGGCGGACAGGTGCTCGCGGATGTGCTCGGTGGGGCGATCGATCCCGCCCCCGAGCCGGAGCTCGGGTGGTACATGGTCGAAACCGAGGATCCGCAGCTGGTTCCGGCCGGGCCGTGGCTCGAATGGCACTACCAGCGTTTCACGCTGCCACCGGGGGCCGATGAGCTCGCACGGTCAGCAGTGGGCGTGCAGGCTTTCGCAAGCGGACCCCACATCGGCACACAGTTTCACCCGGAGAGCACGATCGAGATCGTCAACCGCTGGGCCAATTCAGACCACGACCGGCTCGCTGCGCTCGGGATCACCGACGCCGAGGCGAGGCTTGAGGCTGGGCGTGAACAGGCGCAGACCGCTCGCGCAAACGCATTTCGGCTCTTTGACGGTTTTTGGGAGCGCGCCCAGCGCGCAGAGAGGAGAGACTCGTGACCACCGACTCACTCATTGAGACGCTTGGCGATGGCGCCGGCGTACTCAGGGGCAACAACCAGCCGATCACGTCCGTGCGGGTCCTGTATCCCGACCTGCACGGAATCGCGCGCGGCAAGGACGTGCCGATCAAGCAGTTCGACGGAGTGATCGAGCGGGGACTGACCTTCTGCGCCGCGGTCATGGGCACCGACCTGCGCCACACGCCGGTGGTCGGCGGCGAGGAGGGCTATCCCGACTTCATCGCCCGCCCCGACCTGAGCACGATGAAGTCCCTGCCGTGGGAGCCGGGAGTGGCCAGTTGCATAGCCGACCTGGAACCGACCGAGGCCGGAATGGGGTTCCCCGATCCGCGCGGCGCGCTTCGCCGCGCGGTCGGACTGGTGCGTGAGCTCGGGTACGAGCCGATCGTCGGGCCGGAACTGGAGTTCTTTCTGGTGGTTCGGGATCCTGCGGCGCCGAACGGCTGCCGCCGACATGTGGACAACCTCAGCATGGTCTACACGGTCGGGCCGATGGCCGACCCGGATGGGCTGATGCGCAGACTCACAGAGCAGCTCGAGGCGATCGGGCTGGAGGTGTTCGCGGTCAACCACGAGTTCATGAACTCTCAGTACGAGATCAATCTGCGCCACTCGGACGCACTCGACGCCGCCGATCGAGCCTTCCGGCTGAAGACCGCGGTCAAGGACATCGCCGCGCTCAACGGTCTGCACGCCACCTTCATGGGCAAGCCGTTCAACGATCAGGGCGGTTCCGGAACGCACCTGCACCTGTCACTGCAGAGAGAGGGGGCAAACGCCTTCCATGCGGCAGGAGCCGAGCACGGGGTCAGCCGCGAGCTCCGCCAGTTCTCGGCCGGTGTGATCGCGCACGCCCCAGCGCTGATGGCGCTGCTCAACCCGACAATCAACGCCTACCGCCGGATCCAGCCGGACTCGCTGGCGCCTACGCACGCGAACTGGGGCTTTGACAACCGCGCCACCTTCATCCGGATCCCGCCCGAGCGCGGCGCGGCAACACGGATCGAACTGCGTGTGGGTGACGGCGCCGCCAACCCTTATCTGGCAATCGCGGCGATGCTGCTGGCGGGCGCCGACGGCATCCGCCGTGAGCTTGAGCCACCTGCGCCGATCGAGGGTGACGCCTACCGCGCCGACCCGGCGCTGATCGGCAAGGCGCTGCCCACCGGACTCGAGCAGGCGATCGCCGCGCTCGAGGCTGACGAGGTTCTGCGCGAGGGCCTGGGTCAGGAGATCGTCGACACGCTCGTGGCGCTGAAGAGCTTCGAGATTCAGCGCCATCGGGAGTGGGTCTCCGACTGGGAGATCGCCGAATACCTGCACCACCTCTAGGAGCCAACGATGTCTGTGACAAGCGACTTCATCGATCTCTCCGACCACGACAACTTCGTCGACGCGGTCCCCTATGTCGCGCTCGCGCGGCTGCGCCACGAGGACCCTGTTCACTGGAATCCGGAGCGGACCGGGCGCGGCTTCTGGGCGGTCACTCGCTATGAGGACATCCGGGCCGTGCACCGTAACCCTGAGGCCTTCTCGTCGGAGATCGGCGGAACCTCACTTGAGGATCTGGAGCCCGAGCACGTTGAGGCGCGTAAGTCGATGATCGATATGGACCCGCCGCGCCACGATGAGCTGCGCGCGCTGGTCAACCGCCGTTTCACCCCCAAGGCGGTCGGTGTCTGGGAGGGGCAGGTGCGCAAGGTCGTCAGGGAGGTGCTTGACCGAGCGCTGCCGATGGGTGAGTTCGACTTCGTGCGGGAGATCGCCTCGGAGATCCCGATGCAGGTGTTCGCTGAGATCCTCGGGGTTCCGCAGGAGGAACGCCGCGAGATCATTGAGATCGGCGACCGCCTGCTCGGCAACGCCGATCCCGAGTTCGCCGTCGAAGCCGACGACGATTCACACCGTCACCTGCCGTTCTCAAGCCCGGCGGCGCTGGACATGTTCGCCTTCGGGCGGAGGATCGCCGAGGAACGCCGGCACAGCTCGCGCGAGGACATCATGAGCGATCTGGTCAAGGCCGGCCTCACCCAGCGCGAGATGGATGTCTACTTCGTGCTGCTGGCCACCGCCGGCAACGAGACCACCAGGCACACGATCAGCCACGGCCTGGTTGCACTCACAGAGCACCCGGAGCAGCGTGAGCTGCTGCGCTCGCGCTACGCGGAGCTCGGCCGCAGCGCCACCGAGGAGATCCTGCGCTGGGCAACGCCGGTGCACCACTTCCGGCGCACGGCGCGCTACGACACCGAGCTCGGGGGCAGGGAGATCATGGCCGGTGACAAGGTGACCACCTGGCTGGTGTCCGGAAACCGGGATGAGGCGATGTTCCAACAGCCCGACCGCTTTGATGTCAGCCGCCAGCCCAACCCGCACATGACCTTCGGGCCGGGCGGCATCCACCACTGCCTGGGGGCGCATCTGGCCAAGCTGGAGATTCGGGTCACCTTCGAGGATCTGCTCTCGCGCGGCGTCGAGCTGGAACTGGTTGGCCCGCCGGAGCGGCTGCGCTCGAACTTCTTCAACGGGATCAAGCGCCTGCCGGTGAGGGTGATCCGATGATCGAGCTGCATCGCATTGACCACGTCTGCCTGCGTGTCGATGACCTGGATGAGGCCGCCGAGCGCTGGGCCGCGCAGTTTGGACTGCACGTGCGCGAGCGCGACGCGACGCGCGTCGCGCTCGCCTGCGACGACGAGCCCTACTCGCTTGAGCTGATCTTCGGCGAGGCGGCCGGCATCGACCACGTCGGCTACGAGCTGTCCGCGAACTGCCCCGTGCAGACAGCGCGCGAACACCTTGAGGCCTTCGGCGCCGAGGTCGAGGATGACGGTCAGGGTGGGTTGATGACGGCCGACGCCGACGGCACCGGCATCCACATCCGCCCCTACCGCGAACCGGCCGGACCCACCGCGCGTTGGGTGCAGCACGCCCGGCCCGTGTGCAACCCCGTCGTCGGGCACCCGCGCAAGCTCGGTCACGTCAACTTCCTGACCGGGGCGCTGGAGGAGCAGCTGCGCTTCTACACGGAGGGCCTGGGGATGCGCGTCACCGATTGGCTCGGTGACGGCGGCGTGTGGTTCTACATCAACTCAGACCACCATGTGATGGCGCTGATCGACAAGGGGTACGCGCATTTCCACCACCTCGCATTTGAGGTGATCGACATCGGTCAGATGCGCGCGGCGCTTGACCACCTCGCCCGCCACGGCCGCTGGCTCGGGTGGGGGCCAACGCGGCACGGTGTCGGCGGCAACATCGCCTCCTACGTGCGGATCGTCGAGGAGGAGTGCTTCGTCGAGCTCTACTGCGACATGGAGCAGTTGCAGGCCGACCATCAGCCTCGTCGGTGGCCGGATGACCGCTACTCCTCCAACACCTGGGGGCCGCTGCCGCCGCGCTCCTACTTCCGTTTTGACCGCGCTGCGGTCGAATCCGAGCGTGAGAGCCTGGAGATGCTCGGCACGCCGCTGCCGCCCGCTGATCACTCGCCGGAGAGGGAGACCGTATGACGCTCAAGGGCTACACCGTTCCGCGCACTCCGAACGGCCGCGCGAGCCTGGTCCCACCGCCACCCTGGCACTACGTCGGTGATTTTCTGGTGGTGGACTTCCATGCCGACCCGGAGGCGGCAGCATCGCTTTTGCCGGAGGGTCTCGAGCCGCACGCGGACGCGGGGCGCTGTGCGGCCGTCTTCGTTGACTGGCAGTCCTGCTCGGAGGGCGGCGATGAGCTGCTCGACCCGGTGCGATCCCAGTACCGGGAGTTCTACCTGGTCGTCAGCGGGATGCTCGATTCTCAGCCGGTCACGACCTGCCCGTTCATCTGGGTCAACCAGGACTTTGCGATGGCCCGCGGCTGGATCCAGGGCTTTCCCAAGAAGCTCGGCGACGTCTGGATGACACGCAGCTTCGACCTCGACTGCAGGGCCTCCTCGGCGGTGCGTGAGGGTGCGCGCTTCGGTGCGAGCTGTTCGGCGCGGGGTCGCGAGCTCGCGCGTGCGACCGTCGCACTGGAGCACCGGAGCGAGTCCGGCTCTCTCCACACCGACCCGCCGCTGGTCAACGTGCGCCACTTCCCGCGGTTGACAGCCGGCCGGCACGACCAACCGCAGGTGCACGAACTGGTGCGGGCGCGCAGTCGCGACCGCAGCGTCTCCGCCATCTGGGAGGGGCCTGCCACGCTGGAGCTGTCGCCGGCGCCGGGGGAGGAGCACACGCTGCTCACACCTGTGAGTGTCGCCCGCGGCTATCGGTTCACCTTTGCCTACACCGTCGATGACCTCGAGACCGTGCGGGAGTACGTCCCGTGAGCGCCACCTCTCAGGCGGGTTTCGTGACCGTTGCCGGCCACCGCGTCTCAACCGATCATTGGATCGGCGGTGAGCGGTTGACCAGCGCTGAGCGCTTTGACGTGATCACGCCGATCGACGGCTCGGTGATCGCCCAGGTCGCCGCCGGTGGCGCCAGTGAGGCTGATGCCGCTGTCCGGGCGGCGCACGCAGCCGCGCCCGGTTGGGCTGCGATTGGTGCCAGCGGCCGTGCCGCGCTGCTGCACCGGCTGGCGGAACTGATCGACCAGAACGTCGAGCGGCTGGCCGCGGTCGAGTGCGCCGACATGGCGATGCTGCTCGAGTCACTGCGCCTGCGCGTGATCCACCGCGCCGCTGCGAACTTCCGCAACTACGCCGATCTGGCGCTCGCCTATGAGGAGCGCGACTGGCACTCCAAGGGCACCTGGAACCGCGTCCAACGGATGCCCGCCGGCCCGGCCGCCGTGATCACCCCCTGGAACGCGCCGTTCATGCTCTCAACCTGGAAGGTCGCGCCGGCGCTGGCGGCGGGCTGCCCGGTGGTGCTGAAGCCGGCTGAGTGGTCGCCTCTGTCGTGCTCGCTGCTGGCGGACCTGACGGCGGAGGCGGGCTTCCCGCCTGGCGTCTTCAACGTGCTGCAGGGTGTCGGTGAGCAGGTGGGTGCAGCGCTCGTCTCCCACCCGCTGCTGCGGCGCATCTCCTTCACCGGCTCGCCTGAGACAGCGCGCCTGATCGGCGTGAGCGCCGCGCGGAATCTGGTGCCGTTCACCGGGGAGCTCGGCGGTAAGGGGCCGTTGATCGTGTTTGAGGACGCCGATCTTGACGCGGCGGCCGCAAAGGCGGCGGGACAGTACGACGACGCGGGCCAGGTGTGCCTCGCGGGCACACGGCTGCTCGTGCAGGAGAGCATCCGCGAGCTGTTCCTGGAGCGCTTCAACGCGGCCGTCGACAGACATGTCCTGGGCGATCCGCGGGATGCGCGCACCACGGTCTCGCCCCTGATTCACCCTGAGCACCTGGAGCGCGTGGACGGCTTTGTGCAGCGCGCGCTCGCCGATGGCCAGCGACTGCTGCGTGGCGGCCGTCGGCTTGAGGGGCTGCTCTATGAACCGACTCTGTTCGAGCCCAGCGACAACAGTGCGGAGATTGTGCAGCGTGAGGTCTTCGGGCCGGTGCTCACGTTCCAGACGTTCGCCGATGAGGACGAGGCCGTGGCGCTCGCGAACTCGACCGCGTACGGGCTGTCCGGGATCGTCTACACGAGCTCGATGGGCCGCGCCGACCGGATCGGCCGGGCTGTGCGCGCCGGGATCGTCTGGATCAACACGTTCCTCGTGCGCGACCTCACAGCCCCGTTCGGTGGAGTGGGGATTTCCGGAATCGGTCGCGAGGGCGGCAACTATGCGCTGGACTTCTACTCGGACCTGAAGACGCTTCAGATCCTCGACGGGAGCGTGCGATGAGCGCTTCGCCAGGTGAGCGCACGGCACGGGAGTTCGCGGCGCGGCGGCACGGAGCGCTGATCGAGCGGGAGACCGTCAGCACCGGCTCGGGCTCGGTGGCGGTGCTGAATCCCGCCACCGAGGAGCAGCTGGCGGAGGTTCCGCTGGCTGATCCCGGCACCGTCGATCTGGCCGTCGCGGCGGCCGACGCCGCATTTCGGGATCAGCGCCGCCCGCCTAAGACGAGGTACGGTTCAGGACCATGCGCATCATCTGCCAGCAGTTGGCGCCGGCCGTGGGCGCCCTGGAGGACAACATGGCCAGGTCAGTGAGCGCCATCCGCGATGCGGTGGCAAGGGGTGCTGACCTGGTGGTGCTGCCGGAGCTGGTGACCGCTGGCTACGTGTTCGCGTCGGTTGAGGAGGCTAGATCGACAGCGATCTCCGCCGCCGACCCGCTCTTCAATCGTTGGGCTGCGGAGATCGCCCAATCACCCGGTGGTGACGGCCTTGTCGTCGGCGGCTTCTGCGAGCTGGGTGAGGACGGGCATCTGTACAACAGCGCGGCGGTTGTGAACCGTGACGGCGTCCTGTCCGTATATCGCAAGACGCACCTCTGGGACCGGGAGAAGCTCTTCTTCAAGCCGGGATCTGAGTCACCACCCGTGATCACGACCGACGCCGGCAGGATCGGCGTGGTCATCTGTTACGACCTTGAGTTTCCGGAGATTACGCGCGGTCTGGCCCTGCGTGGAGCGGAGCTCGTCGTCTGCTGCACCAACTGGCCGCTGGTGCCACGGCCTGAGGGCGAGCATCCTCCCGAGGTGATCATCGCCATGGCAGCCGCGCGCACCAATCGAATGTTCATCGCCTGTTGCGATCGCTCTGGACTCGAGCGCGGGCAGGCCTGGACAGAGGGAACCACGATCATTGATGCGAGCGGCTGGATTCTCGCGACCGCAGAGCATGCGAGCGCCAGCGCCGAGGTGGACCTGGCCCAGGCGCGCGTGAAGACGCTGACGCCGCTTGCCGACGCGATCACCGACCGCCGGCCGGAGCTCTACGGCGACGTGGTCAGCTGCTGAGCAGGAGGATCTGACCGGGCCGTCTCAGTTGCTCCGCCTGCAGGCGGCGGAGCGAGTGTTCCGCGCATGACGAGCTGCGGTTCAAAGACAATCTGCCTGGTCGCGGAGCTCTCGGTACGTCCCTCGATCCTGTCAATCAGCAGCCGGACCGCGGTCTTGGCCATCTCCTCCATGGGCTGGCGGACGGTCGTCAGGTCAAAGACCTGCCACGCAGCCATCGGCAGGTCGTCGAACCCGACGATTGACACGTCGTCGGGCACGCGCAAACCCAGGGTGTTGGTCGCGTTGAAGGCTCCGATGGCCACAAGGTCATTGGCACAGATCACGACGGTGGGACGCGGGTTCTCGGCCATCAGGTCGACCATCGCGCGGTAACCGCTCTGATAGGTGAACGGGCTGTGGCGCACCATGCGGTCGGGCAACTCAACACCGGCCGCGGCCAGCGCGGCGCGCGTACCGCGCTCACGATCGCGTCCTGTGCTGGTGTCGGATGGGCCGAAGATCGCCCCAAACCGTTGATGCCCCAGGCGCAGCGCCTCACTCGTCGCCAGAGACGCGCCAAGCGAGTTGTCGACCACTGCGCTGTCCGCCGCGACGCCCTCCACCAGGCGGGTCAGGAAAACGAACGGCATCCCTCGGCGGCTGAGCACCTTCGGCACCGAACTGTCCAGCCGGCTGGTGGTCAGAATAACGCCGTCCATGGAGCGGTTGAGGAGGCGGTCAAGCAGTGGGCTGATCTCGTCCTCGCCGGCGGGTGCCTGTGACTGGTTGCCCTCCACCAGTGGCTCGACCTCCTCAGTGAACAGCACCATCCGATAGTTCTGGGCTGAGGTCTCCTGATGCAGCGGTGCGATCAGGTACGGATAAAAGACGTTGCTCAGGTCCGTGACGACGATTGCGATGCTGCGGGTGCTCCGGGTCGAGAGGCTGCGGCCCACGTCGCTGGGCACGTAGCCCATGGCGTCGACGGCGGCCAGGACGCGCTCTCGCGTTGCGGCGGCGACGCGCGGATCGCCGCGCAGGACCCTGGACACCGTTGACTGGGAGACCCCAGCAGCCCGGGCGACATCGTGGCTGGTGACGTTGGCCGGGTGTTCAGCGGTTGGCTGTCTTATCGATGTGTCCATCAGTCGGCGTCAGGCACGTGCTTGTGGGTGTGGATCGGTGCCGGTGCCGTTCGCGGCGGAACCACTCTGATCCCTTGATCTACAGACACATTCTGTCGCCCGTGCGAACGGATCGCATGGTCGCCAGGATGCGCTCGCCGCCCGTGGTCCGGAGAACCTTCCCGACCAGCGCCAGAAAGTTGAGGAGAAGAACTCTTGACTACGTATGCACAAGCTGTAATTATCTCCGCAGGGTCCTGGCGCTGGACGGGGCGTCGTCACCCGAACAGCTACAAGGAAAGGGTGTGTGAGTACGAATGGCGGATTTGCCGCAAGGCGACCCGATGGCTGGTCGAATCTCTCGTTTTGCCGACATGAAGCAGAACGGGACGCCGGTGATGTTCATCGACACGCACTGGCTGACGCCCCGCTGGAGCGCGGTGGCCAGCCTGCGCCGGCTCGCCGCGCGCCCGCTCGGCACGCTGCTGACGATCGCGGTGATGGGGCTGGCGCTGGCGCTGCCGCTGGCGTTCTACCTGCTGCTGGGCAACGTCCAGAAGCTGGGCGATGCGCTGGG
>JAKAED010000089.1 GCA_021820105.1 Actinomycetes bacterium | reverse complement strand
GCGACGCGCGTATCTCGAGGGTGGCGTCTATCCCAACGGCCAGCTCACCACCTACTACTGGGAGTACGGCCCCACCGCCGCCTACGGCAGCCGCACCGACACCGCAAGCGCGGGCTCCGGCACAGCTCCCGTAAGCGTCTCCGGGCTGCTCAACCACCTGCAGCCGGGCACCCGCTACCACTACCGCCTGGTGGTCTCCAATCCCAGCGGCACTGAGTACGGGTATGACACCAGCGTCCTGACCGCCGGTCATCCCACGGTCGGGACCGCCGCGAGGTCACGCAAGAACCACCGCAAGACCCACCGCAGGCGCTCCCGCCGCGCACACCACCGCAGGCAGGGCAAACGCCATCAGTTCGCCCACGGGCTGCGCTGAGCCGCTCCGGTCAGCGGACGGCGACGCGTCGGCGCTCAGGCCCGGCGTGGTCAAGCTGCCCGTGGCGGCGCTCCTGTCGCAGCACCGGTCCGCGGGAGTTGCCGATCACGCGCAGGACGTGCGCATCGCGTGACGGGCTGTAGCGAAACAGCGGCCGCACCAGCATCAGTGTGAGCTGGGGGACGTAGCGGCGGGGACGTGGAGCGTGATGAGCCATCGTCAGCAGAGCCTCACCTGTTCATACGTTTGAGCGGCATCAAAACTGACACCGACCAACGAATCTGCATGGTCAGTCCGGACCGCTCGCGCAGCGCTGCGCTTCTACTTACAGGGCGGAGCGTAGCCCGGCGTCTGCACGTAGAGCGACCACTCACTGCGGGTGATCGGTGTGCCGGCCACGCTGCAGATCCGCCTCGCCACCTGACCGGGGCTGTCATCCCAGATGTGCAGCAGCTGATCTGAGCCGCCCGCCACAACGGCGTTGCTGTGCGGGCGGAAACTGACCGAGAAGAAGTTGCCGGCGCTGGTGGCGAGGCTGGCCAGGAGTTTGGGGTTGCGGTCGGCGCTCAGTGTCCAGAGCCAGACGTAACCGTCGGTGGTGGCGGCGGCCACCCGGCTGCCGTCGGAGTTGACAGCGACGCTGTAGATGGCACTGGTCGGACCGTCCAGCGGCGAGCCGATGGCACGCGGGTGCCTGGGGTTGCTGATATCCCACAGCCTCACTGTGCGGTCGGCTCCGCCAGCCACCAGCGTCCGGCCATCCGGGGTGAAGGCAACTGAGTAGGCGTAACCCGCAAAGTGCCCGACTTCGGCCAGCAGCCGCGGGTGGCCCGGGTTGGAGACATCCCAGAGCCGCACGTGGCCGCTGGTGTCGGCGCTGGCCAGCAGCCTGTCGTCGGGACTGAAGGCAACACCCAACACGATCTGCGCGGACCCTGGCGGTTTCAGCTCAGGCTCGCTGACCGGCTGGGCGGGATTGCTCACGTCCCACAGGTGGATGTGGCCGCCGTCGTCACCGGCGGCCAGCAGCCGACCCCCATGGCTGAAGCTCATCTGCTCGATGTAGGGGGTGGCGCCGGTCAGCGGCCCGCCGAGGCGGCGTGGCGTCCGCGGATTGCTCACGTCAAAGAGCTGCACCTGTGCCTTGGCGTTGCTGACCGCCAGCAGCCTCCCATCGGCACTGAGCGCACCCGCGCCGGCAACCGCGCCAAAGGCGCCTGTGGGTACGTTGGCGATCAGGCTCGGCGTCGCTTGGTCGGTTGTGTTCCAGAGCTGTGCAGCACCCTTGGCGCCGCTTGAGATGACCGCGAGCTCCCGGCCGCTGGTCGTGAAGTCAAGCCCGAAGATGGAGCCGGTGGCGGTGAAGGTTGTGGGTGCGGGCAGCGACCAGAGCCGCACCGTGCCGGCGGAGTCGACCGAGATCAGCCGCCCGCCGCCGGGCGCAAAGGCCGCGCCTGTGATCGGCGCGGGCTGCTTCAGCACTGCGATGGCGCTCCCGTCCTGGGCCGACCAGAGCCGCAGCGTGTTGTCGGAGCTGCCGGCCGCCAGCTCCCGCCCGTTGGGGCTGAACGTGAGTGACTGGACCCAGTTGCTGAAGCCGTGCAGTGGTGCGAGCGCGACCGGCTGCCCGTGCCCACTGAGCCGCCAGCGGTAAACGAGGTTGTCGGTGCCACCGGCGGCCAGCTCGCTGGCGCTGGGGTTGAAGCCCAGCGCGTTGATGGTCGGAGTGCCGGTCAGCTGCAAACTGAGCGGGAGGCTCCTCCGTGACAGCTCGCGCCAGATCAGAACCTGCCCGGTACTGCTGGCGGCGGCGAGCTCCTGGCCCACGGGTGCGAACCGCACGGTGTGCAACGCTCCCTGGGTGGTGTCGCTGAGGACCGGCAGAGTTACCGGCCGGCCACTGCGCAACGACCAGAGGTGCACCACGCCGGTCGCGTTGACGGCGGCCAGCAGGCCGCCGTCAGAGCTGAAGCTCAGCCCATACACGGTGCCGCCGGAGAGCGCCAGGGTCGCGAGCTGCCGTGGACGCGCCGGGTTCTGAAGGCTCCAGAGCAGCACCCGCTGGGCGGTCCCGCCCGCCGCCAGCAGCCGGCCGTCAGGGCTGAGCGCCACGGCAAAGGTCTGGGCGCTGGTCGGTCCGGTGCGCACCGTGGTGAGCAGGCGCGGGACGCTGCCGCTGAGCCTGTAGACCCTGACGCTGTCCGCGGCCGAGTAGGCGACGGCAAGCCGCCGGGCGGCCGGTGCGCTGCTGAGGTATGCCGGTCCTGTCGGCCCCAGCAGCCGCGTGGGCATCTCACCTGAGGAGGCCTCAAGCAGCGCCGAGGTGGCGTTGGCGGTTGGCGCGATCCGGTGTGCAAGGAGGGCCAGCTGCATCGCCAGGTCGGGCTTGATCGGCGCCAGTGACGCGGACTGCAGGGCCAGCTGGCGGGAGAGCGCGTTGTTACGGGCGGTCGTCGCATTGTGGTTCGCGTTCATTGCAACCCCGACCAGCACCAGCGCCAGTGCGAGCATTGCGACCGTCGTGGCCAGCAGTGAGCGCATCTGCCGGGAACGGCGCCGCTCTGAGCGCTGCTCGCGGAGGGCGAGCTCCTGGCTGGCCTCAAGCAGCTCACGCTCGGGCGCGTTCAGCTCGGCGCTGTGGCCGGCCTCAGCGACCCAGTCGCTGATCAGCTGCAGGCGCCCGCCGCGCAGCAGCAGCTCGGGGTCCCTGTCGTTGGCCAGCCACTCATGGGTCAGGTCCGTCAGCCGCCGGTGCAGGCCCAGGCTCTCCCGGTTCTCCTCAATCCAGTTGGCCAGTCGTGGCCAGGCGGTCAGCAGCGCCTCATGGCTGAGCGCGACGGTCTCCGCGTCGACGGTCAGCAGCCGTGCGTCCACAAAGCGCTCCACGACCTCAGCCGCCTGCCCGCGGCCGCTCCCGCCGCCACCACCATCACCGTCCTCAAGCGCGTCCAGCTCGAACCGCTGCGCGCGCCTGCCCACCGCCGGACCGTCCTGCGGCGCGCGCACCAGCCGCATGAACAGGCGGCGAGCCAACTCCCGCTGCGGCAGCGTCAGCTGCTGGTAGCTCTCCTCAGCGGTCTGGCGGACGGCTCCATAGAGTCCCCCGGCGGCCCGGTAGTCAGCGATGCTCAGCCGGTTCCACCGCGCCAGCTCCCAGCTGCGCAGCAGCGCGTGGGAGAGCAACGGCAGCGCACCAGCATCGTGCGCAAAGCCGGTGGCCTCACGCGGGGCCAGGTCAGCCAGCAGCACCTCAACCAGGCCCTCATCCACCGGCACCCCGGCCTGGTGCGCCGGTCCGACGATCGCGCTGCGGAGCTCCTCCTCATTCATCGGCCCGAGCAGGATCGGGTTGCGGCGCATCGCCTCAAACAGGATCGGGACCGCCACCGCCTGCTCATAGAAGCTGGCGCGCAGACCTGCGAGCAGCAGCGTGCCCGGCGACTGGAGCTGCTCAAGCTCCGAGAAGAACTGCTCCTGGATCTCAGCGGGAGCCGCGAAGATCTCACCGAGCTGGTCGATGATCAGCACGCGGCGCTGATCGGGTAGCTGTGAGATCGCATTGCGCAGCGACGCGAGCGGGTCTTCGCCCGGGAGCATCAGCGCGGTCCTCCAGCTGCCGGCACCGCGCTCCGGCTCGGAATGCAACGCACCCGCCTCGAGCCGGGCCTGCACGCCCGCGCGCAGCAGCGAGCTCTTGCCCGAGCCGGACGGGCCGACCACCAGCACCAGTCGCGACGCGGTGCGGCCGCTGGCCTGGGCGCGCAGGCGGCGCAGGATCTCGTCCGTGACCGCCTCGCGCCCAAAGAAGCGGCTGCGGTCAGTCGCCTCAAAGGGGGCCAGCCCCTGGTAGGGGGCGGAGGCGCGTCGTACGCGGCCATCACTTGCCAGCCGCAGCCGCGACACCAGCGCGAGCCACTCAGAAAGCTGATCCTCGGGCACCCCCAGCAGCGTGAGCATCTCAGCAAAGAGCTCCTGCTGGGCCGGGCCCGGCAGATGCCTGCCGCTGCAGTAGTCGCCAATGGTCGCGGTGGGCGTCTGCAGCGCGTGCGCCAGGGCGCGAATGCTCAACCCCGACCGGGTTCGCAGCGCTGTCAGGGCGGCCGCGAAATCCTCACGCGACCCGAGCTCGGAGGGGGCCACTGACGGCCCCTGATCGCCGACTCCAGACAACGGTAAGCGGATCGTATTAGGTCGATCAGCACTTTTGACAAATACAAGGTGTATTGCTTGATCGGCCGTCCGGATATGTCCGGATATCCGCCCGGACATTGACTCCCGGTGGGTGTTGCGGAGAGCATCTTTATCTGATTCTTCAAGCACCGCCTTCTGGGGAATGGGCTAATGGACGGACCCGCTGAACGGCTCGCCACGGGGGCGATGCGACCGACAACTGCACAGGAGTTGCCTAGGATCGACGGGTACTCCATGGAGGCCGTGATCGGCTCTGGAGGGATGGGCACCGTCTACCGGGCCAGGCAGCTCTCACTGGGGCGGCCGGTGGCGGTCAAGGTCCTGGCCGACCCGCTCTGCTCGCAGCCGGGTTATGTCTCGCGCTTTGAGCAGGAGGGCTGTCTGCAAGCTCGCGTGCAGCATCCGCATGTGCTGCCCGTGCTTGACCGGGGGGAGGCGGACGGAAAGCAGTACATCGTCATGCGCCTGGTGCACGGCCCCAACATGCGCCAGCTCGTCCGCTTCGGCGCGGTGGGGCCGGCGCAGACCGTTGAGCTGCTGACGGGCGTCGGCGCCGCGCTGGATCACGCGCACGCCTCCGGGATCCTGCACCTGGACGTCAAGCCCCACAACGTGCTGATTGAGGGTGAGTGGCATGCCTGGCTGGCCGACTTTGGCCTGACCTGCCTGGTCGACGAGGCGGCCCGCGGTACCGGCACCCGTCTGCGGGCCGGCACCTACGACTATCTGGCCCCGGAGCTTGTCCACGGCGAGGCGCCCAGCACCGCCAGCGACGTCTACTCGCTGGCGGTCACCGCGTTTCAGTGCCTGACCGGCGAGCTGCCGTTCCCGCTGGTCAATGACCGCCTGGATCTGTTCGCCAACGCGTGCCTGCCGCGCCCGGCCGCCTCAGAGCGCCGTCCCGGCCTGCCCGGGGCGGTTGATACCGAGCTGCAGCGCGCAATGTCTGTGGACCCGACGGAGCGTCCGCTCACGGCCGGTGAGCTGATTGACAGCCTGCGCATCGCGCTTGGTCTGCCGCCGCGCAGCAAACCTGAGTGGCAGCTCTTCAAGGAGAGCCGACTTGTACGTCTTGGGGCGGAGCCGGCGGAGGAGCTTCCAAGCTCCGCTCACACCGTCGCTCCGGTGGCACCGTCAAGAAGGGGGAAGTATGCATCTGTGTGAGTCGCTGCGGTCCGTGGAGCGCTGGTCACCGGCGGAGCTCAGCCAGATCGTTGAGGCTGAGGGCGCCGGCGGGCCATTCCTGGTCTGGCGCACTCCTGAGGGGACCATGGGGCTCTGTCCGCTGCGCGACCGCACCCGCGTCACAATCGGCCGGCGCAGCACCAATGACGTGCCACTGGGTGGTGACGGGGAGGTCTCCCGCCTGCACGCTGTGCTGGAGCGCCTGGGTGAGGACTGGACGCTGGTCGATGACGGCCTCTCACGCAACGGCACGTTCGTCAACGGTGAGGCGCTCCACTCCCGTCACCGGCTCATGGACGGCGACCTTGTGCGCCTGGGGGGAACAGTGATCGAGTACCACCAGCCCGGCGGCATCACCACGCCGCTCACCTCTCCCGGCCAGGAGGTCGCCGCGGCTGAGCTCCTCAATGAGACCCAGCGCCGCATCCTCGCCGCGCTGTGCCGCCCCTACCGCTCCGTCAACCAGCATCCACGGCCGGCCACGAACGTCGAGATCGGGCGGGAGGTCTTCCTCGGCATTGACGCGGTCAAGTCGCACCTGCGCCAGCTCTACCGCCGCTTTGGCCTGAGTGAGCTGCCGCAGAACCAGAAGCGGGCGCAGCTTGCGGCGCTGGCGTTGCGGTCCGGGATCGCACCCGGCCCAGAGCTCAAGGTAGCCCCGGCGCTCGACGACGATCGGGACGCGGTGTAAGGCCTCGACCGCGGCCCGCTGGCCGCGGTCGTCCCCCAAGGTTGTCACTGCTCTGGTGTGACTCGCGCACACCAGACGTGGACCCCTGCATGCAGCTCAAACCCTGCGAATTCACGGGGACGCGGAATACACCGGAGGCTACACCGCGGCCCATTGAAGTACCTGCTTTTGCGGTCAATACTCGGAATCCCTGAGAACTGATCTAACGACGAGGACACTCAGGCGCAGTGGCAACGGGGAACAACTGTCACGCCAGCTGACGCAAGGAGAGCAGTCACGGTGACCGAGATGCAGGCTGAAGTTCAGATGACGCGTGGTGGACGGCTTGTTTCCGTCAGCGACGTCACACCTGAGACCTTCCGTAGGCGGGTTGAAGAGCTCCGTCCGCCGGAGCGTGAGCGGCCCCATTGGGCTGACCGCCGCTACGCGGCCACGCGCGACATCCGTGATGAGGAGCGCGTTGAGGAGCTCCACTCCGTGCAGGCGTCACTGAAGCGTGAGTCCTTCTACCGGCGCAGCCTCGTGCTGGCAGATGCCGGCGCGGCACTGGCTGCGGTGCTGCTGACAGCGGTTGCGTGGGCGCGCTCCTTCCACCCGCTGTTCCTGGCCGTGCCGGTCCTGGCGGTGCTGATCTCAAAGATCCAGGGTCTCTACGACCGTGATGACATGGTGCTGCGCAAGTCCACACTGCATGAGTGGCGCCTGCTGTTTCAGACCGACGCGCTGATCACCAGCGCCACCTACCTGGTGTGGTGGATCGCCATCCGGCAGGATCGCAATCACGGGCTGCGGGTCTTTGCCTTCATGCTCCTCGCGCTCTTTGCGTTCTCTCTGGTTTCCCGCACCGTTGCGCGAATTGTCGCCCGCAGGTTCACCAGCAGGGAGCGCTGCCTGATCGTGGGCAACTGCTCGCACGCAGAGGCGCTTGAGAACCGGCTGGCGAAGCTGCCCGGACTTGACCTGATCGGGACCATCTCAGATGACGACGTCGACTGCTCCGTAGCCGGTGTGCATGAGCTGGTGGAACAGCTCAACGTGGAGCGGATCGTCGTGGTGCCGCATGCCGACTGGGGTGAGCGCGGCAGCCTGAAGCTGATCCAGAGCGCCAAGTGGCTCGGCGTCCGTGTGAGCCTGATGCCGTCGGTGATGACGGTGGTGGGGCCGTGGACGGCGGTGGATGAGTTTGACAGTCTGATCCTGCTGGGCATCCCGCGCTTTGGCTTGTCACGCTCATCGCTGGCGCTCAAGCGCGCGCTTGATCTGGTGGTGGGAACGCTCGTGCTGCTCGTCTCCCTGCCCGTCATGGCGTTGGTGGCGGTCGCCATCAAGCTCGACAGCAGGGGGCCGGCGCTGTTCCGTCAGCGACGGATCGGCCGTGACGGATCGCCGTTCACCATCTACAAGTTCCGCTCAATGGTCGTCAACGCCGAGCAGCTGCATGAGGAGCTCAGGGCGGCGAATGAGACTGACGGTCTCTTCAAGATCACCGACGACCCGCGTGTCACCCGTGTCGGCCGCTTCCTGCGGCGCACCTACCTGGATGAGCTGCCGCAGCTCTTCAACGTGATCCGGGGTGACATGAGCCTAGTCGGGCCCCGGCCACTGGTCGAGCCGGAGGATGCACTGCTTGAGGGTTACGACCGCCACCGCTCACGCTTCATGCCTGGCATGACCGGCCCGTGGCAGCTGCGCGGCCCAATGAACGCGAACCTGTCAGAGCTGGCGAAGCTCGACTACATGTATGCGTCCAACTGGAGCATCTGGGCGGACATTGACATTCTGCTGGGCACCGCGGCACGCATTCTGAATCGCCGCGGGCACTGATCTCAGAAGCGGCTGGAGTCTACGTTGACCGGCACCATCGCGCAGCAGGAGACCGATGCTCCGGCGCTTGAGTGGTTGCGGGGCTTGGATGTGGCTCTGGTGCATGACTACCTCAACCAGCGCGGTGGCGCCGAGCGCGTGGTCCTTGAGCTCTCAGATATCTGGCCCACGGCGCCGATCTACACGTCGCTGTATCGACCGGAGTCGACGTGGCCTGGTTTCAAGTTGCGGGATGTGAGGACCACCTTCCTTGACCGCCTTCCGGTCGATCGTGGCTTCAGGAACCTGTTCCCGCTCTATCCGGCTGCGTTTGCCTCGTTCGGTGAAATCAAGGCGGATGTGGTGATCGCCAGCTCAAGTGGCTGGGGTCACATGGCGCCTGTACACCCGGATGCGTTCCACGTCGTCTACTGCCACACGCCGGCCCGGTGGCTCTACCGCAGCGAGCACCTGGAGGGCGCCAAACGCTCCCGCCGCGCGGCGTTGGTCCGCGTGGCGGCGCCGCCGCTACGCGCGCTTGACCGGCGGGCAGCTCATAGGGCAGATCTGTACCTGGCAAACAGCCGCAACGTGCAGGAGCGCATCCGCCGGCTATATGGGATCGAGGCCGAGGTCCTCTACCCCCCGGTTGACACAGAGCGCTTCACACCGACGCCGCGGGGTGAGCGGCTGCTCGTGGTCTCCCGGCTGCTGCCCTACAAGCACGTGGATCTCGCGATCCGGGTTGCGAACCGGATGGGCATCGGCCTTGATGTCGTAGGGGATGGGCCAATGATGGCCGAGCTGCGCGAGCTGGCAGGTCCGACCGTAACACTGCACGGCGCCGTTGACGACGACACGGTCGTGGAGCTGATGCAGAACTGCCGTGCCGTGTGTGTGCTCGCGGAGGAGGATTTCGGGATTGTGGCGGTGGAGGCTCAGGCGGCTGGGAAGCCTGTCATCGCTTACGCTGGCGGCGGCGCGCTGGAAGTCCTAACAGGCAGTCATGCCGGCGCACTCTTCCGCAGCCGCGAAGAGTCAGACCTAATGCGAGCGGTGCGAGAGTCTGACACCATTGATCCGGATCCTAGGCGGCTAGCTCGGACGGCAGCTCGCTTCTCGTCGGATGCATTCACGCTGTCATTGGCCAGCCTCCTTCAGAGCTACCTGACCTGAGTACCCGTCCCCTCGTGCAAATGCCATCGATCTCAACGGTGCGCCTGTGCTCGGAGACCCCGATGGGTCAGGAGATCGCAGAAACCCACCTCGTCAAGGAGCTCGTTGCGCTGGACTGTGGCCTGAGCATCACTGATATGCGCGTCAGCGGCCTCAGGTCCAGCGTGCCCGCAGAGCTTCGTCTGCCCACGGGCCGAATCAGCAAGCTGCCGTATGGCGCCCAGTTGGGAGTTGGTCGGATCGCCTATCGGCGGGCCGACCTGGTCCACCGGTTCGACCTCCGGCTTCCTCCCGGTAGGCGCGAGGTCCTCACTGTGCATGACATAGCGCCGCTCCGATTCTCGGACGAGGGTGACTTCCCTCGAGGGGCCGCGCAAGCGATCAAGCGTGCCGCGGCGGTCGTGTGCCCATCTCAGTTCTCGGCGAATGAGGTCAGGGACTATTTCGGCCGGCAGGATGTCCACGTCATCCCCAACGGTGTTGGGTCCGAGTTCTTCAACGCTGTGCCGCTACGTCCCGAAGAGCTAGTAGCACTCGGTCTCCCCGAGCGCTGGTTGCTTCATACCGGAGGGGCAACAACCAGGAAGAACCTCCAGAACCTTATCGGTGCTTGGCGACTTATCGAGTCAGAACACCCGGATGTCTCGCTTGTCATGTGCGGACCTCCAGATCCAAGACGTACGTCACTGTGTCGAGATGTCCCTCGGACCATCCTCTTGGGGAGAGTGGAGAGGGAACTCATACCGAGGTTGATGGCCTCCGCGACCGCGGTCGTGGTGCCGTCCCTCTATGAGGGCTTTGGGCTTCCAGCACTGGAGGCGATGGCAACTGGAGCACCGCTGGTAGTCAGCAACAGTGGTTCCCTACCGGAGGTGGCGGGACTGGGGGCGCTGCTGGTCGAACCTACCGTTGATGGGCTGGCGGGTGGGCTCACGGGTGCGATTTCAGGAGTCTCCGAGTTCCGACGCGAAGCCTCTCTGAGCTTGGCGGCAAGTCGTACTTGGAAGGCTGCAGCAAGGTCATACATAGAGGTGTATCACGCCCTACTGTCCGGCTGAAAAACAAGGCTTGCTCGGCGACACGAGCGAGCAATAGCCGTGACCGAGCATTTACCGGGAAAGTAGTTGGCACCGACCCTACTATCGAGTCCCCCGAGGGGGTTGCAGGTCTATATGAGTAAGCGACATCCACCTCGCTCGCTGGCAACCGCGTGCGCCTCCCGCCGCACTGATACGGCCAGCGTTCGCGTGGTCAACCAGCGAGCAGTCGGTCGCTCAGGAGAGCGATACCGTCGAGGATCTCACCGATGACTTGCTCGTCGGTGACGCCAAGCACGCGAGGTCTCTATTTTTCCGCAAATGGTCCACGGAACAGCGGATTTGTTCGATCGAGGGGTTAGCGCGGGCTTTTCCTGCGAGTCACCCACGACGGACCAGCGAGCCAACGAGGTCGGTTGTAAGTCTGTGGCGTGTACGGATCAGACGCCGACGAGGGCGATTAGTCAGGTGCTGGGGTGCTCACCTACTTGCGGCCTCAGCAAACCTTGAATGCAAATCTGGTGGTGACGGTCGGGCAGGAGGATGGGTGCGGCATCGGTGCGCAACGCTAGTCGAGTCTCCGCTAGTGTGCTCCCGCTTGGGGCGGTACATAGACTCGGGCTCTGACACGAACCAGATGGCATGGTGCCTTACTCTGGCTCGCTAGCCTCGTTCGATCAGCAGGCGACGTCAACCGAAGCGTAACCTGGCCCCCAGCGATCACCACAGCGAGCGTCCACAGATGACAGCACCGACACCCGCCGAGCCTTACATCGAACGTGCCCGTAGAGACTCTGTGCGCGGTGCCTTGTGGACTTTCGTGGCTACGGCGCTGGGTTCGCCTCTCGGCCTCGCCGCGAACATCGTGCTCGCTAGGGCGCTGGGATCGTCGGGACTTGGAAAATTCGGCACTTACGCTGCGATCTATGGACTTGCCCTTGTCGTTACTGACCTCGGCTGGCGAGAAGCGACAGTTCAGTGGATGGCAGCCGCCGGGGCGCGCGAGAACGAGGAAGAGCGTCACTCCCTAATCAGGGCTTGTTCGGGATTCCAGGTGTTCGCGGCGGGTCCCGCATGCGCTGGGGTCGCATTCATCCTGCTTCTAGCCAACGGGTGGGCGGTGGGGTTGGTCGGCGCATCGGCAGCATGGGCGACCCAAGCCCTGACCACAAGCCAGGTGATCAATACCGCGACAACTCAAAACGTTCTTGCGGCCCAGATCGCGCTCACTGCAGGGCTGGCTGGCCGGGTTGCCCTCGTTCTGACCGCACTGGCTAGCCAACAGCCCGGTCTCACCTGGCTAATTCAGGTGGTATTTCTCCTAGCCGCGCCGGTGATAGCGACCTGGAAACTCTCCACGGGGGACAGACAGGCCGTGTTCAGGCCGCGACTCCAGCTCCGCGCACCTCGCGGCTTCTGGAGGTATGGGCTCAGCGCTGCTCTCAGCGCTCTACTGGGAACAGTCGTTTACGGAGGAAGCGAGATCCTCGTGCTCCGTAGTGACAACCTCGTAGCCGCGGCCGGGGTCTTCACGGTCGTTTCCTCGCTCGCCGGGCAGATGACGTCTGTGCTTGACAGCGTCCAGGGGCCCCTGGCTCCCACGGCGGCGGGACTTATTGCCATAGACCGCGACCGTGCACTCCAACTGCTGGATCGGTCGCTGCGGCTCATGTCAGCCCTAGGGGCGGTAGCGAGCTGCGTTCTGACTCCTGTTGGAGTCGTGGCGATTGATCTGCTTTACGGAAAGAGCTTTGTCGAGGGCACGGGGCCCTTTGTCCTGCTGGCCTTGATCAGCAGTCTTCAAACTGCCATGGGGCCGCTCTGGGCGTTTGGCTTCGCAACGCGCAGCGCCTCACAGATCGTGATCATCAATCTTGTTGCTCTGGCGGCTGATGCCGCAGCATCGATCTTGCTGATACCAAGTCTGAGCTTGTGGGGCGCTGCTCTCGCTGGCGCGGCGGCGCAGCTGTTCAGTCTGATGATGATCGCGCGTCTCGTTACGTGGAAGCTTGAGCTTCGATTGCGAGACGTACTGGCACGGATGAACCTCTTCATGCTCGCGCTCACCGTTGGGGCTGCGGAAGGCTCGCTAGTCGCTACGTTTGAGCGGTCAGCTCTTCTTGCGGCGGCCGTCTCTGTCGTCGTGGGTTTGGTCGCAATCAGAATCGCGCTGCAAATCGTTCCTTCGCTACGGCTGGAACATCACCACATCAAGACGATTGGAGAAGCTAGCGCGTCTTCGCTCGTGCATCGCATAAGCCGGTTGGTGATTTGGTCTGGACTGGTTAGCTCCGAACCTTCCGAAGAAAGCGCTTAGTCCGCGTGGACACGTGCCAGGCCTTTGCATGAAACGAGTGGATAGCTCTGTTGCGGAGGGCGGCATGTCGTTCGCCGACCCCTGCGGCCGCCATTTGTGCGCATATCTCGATTATGTGACGGTGGGAGGCTGATCGGCTGAAGAACGTTTCAAAGGCCTCTCTTGCCGCGAGAGACATTGCGGGCCACCTGGGTAACGCGGCCTCCAATGCCTCGACGAGGCCACTTGTAGTGCGTTCAGGCCACCGGATGCAGATTCGATCCCAATCGGGGCCCTTGGGAGGTACCCAGTCATCCGAAATGATCACCGGAACCCGGCCTGCTGAGAGCGTTTCATACAGGCGGAAGGAAGATGTGCCGGCGCCCCGAGGACAAAGCACAAAACGCGATCGCCCCAACGTGTTGGCAAAGTCCGTCTTTCGTTGGGCGAATCCAGGAGAGGTGCGGTCGAAAAAGACGAACCCTTCAACCCTCCTCACGACAGAATCCGGATGATGAAGCGAGAACAGTGGTTCGCGGCAGGCGTGCGTGGGAGATGCGATGAGGGAGAACAGGAGGTCTGGGGACCCCGACGGACGGAGTTCCTGTACTTGCTGATAGCTCCATGCAGCTTGATAGGCGCGGCGAAACTGCGATGCTGGCGCGGAGACATACACACCGGGCAAGGCACACCATGGCATGTCGCGCTCGTCATAGATGAAGGCACGCTCAGGAAAAGCGCGACAAAGCGGGTGGGTAAGCAAGCGGTTGAGTCGCCAGTCATCGCCGAGCATGTGTGCCTGGGTGAAAATAATGACGTCTGCGGTCTCACCGTCGGCTGTGAAGCTGTGGCCAGTCGATGCCGCAGCCTGTTGGTCAGCAAGAAACTCTTCCACGGGTGTGTCCACCAAATCGTCACCGAGCCGGGCCAGATGTATGATCATGAGCCTGATGTTAGGCGACTCTCGAGGGCGCCAGCCAGAACTCGCTGGCGGCGTTGCCGTGACCGTGGGAATAGTGATTACGGCATTCAACTGTGAGCGATACATTGCCGAAGCGATCCAGTCGGTGCGCGGACAGAGCTACCAGACTTGGGAATGTGTGGTAATCGATGATGGCTCTACTGACGAGACAGAGGCCGCGGCTAGGGCTGCTGTCGGAGGAGATGACCGCTTCAGGGTCGTAAGCCAGATGAATGCTGGCGAAGGAGGCGCGCGAAACGCCGGCTTCGGCCTCCTCAGCGAATGCGTCACTTATGTCATGTTCCTCGATGCGGACGACGTTCTCGAGCGAGACGCGCTTGCCACACTCGTCGCGGCATCGGCGATGGAGAGTGTGATTGGCGCCCATGGCCTGGCGGATCGCATCGATAGCAGGGGCGACCCTCTTGGTCTAGGCGTGTCAGCTGCGTACGGGCGTTCGAGAGTGACGCCGCGAATGTTGGGCTTTGGTGCTGTACCGAGGGCGGGTAACACGGAGCGGAGTGGCCAGATTCTCAGGCACACGCTATTTCCCCCGGCCGTGATGCTCGTGAAGAAGGAAGTCTATGCAGCGGTCGGGGCGTGGACACGTTTGCCTCTCTGCGCCGATTGGGAAATGAACCTACGTGTCTTGGAGCGGGGAGATCTCGCGTATGTCGATGCGATCGTGGTCCGATACCGGCTACACGCTGCCGGCGCTACTGCGCGCGCGTCAAACTCCGAGTGGCGCTGGCTCCTAAGGTGTGTCTTGCTAGACGCCCTGGCGAACGCCAGCGACCGGAGCGGTGGTCACCGGCGCCGGATCGCTCGGAGAACTTGGCGAGCGCATCAGGTCATGTGTGCGTGTGACGTTATACGCGAGCTCCAGGGAACCGCGGGCCAACCGACTGGACTTGAAATCGTGAAGACCGCGGGTCGCATCCTGGTCTATATGATGCGCTGGATCTATGGCAAACCCAGCGCGCGGTCGCTGCGGGCGAGCAGGCGTACACTTGACTCGTATCGGAACTCTTTGGACGCCGTTGCTGCAGGCTAGGATGGCGGGTGTAAAGCGAGGGGTAGATGAGATGCGGGCCCGCAGTAACTGTAGGAGGGCGGTTGCGTCTTCCTGGCGCGAGTGTCAGCCACAGGGTTACCTGCAGCGCTTGAGCGCGAGCTTAGTATACAGTTGACGACGTGGCTGGCTCCGAGTGGTTCGTGACTTAGCATAGGTAGCGACGCGGTGCGCAAACAATTTCGAGAAGTCGGGCTCGCTATCAACCGGCGGGTCGCCTCGCGCGGAGCGAATGTGAGTTTCGGCCACAACGTCGTGGTTGGACCCAACGCAAGCCTGAAGAGTAACGGCGGAGGCCGGATCGCTCTCGGCAAGAACGTCACGGTCTCCAGGGGTGCGATTCTCCAGACTTGGGGGGGGTCGATCACCGTTAGCGACAATGTCTGGCTTGGGCCTTACGTTGTTGTTTACGGCCAAGGCGGCGTCACGATCGGCAAGGAAACGCAGATTGCGACTGGGGTAGTTATTGTGGCCGCAAACCATGGGATTAGCGCGACGACCGTGCCAATCCGGCTACAGGCAGAGACACGTCAAGGTATCGCGGTTGGCGCGGACGTATGGATCGCAGCTAACGCAACGATTTTGGACGGAGTCACGGTTGGCGAGGGGGCGGTAGTAGCAGCTGGAGCTGTTGTGAACCGTGATGTCGGCCCCGGTTGCATCGTCGGTGGGGTCCCCGCGCGCCAGATCGGCTTGCGGTCAGGCTGACGTGGCCCGGAGCGGCGCCAGAAACTACAAGTCAGCCGCTGCAGGAATATCTAGCGCCCGCAACGACGGGCACAGCGCGGTGACCCTGTAGATGCCTCATCCCGTAGATGGTTGCCTCCGAGCTCAGTGCCGGCCATCTCAAGGTAGGCAAAGCTGTCAGTGCGCCATGACGCTAGCCTGCGTACGACGCGGCGCCGAACCCTGCACCGAACGGCTACGGCCCTTAGGTTACTTCCCGCGGAAAAACGGTTGAGTAACGAGACGGCCGCGGAGTGACTCCCACGGCCGTCTGCGTAGTAATGGGTTTGCTCTTGCCGAAGGAGCGTCTCGGAGGTTTCACCGCCCGCGGACGGCGAGCGTGTCGGCGTTGTAGGCCAGGATCGCCCGCTCAGTCCTTGCGCCCCTCCCGGGCCGGAGGCGATCGAAGCCCTCAGCCGGCAGCTCCGCAGAGCCATCAAGACCAAGGGCAGCTTCCCGTCCGAGGAGGCCGCGCTCAAGCTGCTCTACCTCGCGATCCACAACGCCGTCCCGCAATGGACGAGAACGAGGGGCCGGACGAAGGCGATGCTCGCCTTCAAGATCCAGTTCGGAGACCGCGCCCGCAACTGACACTGTCAACCGCTACACAGTTAAGAGGACGCTCTCCTCACTGACAAACCGGACGGAACCACCGCCTCTCAAGGCCCCGACCTATTCCGCAGGAAGTAGGTTAGGCGCGAGCAGTGTGGTAGGGGCCAACGGTCGCAACACGAACCTGAAGCGACTATGTCTACCGTGCGACACGTGGTGGAGGCTTGGCAGACAGTCCGGCATAGTGACTGCCTCTCTGATACTCGGAGTAGCGCGACGCGGGTAGACGCGCTTGCACCGTCTCCGCGATAGGCGTCAGCAAGGCTCGGTACCGGGCCGTTCGAAGTATGCGACATGTTGTAGGCTAACGCCAAGATCTAAGCGGAAGCCGGCTGCCAGCATGTTGGAAATGAGCACCTGTACGTCAGCCTGGCCCGTGATCTCGGGGTGCGTCTCCACGCATACAGCGCGGACGTGATCAGGCAAATGCCGCGCGAGAAGATCGGTCTCCCCGCCCTCGATGTCAACCATCAGATACG
>JAKAED010000240.1 GCA_021820105.1 Actinomycetes bacterium | reverse complement strand
ACCATCGCTTCTCCTTCGAGTTCCTCGCAGATCTCGTTGAGGATGAAGCGATGGTCTTCGGGTTCAAAGACCCTCGGAATTCCCCGTACACCACGTCTGTGGACTCTAAGGACGTTGACAGGCCACCAGTGGGGACTTTCTCATGGCCACGGACATACTGGCCGCCTAGATTCCAACCGTCCGGGTCGCCACCATACCCCGGGTAATTCCGACATTCAGCGGATGCGGAGCACCTGCCCGGTCCTCAGCGTCCGAGGGTCCGTGATCCCGTTCAACTGCTCGAGTCTGGCGACGCTCACGCGGAATCGGGCCGCGATCGCGACCAGGGTGTCGCCCGCCTTGACGCGGTACGTGAGCGCCGTCGAGGGCGCGACACTCTGCAGCGCCTGCGTGGGCAGAGGAGTGATGGCTGGCAGACTCGACGCGGCCGATGAATGTGGCGAGACGGACGGCGCTGCGGTGGCGGCGCCCGCGACCCCGGCCGCGTCCGGGGTTCCCCTAGGCGCCGCCGATGGCACCACGATAGGTGTTTGCTGGCAGGCCGGCGCGACATCGAAGATCTGGATTTGGGCGTCAGATGAACCGACCGCAAAGCAGGCGGAACTCGCGAACCGCGAGACCCAGCCAGTATCGCGCCAGACGACCACGTTCGTGATGTGCTCGCTGGTGATGATGGAACGCTCGTCGTAGCGCTGTAGCGACCCCGGCCGATCGGCGCCGCTCACCGATATCGTCGCAGCAAGGCCGGTCCCCGCAGGGACGGTGATGGCTATCGCCTGAAGGTGGTAGCGGGGATCGCTCGCCACGTAGCGCAGGCTCGCCATGCCGGATACGGATATGGTGACCTCGGGGTCCGCAGCAATCCAGGGGCCGGGCGAGTGTAACGCGGCCCCGCCGTCGGGCGTGATCACCGCGGTCTGCGCTGTCGCCTGCACGTGGCTCCAAGGCAGCCCGTACTGCGGCCATATCCAGATTGTCCAACTGCCGGCGGCCGCGGCGCCCCGAGTCCATTGCAGTTCGACGCGGTTGCCTCGGAGGACGGCGCTCGCCGTCGCCACCGGGGTCATCCCCGCCATCCGCCGGCCAGTCGCAACGCCGTTCGCCCCCACAGTCCAGACCATGGGGGCCGTGCTGGCGCTGAACGAGCCATACTCGTTGACGCCGTCGTTGATGTAGACAAGCGGGATGTAGTAGCCGGCGACGGCGACGGCGACGGCGGGGTCAGCGCGCCACGATTGCGGGCCGAAGCTGACCTGCAGCGCCCCGTTCTGGACCCCTTGCTGGCCGGAAAAGAACTGCCAGGCCGCCGCGGAGTCGATCAGTTCGACTGAGCGGGTCGACATGGCCGGGTCGGCGGGCCCGATGGAGGCTCGGTTCGTGAGCGCCTCCGCATACCACGACTTCTCCATGCCATCCCAGTAACGATTGCCGGTCCAGCTCGTCACGATCGTCCCGTGCCCAGCGGCGAGCGAGCTCAGCAGTCTGAGATCGGCGGGTCGCAGCTCAGGGTAGTAGCTCGCCGCTGCTGGCAGCCGTATGGCAAAACCGAGCGACACGACCATCACTGCCGCGATCGGCGGCGCGGCTGCTTGGACAGCCCGAGCGATCGCTTGGTGCGGCAACCTGATGCGAACCCTCTCCTCGATGCCTAGCCACAGCCATGCGCCGCCCAGCGTCAATACGATCGGCACAAGGTATACGACGCGACTCTGGTACGAGGGGTCTCCCGAGAGGCACGCAGGGAGGAGCACGAACACGAAGGTGACCCCAAAGGCAACCGAGCGGATCGCGAGCGGAGCGAGCAGCGCCGCCACGGTCAGAAGCAGTACGAGCGCAGCGAGGGCCATGCTCTCCCGGGTGATCCAGTCGAACTGCGCGAGAGTGGCTGCGAACACCGGCCACCGCGGCGCAGACCCAGATGGCGCTTCGATCGCTGCGTACCGGTTGTAGAGAAGCAGAACCGCCAGAGCAGGCGCCGCAACAGCGGGCAAGATGCCTGTGAGGGACAGGGCCGACGTCCCGTGCACGCTGATGCGGCGCGCCCGATAGAGCGCTGCGAGCCAGCGCAGCCCGATCAGGCCGCTGGCCACGGCGACCATGAACGGGTGTGACGCGATGACGTACGCGTATGCCACACCCGTCAGCGCCGCATCACGCCGTCGCCCATGGCGCAGCCACTGCTCAAGGAACACGAGTGCGACGACAGTGCCGACAAGCCCGACCGTCGTGGCGAAACCTTGCCAGCCCATGATCTCGCCGATGGGAGTCGAGAAGGTTCCGGCAACAGCGCCGACGAACGCAGCTCGCGGCGTCGTGAACTGCCGTGCGAGTGCATACAGACTGACGAACAGCGCCGCCAGCACGACGGTCAGGCCAGCGTGCACAGCCCCAACCACACCGGCCCCCAACAGCAAGAATGGCAGCAGGACGAGCGGCCAGGCGGGCAGGTAGTAGAAGGTGCGGGGCGCGAGGCCGAGCAAGCCCCACGCGTCGGTCACCGCGTGGGACCCGTCCGGGGTGAGGTACACGAGGTCGCGGCTGCCCGCCGCGGCCCCGCCGAGCGCGACGGCGGCGCCCGCGGTTGCGAGTGCGAAGACTCCGACCAGCACCGGCTCGTTCCAGGCGACTGGCAGCCGTAGCCCGGTCAGAGCGAGCCGCATGCGGGGGTGGAAGGGGGTCATTTCCTGCATCGGGTGATTCGAGATGACGTTGGCTCGGACCAGGTTGCCTCAGCCACCTCGCGACGGTTCCGCTCGCGCTTCATGTCGCCGGCCGCTCGACAGCGCACCCGCGCAGATGGTGCCCCGCAGCACAGAACGCAGAAAGGCAGCTCCTGCACCCCTGGTCGCAGGGCGTGATCGCGCATGCGAGCGCAGTGGGCTCCGACGCAACTGGTGTTGACGCGGTCGGGCTAGCGGCATGGACAAGCGCGTCGGCGACCCCGAGCGTCATCGGGATGGTGAACGTCGCACGGGCGAAGCTGACTGCCCGTTACGTACCTGATCCATGCCAAGCAGCGGTTCTCGGCCGGCGCCCGACAATGATGTCGTGCTGGCTCCCGGTCGCGCGCGAGCCCGGTCCCGGATTCCCCGCCGCGCCGCCGCGAGATAAACCTCGGCCATGCGAGCGGCCACCGCATCCCAGGATGCTGCACGCGCGCGCTCGGCAGCAGACGCGCGCATCTGCGCTCGGCGCGAGGGATCGTCGCGCAGAACCCGGTAGGCCCCAGCGATCGCGTCGGGAGTAGCCTCGACGACAAACCCATCGACCGCATGATCCACCAGCGTCGGTGCGGCGGTCGCTGGTCCGCTGGTGACGATGGGAATGGCGCCTGCAGCCTGAGCCTCGACGACCACAATCCCGTATCCCTCGCGAGCCGAGGGCAGCACGAGAGCCGTCGCCGCCCGGAGCACCGAGCGCACCTCTGCTGTGGACAAGGGCCCGGTGAAACGGATCCGCGCGGCAACACCCAACTGGAGCGCCAACAGA
>JAKAED010000239.1 GCA_021820105.1 Actinomycetes bacterium | reverse complement strand
CCGGTGCGCTGGTACTGGGTCTACCTGCACCAGCCGGGCAGCGCGGCAGGGACAAAGCAGGTGCTGCAACGGCTGAAGCGTGCCGGGATCCAGGGAGCGGCCCCCATGGCGATGGCCGGTGAGCAGCGGCTCTCCCTCGGCATGTTCCAGGACCCAAAGCTGGCGAGGCAGCAGCAGCGGCTTGCCCGAGCGAAAGGCTTTCAGCCCGTGCTCACGGAACGCCTGGTGTCGAAGCCCGCCTACTGGCTCGATGTCTGGGTCGTCGGCGGGACCGATGGCCCGCCGCTGGCGGCACTGAAGGCGGAAGCGGGGACCCCGATTGCCTGGCAGTCCTGTCCGCCCGGCGAGACGCCAGCGGTCCAGCCGAATACCCCGCAGGCGGTCTCACCGGGGTTGCCCGCGCCGGAGCCCACCGTCACGGCCGCTCCCAGCAATCCCGCAGCCCCCGCCAGTCCCTAGCGTGACGCGGGTTGCGGCCGCTTCCGGGGCACCGCACGGTTCCCGGACCGGTACAATCTGCGTCCCGCTCCGCGCGGGACGCCGTCCGACGCCGGCTTAGCTCAGTGGTAGAGCAGCGGTTTTGTAAACCGTTGGTCGGGGGTTCAAGTCCCTCAGCCGGCACCAATTTTCATCAATAAAATCAATAAACTAGATACGCTCTTCCGAGGCGACCATCGGATAACCGTCCGACTGTGCCTAAAACGTGCCCAAGCTTTCGAGATTACCGGCGTAGACGGCGAGATGGTTGGCGGCGAGGTGCGCGTAACGGCGCACCATGCGCTCGCTCTCCCAGCCCGCGAGCTCCTGCAAGGCGAAAAGCGGAGTCCCGGCCTGCACGTGCCACGACGCCCAGGTGTGCCTGAGGTCGTGCCACTTGAAGTCCGCAATCCCGACACGCTTGAGCGCCTTGTACCACGCCTTCGTCGAGAGCTGCCCGACGGGCGCGCCTTCGTAGGTGAAGACACGCTCGGCGTGCTGTCCCCTTTGCCGCTCGAGCACCTCGATCGCCGCTCCATTCAGCGGCACGGCGATGGCCTTGCGCGCCTTCGCCTGATCGGGATGGACCCACGCCAGCTTGCGCTCGAGATCGACCTGCTCCCAGGTGAGCCCGGTCACGTTGGCGGCTCTGAGCCCTGTCGCCAGGGTGAACGTCGCCATGTCCCTGAGATGCGGCGGCAACTCCTTGAGCAATGCCGCCGCCTGGTCGTGAGTCAGAAAGCGGATCCGCCGCGTGGGCTCTTTCAAGAGCCGCACGGTGGGTGCCCGATCCAACCACTCCCAGTCGCGAGTGCACTTGCGCAGGATTGACCGAATGAGTGAGAGCGTGCGGTTTACGGTTGCGTTGCTGCATCCTTCCGCCTGCTTCGCTTCGCTGATCGCATCGATGAGGGCTCGGTTGATACTCTCGAGATCCCGATTGGCCAGAAAGCGATCGAGCCAACGCAGCTTCTGCCTGTCATCCTCGAGCGTGGCCTTGTGAGCCTGCTCGCGGAGCCAGCGTACCGCCGCGTCCTGCCAGATTCGCTTTGGCCGCTCCCCCAGCCGCTGGCGCCGCCAGACTTCGCTTCTCAGCTTGTCGTGCAGCTCCCGCGCCTGGGCCTTGTTGACGGTTTCAGTAGATCGTCGTACTCGCTCGCCACTGGGGGCGACGAAGTCGATCCACCAGACCGCACCGCGCTTTCTAAGTGACATACAGCCTCCTGTGAGGTAGTCACTTGCAGCGCTTGCCGCCTCACAGGATACAGCGAGCGCACGAACTCGGCGAGATCGGATTCAAGGAAGACCCAGCGCCGACCGACCTTGGCTCCCGGGATGAGTCCGCGTTTAGTCCGCGAGCGCACCTCTTCGGGGTGCATGTGCAGAAACGACGCTGCGTCATCGAGGCTGAGAGATCTCACGGCGTACCGGACGCGTCATCGGACGTTAGCGTTCGAGGATCGGGAAACTCAGAATCTGATTCTCCTGAGCGATCCGGACAGAAGATTTGTCGCATCCGTAATCGTTCGAGATGCTCGCGTCGACCGGGCGAACAACGTGATCGATGGGACCGAGAGCGCCGACACGGCGGGTGGCGCAGTTGCAGCTCTCGCTGCTGGGGTTCCGGGCTGAAGCGGGTCAAAGTCGCGGCGCCCACGCGACCCTCGTCGTTGCCCAACCAGAGGAGCACCTCATGCCGGCGCCATCCAATCCGCCGTCCATGAAACCGTTGTTTGCTTGGGAACCGTCCCAGGAGCGTCAGCGCCGCGAGGACCCACTGCGGGCGTCGCGTCAGTCGCGCGACGTCATGGTCAGTGAGAATCTCCTGACACGATGGAAGACGCTCGTTGACCCACCTCGAGAGTGACACGCGCTCTGCGGTCGTCCCATCGAGCCTTTCGGGTCGGGACTCGTCGATGGCCATGATGAACTCGGTTCATGTGTGGTTCCGGCCGTTCAGAGACGAGTTGTCACGCAGGTGTGATGATGACATCAGAGGGCAAATCTTGAACTCGATGTTTCGCCGAATTAACGGCGAAACAGACCCACCGCGTGATCGGTCGATTGATGGACGCTTGATGCCATGACCTAGGGTACCGGTGGTCCCGACGCCAACCGCAGCGGGTCACAGACGGAGGGACTTTGGATCAATCAGCAGGGTACGCAAACCGGTGAACTTGCTTTCGCGCACCTCGACGACGAGTGCTCTGGCACGCTGGCTCCTGTGTCGTAGCGAGACGATGAGCGTCGTCGGAATTACATGAGGGCACTGGGGACGGAGTCACCCGGCCGATCGTGAGCGTTCCTGAAGCAGCATTCAATACGAAAGACGTGGAAGGGGGGGAGGACGCAATGGTTCGGCATTCATGGGCAGCGGGTCCCTGCAACGCGACCGGTGGCCGAGGCTGCTCCTCGGAGTTCAGCGTCGGCGACCAAGAATGCAATTCGATGAAGGTCATAAAGGGCGTCGCCGTCATCACGCGCGGCGGCGCTCAGCAGGCGATCCCAGAAGATCTGCCGATTCTCGCACCGCGGACGCAACCACAGATGCTGCTGATCAGCGATTCTCCAAAGCTCGTGCAGGCGGAAGTCCCCGATGATCTCTGCGACCTCGGCGGGCATTCCGAGCAGGATTGTGGCAAGGCAGATGTCCTGGCGGGCCGTATACCATGCAACGGTGAGCACATCCCGGGCCAGGTCCGTGGCAATGATCCACGGAAAGACGCTCGCTTGGAGATCCTGGTAATCCAACCGCCCACCATTCTGGGCTTTGCGCCACCAGATCGAATTACCGAACTGAAAGTCAGCGAGAATGAACGGGCACCGGCTCGCTCTGCGGCGCACTTGCGTATCCGTGGTGAGCCAAAAAGCTCGGTGACCCCGCAAGATCTCGGGCAATGCATGCGCACCGCCCGAACGGACTGCGCGGGCCAAACTCTCCAGGTAGCGCTGATTGAACTCATGGATGAGCTCAAGGCACGGCCCGCCAATCCAACCGGATGGAGCTACTGGAGCTGG
>JAKAED010000088.1 GCA_021820105.1 Actinomycetes bacterium | reverse complement strand
CTCCACCGCCTCACCGTCACGGCTGGACACGAGCCCGCAGCACTCGTGCGGAGCATCAGCCACAGCGTGCGCGATGATCGCGTCGTAGAGGTCGCGGGCTATGCGCATCGGGGCCCTGGGGGCGTTCAGTGCCCGGCTACCACCAGACGGTGGAGTCGAGGTTCTCGATCTCATCCAGTGGGCGCGTGTAGATGCCCGACGAGAAGTACTTGCTGCCGTCATCACAGGCAATGAATACGACGTTGCCCTCATCGAGCTCATTGGCGATCCGCACAGCAACACGAGCTATGGCTCCCGTCGAGACGCCGACAAAGAGCTGCTCCTCGTCAAGCAGCTTGCGCGTCCAAGTGATCGCATCGTGATTGGTTACAAAGATCTTGCGGTCAAGGACCGATAGGTCGATGATCGGCGGGATGAAGCCGTCGTCGAGCGAACGCAGACCCTGAACGGGCTCACCCTGCATCGGCTCGGCAGCCACGATCTTGACCTTGTCGCCGAGCTCCTCCTTGAGCCGCCGCCCATTACCCATGAGCGTGCCGCCCGTCCCGAGTCCGGCGACAAAGGCGCTGACCTCATCAAGCTCTTCGAGAATCTCCAGCGCAGTCCCGTTGTAGTGAGCCAGCGGGTTGGCCTCGTTGCCGTATTGGTAGGGCATGTAGTAGTCAGGATCCTTGGCCGCCATATCCAGCGCCAGCTCCACCGCGCCGTTTGATCCCTTGGACCCTTCTGAGTAGACGATCTCCGCACCGTACATGCGCAGCAACTCCGTGCGCTCCGGCGTTACGTTGTCCGGCATCACGACCTTCAGCTTGTATCCCTTGCGCGCGCAGATCATCGCCAGGGAGATGCCGGTGTTGCCCGAGGTGGGCTCAAGGATCGTCTGACCGGGCCGAATCAGGCCTTTCTCCTCTGCATCGAGGATCAGTGCGCGTCCGACACGGTCCTTTACAGAGCCCGTTGGGTTGCGAGACTCGAGCTTCACCCAGATCCGCACACCAGGCTTGGGGCTCAGACGCTTGAGCTCGAGAAGCGGCGTGTGACCGATCGCCTCGATGATGTCGCCGTAGCGACCACCACATGGTTTGTTACGCAGGTTCGCGGCCATCATGCTTCAAAAAGTATAGCCGCCGCCTGCCGGCCGCCTTCAGTCAGCCGCCCGCCGCCTGCCGGCCCGCCGTCAGCGACCGGCAGGCGGCGGCTGACGGCGGACGGCGAGCTTGGGGCGGGCGCTAGCGCGCGCCTCCCGCCATTGCCGGCAGGATCACCAGCGTGTCGCCGGCGGCAACGGCCGTATCGAGCCCATCGAGCACGCGCACGTCCTCATCGTTGACGTAGACATTTACGTAGCGATTCAAAGCGCCGTCAGCGCCAAACAGCTGAGACTGCGTGTCCGGATGCTGCTCCACGATGGCGTGCAGGATCTCGCCCACGTTCTGGCCGTCGGCGGTGAGCTCGCGCTCGCCACCGACAGCCGGGCGCAGCACCGGCGGAATACGGATTGTGGCCATTGTCGTATCTGGTTCCTTATCTAGCTTGTAAGCGCTCAGTGAGCTCCGGCGCAGAACGCCTCGTAATCCGGGAAGACTCCCAGCTCATCATCGCTGATCTCATCCGGATCACGAGAGCAGATCGGGCAATCCGGGTCGCGACGGATCTTGACCTCGGTCATATTCGCAGCCAGCGCGTCATACATGAGCAGACGCCCGATGGCCGGATTGCCGACGTCGAGGATCAGTTTGATCACCTCCGTCGCCTGCAGGAGACCCATGGTTCCGGGAAGCACACCCAAAACGCCGTTGGCGCCACAGGAAGGCGCCAGCTCGGCCGGCGGCGGAACCGGGAAGAGGCAGCGGTAGCACGGTCCCTCGTAGGGCTTGAAGACAGAAAGCTGGCCGTCAAAGCCGAGGATCGCCGCTGAGACCACCGGGATTCGCAGCCGCACGGAAGCGTCGTTGAGGAGGTAGCGAGTGGGGAAGTTGTCGAGCCCGTCAACGACCATGTCGTAGCCCGGCAGGATCTCCATGATGTTTTCAGGCCCCAGCCGCAGGCGGTGCTTGATCACATTGATATCCGGGTTCAGCGCCTGGATCGTCTCCTCCGCCGAGTCCACCTTTGCCACACCAACCCTGGCGGTGTTGTGGATCACCTGACGCTGGAGATTGGAGAGGTCCACCACATCGTCATCGACGATGCCGAGCGTGCCGACCCCGGCGGCCGCGAGGTACAGGGCCGCAGGGGAGCCCAGTCCGCCCGCTCCCAGGAGGAGCACCCTGGCGTCGAGCAGCTTCTGCTGTCCCTCGATACCGACCTCATTGAGCAACAGGTGGCGTGAGTAGCGGTCACGCTGCTCAGCGCTCATGAAGCGCGGTACGTTGACCTCGTAGCCCCGGTCCTTCCAGAGGGTGAAGCCGCCGGTCATCGATGAGACCTGCTCGTATCCAAGGTCCTCGATCAGGGTGCGAGCTGCCCAGGCGGACCGCTGTCCTGAAGCGCAGTAGAGGACCACGGGCTGGGATTTGTCGGGCGCGACGCCCTCGATCCTGGACTCGAGGTGACTCTTGGGGACGTGCCGCGCTCCAGGCAAGTGGCCGGTGGCCCACTCCTCGTCCTGACGGACATCAATGACGAGCACTCCGTCCTGGAGCTGCTCACGCACGCTGGACGGATCGACCTCATCGATCCGGGCCTTGATCTGGCGAAGAACCTCCGCTCCAGAGGGACTCATCTAAAACTCCTCAAACACGCTCGGCATTAGTGGGATAAAAAGTATAGTAATGCGGCTAAGCTGCCCAGTATTCGCGCCCCCGTCGATCACATACTCGCCCCGGCCTTCCCACCGCGGCTGCCCTGGATCAACGTTGCCTCATTGCGTATGGATCAGCAACGCGGTCGGCCTGTGCTGATCGAGTTCTGGGACTTCTGCCGACCCAACTCGATCCGTACGCTTCCCTACCTGAAAGCATGGCACGCCCGTTATGCGGAGTTGGGACTGCGTGTGATTGGGGTCCACTCTCCCGGTTTTGAGGCGTCTGATGACCCGGCGGCGGTGGCCGCCGCGGTTGAACGGCTCGGCATCACGTACCCGGTTGTGGTTGACGTGGAGCACCAGATCTGGCAGGAGTACGAGAACCTCGGCTGGCCTGCGCGGTATCTGTGGAACGCGGAAGGCAGGCTGTTCGAATACCACTTCGGTGAGGGCGCCTACGACGAGACGGAGCGCGCGATCCAGGAACTGCTCGGGATTGAGCAGGACATCTTTGGGCCGGTGCGCCCAGAGGATCGGCCGGGGGTGGTGCTGGCGCCGCAGACAGAGGATGTCGCTGGTTTCTACAGCGGACCGTACGAGGCCGGCGGTGTCTGGGGCGTCTTCAGTGGCGAGGGCACGGCGACCGTGAACGGTGCGGACCTGCCAATCCCTCATACCGGCGCCTACGAGCTGATCCACCACGACCGCCACACGCAGGGCGTGCTGGATCTGAGCGTGACCGGTGGCGTGACCGTGTTGGCGGTCTGCTTCACGCCCGGGCTCTCAGCCTAAGCTGACGCTCCGCTGCGCTCCGGCGCGTGGGGCTCAGGGTCACGACGTATCCGCAGCATCGCGATCGTGCCGGCGACGCGCGCGACAAGCGCGTACGGGTGGTTGTCGATCTGCCGGGCGGTGACGCGCATCACCTGGTGGCCAACGGCCGTGAGCCTCTGATCGCGAACGCGGTCGGCCTCGAAGCCATCGCGCCTACCGTGGTATCGCCAGCCATCGAACTCGACCACGAGCTTGAACTCCGGCCAAAAGGCATCAACGAGCATGCCCGCCACCCGGACATTGGTGACCGGGAGCGGCAACTCCGCCTGCTTCAGCAGGTCCAGCAGCTTGCGCTCATATCCCGAGCGCGTGTCGTGGGGGGCGTCGCCGGCATCCACCAGTGACCGCAACAGAGCCCTGCCCTTGGCTCGGCGGTTGCGGGAGATCACGTCTAAGACTTGGGATCGGCGTACGAGCTTGCCGCGAAGCGCCGCGGACAGGATGGCCTCAAGCTCGTAATCACTGGCGCCGCCCGCAGCATGCAGGAGCGCCAGGGCAGGCGAGACGACTGGAATGCCCTGGCGGCTGCGGACGTCTTGGCGGTCGACAACTCCCGTGCGATGAACCTTCAGCCCGCGGCACGCGCCGCCGCTGCCGCCCGCAAGCAGCACCTCGATGGGATTCGCCCGCTCAAGCTGCTGGGTCGTGTCAAGCAATCCCCACAGCTGCAGGGCCGCTCGGCCGGCAACCAGTCCATCACCCCGGAAGTGCAGTGCCGCCGCCATCATCCGCCCCAGCACGTCCGCGTGCGGTCGTCCGACGAGGTAGACGGCAGGGAGGGCCGGATGCATCATGCCGCTGCGCACCCAGCGCGAGAGGGCGCCCCGTTTGATCCCCGCAGCCCGCAGTTGCTCCAGGTGCACGTGCCCGTGCTGCAACTCGGCCAGCCTCGCGACCTCCGCGATCCCGCTGCCGCAAACGGGCTGAAATCGCCAAAGTCGGCCTGCGAGCTGGAAGTTGTCAGAAACGGTGCGATTTTCAGGACGAATCTGGAAAGTTCCGGCGTCGGAGTCGAACTTGGCAGTTCTGTCACCCCCAAGCGATCCCGAGTCCACAGACATGCACGTGACTATCTCGAGGCGTCCGTGCACGAGCAAGGAATGTGGCGAGATCGACACAATCCCCGCCCCAGCACAGGGAACGTCTCCCTGACCGTCAGCCGTCGAGCAGATTGACGAGCCGCGGCGGTCCGTCGTCGTCAAGCTCGACCGCAAACCCCGGGCGGTAGGGGTTCTCGACAACTGTCTCAACCGTGAAGTGCTCGTTCACCCAGCAGCCGGTGTTCATCAGCCGCGTCCCTGCCGGCGTCATCCATTCAGCGGGATCGTCGTGGACGAGCGGTCCTGCGCGATGCGTGTGGCCGAAGAGCGCGTAACGCGGCGCCACTCCCAGGACCGCAAGCACCTCACCGTAAGCGACCAGCGATGCGCGCCGCAGCTGCGCATCGCTGAGGTCGCCGCTCAGCGGCCCGAGGCCGAGGCGGGAGACAGCGGCGACAACTCCGCGCACCCCGGTCGGCAGCGCAAACGCCTCAAGTCTGTGGCCAGTGCGGATGCGTTTGAGCAGACGCATTGAGCCACCGCCGTCGCTCGCGTCCACCTGGCCATCCCCGTGCTGGGTGATCGAGTACATCCAGGCGTAGATCGGCGCAAGCAGGCGCTCGTAGTCATCGGCACCGTCCATTGCCGATAGCGGCAGCTTGATGAATCGAGCCATGCCGCCAGCAGCCAGCCGCTCAAATGCGGGCGTGTGCGTGTGACGATCAAGGTAGTGCCCATGGTGTGCGTAGACATCGTCACGCAACCAGACGCCGGGATACTCAAACCTCACCTCCGCGCCCGTGACCGAGAGCAGCGCCCGAACCTGTTCCAGCCCACTCTGATGCAGCTGCAGCTGATGGTCGTGGTTGCCCAGAACGACCACCACCTCCCGACCGTGATCCAGACCCGCGACCAGCTGCGGCAGGACACGGGAGGCGACGGCAAGCGCGTCCTGAAGCGGGCGCTCACGCAGCTCCACAGTGTCCCCGAGCAGGACCAGACGTTGCGCAGAAGCGATCGTCTCCGCCAGCGTCGCGACCGCCGCGGGATCCTCAAGGCGCATGCGGCCGTGGCCGGCGCCCACGTGCAGGTCGGAGATTACGAGCGTCCGCAAATCAGGCGCTGGCGAGTGCCTGCCGGATTGTCTTGGGGAGCATGAAGCGCATGTTCTCCTTGATCACCTCCAGCTCCTGCACACTCTCGGTCCCGCGTTCGCGGAAGAACTGCACCAGTCGCTCAACGAGCTCTTCAGGCGCGCTGGCGCCCGAGCTGATGCCGACCACCCGCGCTCCCTCCAGCCACTCCTCCTGAACCTGAGACTCATTGTCGATCAGATGTGAGGCGGTGCCGCATTCCCGCGCGACCTCCACCAGGCGGTTGGAGTTGGAGGAGTTCCGGCTGCCGATCACCAGCACGAGGTCACATTCACGCGCAAGTTCCTTGACCGCCGCCTGACGGTTGGTCGTCGCATAACAGATGTCGTCGGTCCGCGGCCCGATGATGTCGGGGAAGCGCTGACGCAGGCGCTGGATGATCGACCTTGTCTCATCGACGCTGAGCGTCGTCTGCGAGATATAGGCAACACGCTGCGGGTCGGGCACCTCAAGCGCATCCACGTCCGCCTCACTCTGCACCAGCACGATCCGGTCGGGTGCCTCTCCCATCGTGCCCTCGACCTCCTCGTGCCCCTCATGGCCGATCATCACGATCGTGTAGTCCTCAGCCGCGAAGCGTCTGGCTTCGACATGGACCTTGGTGACCAGCGGGCAGGTGGCATCAATCACGGTGAGCTCGCGTGCCGCGGCATTCTCGTGGACCGACGGAGCGACGCCATGAGCGGAGAAGACAGCTGTCGCGCCAGGCGGCACCTCGGTCTCGGACTCCACAAAGATCGCGCCGCGCTCACGCAACTGCTGCACAACATGCTTGTTGTGCACGATCTCCTTGCGCACATACACGGGAGCCCCGTAGAGCTCCAGTGCGCGCTCCACAGTCTGGACTGCGCGGTCCACGCCCGCGCAGTACCCACGCGGCGAGGCAAGCAGGAGCTTCTCTGGGGTGGCAGCCATTCACCGATCAGTTTAGAACCTGGCGGCCACCGACCGGCGCCGGCACGCGTACCCTTGGGCGAGCATCCCTGACGACCGTCCGCGAGGCTCCGGAACACCATGTCGCAGCAGCACCTCGACCGCCTGACATCCACGGACGCCAGCTTCCTGCATCAGGAGAGCGCGAGCGCACACATGCACATCGGCGGCGTGCTGCTCTTTGAGGGACCAGCGCCCCCCATCGACGCGGTCCTTGAGCACATTCGCGGGAGGCTGCACCTGGTGCCTCGCTACCGCCAGAAGCTGGCTGTTCCCCCGGCTGGCAGTGGCCGCCCGTTATGGATCGACGACCCCGACTTCAACCTGGAGTACCACGTTCGCCACTCAGCGCTCCCAGCGCCCGGCAACGAGGCGCAGCTCTGGGAGATGGCGGCGCGAATCGCGTCGTTGCCGCTGGACCGCAGCAAGCCGCTGTGGGAGTTCTGGCTGGTGGAGGGAATTGAGCCTGCTGCCGACTCGAAGGTCGCACGTTTCGCAATGATCTCCAAGAACCACCACGCGCTGGTCGACGGTATCTCCGGCATCGATCTGGCAACCGTCCTGCTCGATCTCAGCCCGGTCACCACGGCCATCGACACAGCGGGGCTGCGACCCTGGCGGCCGCGACCGGAGCCAACCGCCCGCCAGTTGCTGTTCACGGGAGCGTGCGACGGCGCAGCCGCTGCCGCCGAGCTGGCGGTGGGTGCCGTGACTGCAGTCGCCCGACCGGCGCACCATGCGCGGGCGGTCCGAGACGCCGCCGAGGGAGTGGGCGAGATCCTCTGGGAGCTCCTCAATCCGGCGCCGGAGACGCCCCTGAACGTGCCCATCGGCCCTCACCGCCGGCTGCGGGTGGTGCGCCAGCAGCTGGCGGACTACAAGGCGGTCAAGAACAGCCTGGGTGGAACCGTGAACGATGTTGTTCTGGCGGTGGTGGCCGGCGCCTTGGGCGAGTGGTTGCGGTCGCGGGGCATGAACACCGACGGTCTGGAGATGCGAGCGCTCGTGCCCGTGTCCGTCCGCACCCAGGACGAGCACGGCACCCTGGGAAATCGGCTGACCGTGATGCGCGGGCCGCTACCGGTCTATGTTCGCGAGCCGGTCGCTCGGCTGAGCGTGGTGAGCCGCGCGATGGACGATCTCAAACGGTCCAAGCAGGCGGTAGGCGCCGCCACCCTGGCAGCCGTTGAGTCGCTGGCGCCACCGGCCGTGCTGGCGCAGGCCTCGCGCCTGCAGTTCTCCACACGCCTGTTCAACCTGCTGGTGACGAACATCCCGGGGCCGCAGGTACCGCTCTACATCCTCGGTCACCAGCTGCAGGACCTCTTCCCGCTGGCTTTCCTGCCGCAGGGGCATGCGCTGGCGGTGGCGATCATGTCCTACAACGGGCACATGCAGTACGGGCTGCTGGCTGATTTCGACGCGCTGCCTGACCTTGACGTGATCAGCGCCGGAATCGACAACTCGCTTTTCGAACTGGTTGCGGCGGCAGGAGCCCAGGAGCGCCGGCCGCGCCGGAGGCCCGCGCCCGCACAGCCAGCGGCCGGCAACGGCGCAGGGCCAGGAACAGGAACTGCCCCAACGCCGCTCCTGCCCACGTCCCGGCGCAGGTCAACGAGCGGCCCGGCCGCAGATATGCGCGCCAAGCGCAACCACCGGCGGGCACGCACTTCAGAGGGAGATCAGAGGCCGCAGCAGACCTGACGCGGCCTCACGCAGCAGACCTGACGCGGCCTCACGCAGCAGACCTGACGCGGCCTCAAATGGAGCTGGTGATGCTCATAGTTTGAGGACGACTTTTGCGGGTATGAAGCGTCTACCAGGCACATACATGGAGCTTCCCCAACCCCAGCTCCAGTAGGTGACCGCCCAGTCTCAGCCGGTTCGTGGTCCGCCCCCCCTGAGCCACGAACCGGCGGGCGGTGCCCAAATTGGGCGGGTCCGAACGAATCGGGCCCGCCCAGTTTCATGGTCGGTTCGTCAAGCTGAAGGTGTCAACTCGTAGCGATATTCCGTGATGAGTTCGTAACCTTCCGCGGTCACTACCACAAGGTCCTCAAGCCGGGCGCCGCCGAAACCCTGCCGGTAGCAGCCTGGCTCAACCGCGAGAACATCACCCTCAACGAGGACCTCACCGTTCTGGGACAGCCCTGGAGCCTCATGAACCTCAAGCCCCACGCCGTGACCGAGGCTATGAAAGAAACCATCCAGAAGCACCTCCCCGGCCATCTTGGTCCTCTGGGTCGGAAACCCGGCAGCTTCGAAGACGGCACATGCAGCGCCATGGACGTCACGTGCTAAGGCACCCGGTCGAATCGCCGCCAGCGAACGCTCCAGTGCTTCCTTCGAAAGCTGGTGGTAGGTGATCAGCTCCTCAGGAGCTTCTCCAACGACATACGTGCGCGTCATGTCGGTGAAGCATCCGGTCTCCTCGTCTCTCGGCCACAGATCCACGGTGATCGGCTCGCCCGCAAGAATCGGGCCGGATCCCATGTGGTGACCCACGCATGTCTGGTAGCCGTGGGCGACGATGAAGTCATCAGCCGCCACGCCGGCCGCAGCGAATGCCTGCCGGGCTGCTGCCTTCAGGCGTTCACAGGTCAGCTGCTCACCATCGAGCATCACATCGCGGCCCCGCGTTTCGGCAGCTGCCAGCAGGGCTGTGATGGCGTCGACAGCGGCTTCGGCGCCGCGTTGGGCGCGACGGATGCCCGCGAGCTGGGTTGCCGTCTTGACACGGCGGCGAGTCGCGAACTCCTCATCATCGACAGATATGTCTAGGCCCTGAGACCGCAGGAAGTCCGCCATCGCAAGCGGAAAATCAGGCGGCACCGTGGCGGCGGTAACACCCAACTCGCGACAAGCGTTGAGCGCCACATGGCGGGCCACCTCGGCACTCCGCAGGCCATCGGCCTGCAACTGGTCCAGCCCGAACGCTTCGTCGGGATGGGCAGTCAGTCCTGGCACTGACCCCATACGCTCAACCTCGAGCGACCTGACCACAACGTGTCGATCGTGCTCGCGCTCCAGGTAGAGGAACGGGTCAGCAACCGCGTGCGGTACGACGTACCGGAGGTCAGGGGATCGAACGGTGTCCCCGTACATCATGATCGTGTGTTTTGTCATCTCTTGAGCTCCCAATCGCGGGGCAGGTGAAACGCAAGCTCCCCGAGCCGGCGGTGCCCCTCCACGGAAGGGTGATTCCCGTCAGCTGTCCACTCAGGCTTCATCCGGCCAGGCAGATCCGGATCCTCGAGCGTGTCGTGGAAGTGCAGCATGTCGATCTCGGCAGCCGCGGCGATCTCGGCGATCAGCGCGTTGAGCCGACGGATCTTCGGTTCCGCTCCGGGCCACCCACGGTTCCAAGGGAGCACATCGGCGATGACCACTCCGAGTCCAAGCTCCTGTCCGCGTGCGACCATACGACTCAACTCCTCGGCCGCCATATCCAAAGGCAGTCCCTGGACGATGTCATTGATGCCGCCTTGGACCACGAGCACCTCCGCGCCGACAACACTCTTCTCGAGCCGGGCTGCGATCTGCTGCACCGTCTCTCCACCAACACCGAAATTGTTGAAGTGAAGCCTCGGATCGAGTCTGGCGGCCCAATACACGTACTGACTCTGGGGATCATCGCCCTCCCGCTCACGCAGGGCAGGATTCGGATCCCAGCCAGGGTTTCCAGCGGAGATCGAGTCACCCAGCACCGCAACCGTGATTCGCGTCTGGCTCATGCGGGGTCACTCGGGCCGGGCGCATCGACGTCAGGCTCAAGCTCAGCCTCAAGCTCGACCTCGACGAGCGCCCCCGCTGGGAGCAGAGCATGAACGTAAACAGTCGTGTTCGCCGGGTTGATCCCCACGAAAGCTTCTTGGTGGGCACGGATCACGGGCCGCCAGTCGACACCGGCTGTCAGATACACCCGGGTTCTGGTGATGTCGGCAGCCGTTCCGCCGAGTTCAGCAATCGCGGCTACGGACCTCGCGATCGCGTCGCGCGCCTGGGCGTATGAGTCGCCTGGATAGAGGGCAGCCCCGGCATCATCCAGCGCCGCGGTGGCGCTGGTCACGATCCGGTTGCCGACGCGCACGGCGCGCGAGTAGGCCGCAACATCCTCAAAGCCCCCGCCTGTACGAGCAGTGCGTCTCAACCACGAACCTCCTCTTGACCGAACTCGTCTGAAGCTGCGAGCAGCTCGAAGATCCGGAGCGTCAGCCTCACAACGTCGAGGTAGTGGTTGACCTCCGCGTTCTCATCCGGGCCGTGCATACCGCTGTCCGGGCGTATCGTGCCCGGCGGCATCACAGCATCCAACTGCATACTCGAAGCGAAAAGGTGGAGCGGGCCCGAGCCCGGCACCACGGGGTGCAGCAGTGGCTCGACTCCACCGAAGAGCTCCTTTGAAGCCTGACGCACAGCCAGCGCTAGCGGTGATTTCAGGCTGCTGGCCGCCGGTGGGATCGCGTTAAGCTGACGTACGCTGACCTCTCTGAAGCCCTCATCTCGAAGATGTCGCTCGAGCGCCTCGAAGATTCGGGTCGGGTCCTGGTCAGGCATCAGGCGCATGTCGATCCGGGCTCGCGCCGCGGCCGGCAGCAGAGTCGCCTCGTGCTCGCTCTCGCCAGGGCCGGCCTGAATCGAGGCGAGATTGAACGTCGGCTCGTACAGCCATCGGCGGACGAGAGAACGCTCATCCGCCGACCAGAGGCTGCCGCGCTGCCGCGCGTCCTCCCGAATTGGGGGAACCGGCGTCCGCATCACCGTATCCGCGTCGTCGGCGGTGAATGGCGTGACAGCGTCGTAGAAACCTGGGATCAGAACTCGACCCTCCGCATCTGTCAACGAGGCGACGGCGTGCGTCAGCACCTGCGCAGCCGAACGATAAATGCCCGCCATCGCGGAATGGGTGTCCGCGTCCAGCAGGCGTACCGCAAGCTCCACCGTCAGCACGCCGCGGGAGCCGAAACCGATTGTCGGAGCGTCACCGTCGATTGAGCGGTAGTAGCTCTCCCATAGGCAGGCATCAGCCTCGACCAACCCGTGACGGGCTGCAATCACCTCCCTGAGCCCAGGACTGCCGACCTCTTCCATGCCCTCGCTCAGCCAGATGATGGTGAACGGCATCCGTCCTCTGGTGGCAAGCCATGCCTCGATCGCATGCAGACGCGCCATCACATCCGCTTTGTCATCACCGGCCCCGCGAGCGTACAAGCGCCCATCGTGCAACTCCGCCCCAAACGGATCACGGGTCCAGCCTTCGCCGGCCGGAACGACGTCGTAATGCGTGTAAATGAGCAGGCGACCAGGTCCGGTCCCCTCCAGACGGCCGATGATTACGGGGCCGCCACCAGGTGCCTCAACTTGTTCCAGAGTGTCGAACACGGGCTCCGCACGCTGTGCGAGCCAGGCCGCCATTTCGGCTACCGCAATCGGGCCATCTGCTGAAACTGACGGCAGTCGGCACGCGTGCGTCCAGTCCGCAATCAGCTGGTCCTTCCGTTCCTCCACCCATGCGAGCGGCCCGGAACCCAAGGTGGCATCACTCATTGACCAAGTCTCGCCGCCCACAAATGGGGCACTAACAGATTTTCCTCTGGACACTGAACATGACTTTCAGTATGTTCATCGCCGCCGAGCATACTGGACAGGGAAGCTCGCGGCCACCGAGACCTCTCTCCCGAAGTGCGCGACGCTATCCGGTCCGCAGCTGTTAGCAGCAATCGGCGTGGAAGAACAGTCAATCCAACACAATAAGGAGGCCCCTTTTGGGCATCTTCGGGAACGTAACGGGACGGTGGATGAGTGGCGCAGCCGTCGCTGCCGGCCTGGTCTCGCTCGCAGCAGGCACCGGGCCAGCTGCAGCCAAGACCGCCAGCACAGCCAGCGCCGGCACTTTGGTGGTGGACACGTCGTTCATCATCAGCACCGCGGATCCAGCCCGAGATCTGGATCCCACGGGCTACATCGTCGATCACGCGATCTACGAGACCTTGCTGACCGAGCATGGATCGAGCACCAAGGTGGAACCGGATCTCGCCACCGGTTACAACGCATCAAAGAACGCCAAGGTGTTCACGTTCCACTTGCGGCACAACGCCAAGTTCTCAGATGGAACCCCGGTTACATCTAAGGACGTGGTCTTCTCGCTGAAGCGCGTTGCCAACATCAAAGCGGCGCCCTCGTACCTGATGGCCGGCCTGACCGTGTCCGCCAGAGGCCCGTACACGGTTGTGATCAAGTCCGCCACATCCAACCCGGCCGTTCCCGAGATCGTGACCACACCCGCACTCGGCATCGTCAACTCCAAGGCCGTACTCGCCCATGGCGGCAGCGATGCGAGCAACGCAGCCAAGACGGACAAGGCACAGCAGTTCCTGGATAAGACGTCTGAGGGCAGTGGTCCCTACATCCTCACCCAGTACTCGACCAACAACCAGATCACGCTAAGCGCCAACCCCTACTACTGGGGCAAGAAGCCTAAGTTTTCGCGGGTGGTGCTCAGGGACATGTCCGCGCCAACTCAGCTGTTGAACGTTCAGCGAGGAGCGAATCAGATCGCGCTTGATCTCTCGTCTTCACAGGCCGCCACCCTCAAGAACAACTCGGGCGTGAAGGTCTACACCTCGTCATCACCGAACCTGTTCTTCCTGCAGCTGACGTCCAACCCCAAGGTCTCGCCGGTGATGGCGAATCCCGACATCCGCAAGGCCATTCGATATGGCCTCGACTACAACGCATTCACTAAGACTGCCGGAACGGGCGCAATCCAGGCGGCCGGACTGATTCCGGTTCAGTTCCTTGGTGGGCTCCCGACCCGAGACGCGATCAAGCAGAACCTCGCCAAGGCGAAGGCCCTGGTGAAGGCGTCGGGCATCAAGAACCCGTCGGCGACGCTGGCGTATCCGAGTGACATCAACGTGAACGGTCTAGCCTTTGCCACGCTCGCGCAGCTGGTGCAGGCTGACCTCGGAGCCATCGGCATCACGATCAAGGTTCAGGCGGTGCCGGTCGCGCAGTTCCTGACCGCTTACAACGCCGACAAGTACCAGCTGGTGCAGTCCTACTGGGGACCGGATTACGCCGATCCCAACGATTACCTGGTGTTCGTGCCAGGGGGCAGCGTCTCCTCCCGGATGGACTGGCCTGCCTCAGCCAATCCGAGCCTGGTGAAGCTCGGCAAGCGAGCCGGATCCACATCCAACAACGCGCTGCGCGCCAAGCTGTTCACTTCGATTCAGAAGCAGCTCAACGCCTCCAGCCCGTACATCCCAATGCTGCAGCCGGCCGAGGCCATCGTCGGCAGCTCGAATCTGACCGGCCTCAAACTCAACCCAAGCTGGCTCCTGAGCGTGGCTGAGGTTGGAACCAAGTAGTCACATTCCAGTTCCGAGCTCGGGATGGCGGCGAGTGCTGCCGTCCCGAGCCTTCGGGCGTTTCATCGGTCGCAGGCTTATCGCGCTGGTGATCCTCGCGGTCGGCATCGTATTCGTGACTTTTGTGCTGACGCACATGGTGCCCGCGAACCCAGCCCTCGCGAACCTAGGCCAGAATCCCACTCCGGCCGAGATCAAGAACTTCGACCGAGTCAACGGCCTGGACAAGCCGCTGCCGGTCCAACTCGGGCTTTACTTCGTACACCTTGTCCAGGGAAACCTCGGGACCTCAGAGGTCACGAGCGACCCGATCATCCATGACCTCGGCCAGACGATCCCGGCAACTGCGGAGCTGGCGATCCTCTCGATTCTGATCGCGCTGGTATTCGGTGTCGGGTTCGGACTCCTCGCGGCCCTGCGACGGAACAGCTTCACGGATTTTGTACTGCGCATCCTCTCGCTGGTAGGCGTATCGGTGCCCACCTTCTGGCTGGCGCTGATTGCGCTCTACCTGCTCTTTTTCAAGCTAGGCATATTCCCAGGCGGCTCGCGACTCTCGCCGTCGGATGTGGCTCCCCCGCGAGTCACCGGCATGTACACGGTAGATGCGCTGCTGGCAGGCCAGTTGTCGACGTTCTGGGACGCACTGCAACATCTGGTACTGCCCTCGATCATTCTTGCCGCCGCGAACATGGGGCTGCTAACGCGCTACACCAGGTCGGCCGTTCTCGAAGTGATGGAGCAGGATTATGTCCGCGCCGCACGTGCCAAGGGACTCTCGCGCCGGTCGATAGTCTTCGGCCACGTCCTGCGCGCAGCGCTGCCGTCGATCGTCACGGTAATTGGCCTCGCATTCGCCAACGTGCTGACGGGCGCGGTGCTCGTCGAGAACATCTTCTCTTGGCCCGGCATCGGCCAGTACGGGTATCAGGCGTCAGTCGCGCTTGACCTTCCCGCCATCGCAGGTGTGAGTCTCTTTATCGCCGTCGTATACATCGTCATCAACTTCATAGTCGACGTCCTATATGGAGTGCTTGACCCGCGAGTCCGAGTCCAATGAGCGCCACCTCACCTGACATCGAAATCACGATCCCACGCAGGTATCGAGCTATCCGGCTCGCTCCAGCTGCGATGCGCCGTCCGCTGGCGCTCGCCGGAGTCGCGATCCTCCTGGTATGGGTCGTCGGAGCGCTGCTCGCTCCCGTGCTGACCTCATACAAACCGGATGCGGTGACCAACTCACTGTTCGCGGCACCGTCGTCCGCACACCTGTTCGGAACCGATCAGCTGGGTCGCGACGTGTTCAGCCGCGTTCTTTACGGAGCCCGTATCTCCCTACCGGTGTCAGCCATTCTCGTGCTCATCTCGATGGCCATCGGTAGCGCACTCGGCAGCGTCGCCGGTTACTTCGGAGGCATCCTCGACACGCTGATCATGCGCCTGGTGGACCTCGTGTTCGCCTTCCCCGCAATCATCCTGGCGCTCGTCGTGACAGCGGTGCTCGGGCCCAGTCTGCAGAACGCAGTGTTCGCCCTCGTGTTTGTCTCCTGGCCAACGTACGCGCGCGTCGTGCGCGGGCTGGTGCTCTCTGCCGGCAATGCCGAGTACGTGCAGACCTCACGGCTGCTCGGTGCATCGGCGCGCCAAACCCTGGTCCGCGACGTGCTGCCGAACGTCATCGGGCCCGTGGTCGTGCTGGCCACGCTCGACTTCGGAAACGCGATCCTCCTGCTCTCAGGTCTCTCCTTTCTGGGGCTGGGCGCACAGCCTCCGACCGCGGAGTGGGGTGCCATGGTCTCTGCCGGAACCCAGTACTTTCAGTACTGGTGGATGAGCACCTTCCCGGGTCTGGCGATCTTCAGCTCGGTCCTGGCGCTGAACTTCCTCGGAGACAGCCTTCGTGACGCACTGGACCCGCATGGTTCATGGACGAATCGCGGAGGCCGCGGATGAACGTTCTTGAGGTCGAGAATCTCCGCGTCACGCTCAGCGGCGCAGATGGCCCGATCACGGTCGTCGACGGTGTCAGCTTCGCCGTCGAAGCGGGACAGGTGTTCGGGCTCGCTGGCGAGAGCGGCAGCGGCAAGACGATGACGGCGCTGGCGGTGCTCGGCTTGTTGCCGCGCCTGGCTCGCGTATCTGGACGGATCGTCTACAAGGGACGAGACCTGGTGGGGCTGCGTGAGCGGGATCTACAGGCGGTGCGCGGACGCGAGATCGCGATGATCTTCCAGGATCCGATGACGTCGCTGCACCCGATGTTGACGATCGGCCGTGTGCTGACCGAGCATCTGCGCCAGCATCTCGGGATCACACGAAAGGCTGCCCTGGAGCGTGCGGTTGAGCTGCTCGAGGAGGTGAGGATTCCCGATCCTGTTGGCTGCCTCGGTTCCTACCCACATCAGTTCTCAGGTGGTATGCGGCAGCGAATCGCGATCGCGACAGCGCTCATCTGTGGTCCGAGCCTGGTCATCGCCGACGAGCCGACGACAGCCTTGGACGTGACCGTCCAAGCGGGGATCCTGAGGCTGCTGGATCGCTTGCGCGAAGACAACGGTCTCTCGGTGCTGCTGATCACCCACGACCTCGGGGTGATGTCGTCCGTCGCCGAGGTCATCTCCGTCATGTACGCGGGCCGGATAGTCGAATCCGGTCGCACCGCAGAGGTAATGCAGAAGATCGGAA
>JAKAED010000087.1 GCA_021820105.1 Actinomycetes bacterium | reverse complement strand
CGATTACTTCCGCGAGATCGCCGAACATCTGCGGACACTCCGCTTCCGTGACGGCGTGGTCGCGACCGCCCGCCTGGGCAAGCTCGGGCAGGGCGTCGACTACGTGCTTCGCTCGCCACGCCGCAGTCATCGGCTCCTGCGGTTCCTGCCCCCGTCGATCGGACGACCATCGTTTAGCTGGACGATCCCGCCGCGTGATGATGCCGGCAGCCAGGCGATGGGCGCGCTGCGCGACCGGGTGCTCGCGCTCGTCGCCAATGCCGTCGGCCAATCAGCCGACCACGTCACCGCCTTCTTCACGGCGCTTCGCGTCGAACTCGGGTTCTACGTCGGCTGCCTGAACCTACACGAGCAGCTGTCGGCCAAGGGCGAGCCGCTGTCGATGCCAGACCCGCACGAGTCCGGCCGCCTGACCCACAACGCGCGGGGTCTTTACGACCCGTGCCTCTCGCTGCGCATCGAGCCGCGCGTACAGAGCAACGATCTGCGAGCCGACGGCAAGCCGCTGATCATCGTCACCGGCGCCAACCAGGGCGGCAAGTCCACGTTCCTGCGCAGCCTCGGGCTGGCTCAGCTGATGATGCAGGCCGGAATGTTCGTCGCCGCCGACCAATACGCGGCCGCGATCGTCGGCGGCGTATTCACGCACTACAAACGTGAGGAGGACGCGAGCATGGTGAGCGGCAAGTTCGACGAGGAACTCGCGCGCATGAGCCATCTGGCGAAGGCGATCACCGCAGGCGATCTCCTGCTGTGCAACGAATCGTTTGCCGCCACCAACGAACGCGAAGGATCAGAGATCGCCGCCGAAGTCATCCGCGCCATGACCGACAACGGCAACACCGTCGTATTCGTCACCCACCTCTACGAGCTCGCCTCCCGCTTCCACCGCCAGCACCCGGACACGACCTTGTTCCTACGAGCCGACCGCGACAACGCAGGCACGCGCTCCTTCCAACTCCACGAGGCTGAACCGCTGCCCACCAGCTACGGCGCGGACCTCTACCGCCAAACCTTCGCCGCCTAAACGCCCCGCAGGGCAACAGCGAATCCCAGCCTCCAACAGGCCTGCCACGTATGCCGGCAGGCAATCGCGCCTATTGGACCGCCACAGGCTCGTCGGCGGGCAGGCCGGTGCCGGAGCGGGCGGCCAATGTCGCATTGGCAAGCCGCAGCAACGCCTGCACGTCCGCTTTGGCTGCGCTCGCGGAGATGACCGGAAAGTATCGCCACGTGAGCCGCGAGGCCGCGGATGCGTAGCGGTCCCACGCGCTCGCGAAACGATGCTCGGGGCCGTCCTCGACGATCTCAAAGCGATCGACTCCGGCGATGGTCATCGGGCAGCGATGCCAGTGGCCGACCGTCACGCGCATATCTGGGTCGGCCTCGAGCCGGTCTGTGAGACGCTGGATAAGTTCGGCCGGCAACGCTTCGAGCGCCGCTTGAAGCTCTTGCGCTCTCATCGTGCTTCGCCTCCTGTCTGCGATCGGGTTCGTTCCCGAGTCAAAACTGGTGCCTGGCGAGGCGTAGACCGCCGCGCGTTTCGGATTCGCTCATCGCCTGTGCTGCCGGCACCATCTCGCTGGTGACGAGACCGTGCTCGGAGGTGATCTCGTCGATGATTTGAAAGGAGTGGGCGATCCGGTCGGGCCGGTCGATGACGACCGTGCAGACCGGTACGTGACGTCGGACCTGAAAGACCCGGTCACCGTGTGGTGCGTGATCGCCGTGGAAGCCCCAGATCCCGCGCAGGACGGTCGCGCCGGCCGCCTCGGTCTCGCGCTGGAGGCGGTGGACGATCTCGAGGTGCAGCGGACGGCCATGCTGGCTGGCGCTGTGGGAGGTGTAGATCATCAGCTTCTGCCACATCGCCATCCCGTGCTCGTCGGTGCCGGGCAGCTCATGCGGCTCGGCGAGCAGCTCACCGTCGCGCTTGCAGACCCGCACGCGCTCGAGCGTCATCAGCGGCTCGTGCAGCAGCCCACCGAGCTCGGGCAGCACGGCAGCGATCTTGTCGCCGGCGCCGACGGCGATGACCATCATCGGAACGTCGGCGTTGCGCCCAAAGAATTTCGCGCGGAAGCGCCGGCCGCTGCGGGTTCCGTCGACGCCGAGCAGCACGCTCGCGCCGGCGATCCCGTGCCGGTAGAGCAGGTCGCAGATCGCCACGAAGGCCGGTGTTCGGTAGACGCGCTGCTGCCGGCCGATGTAGATCGTGAGCTTCGTTGCTTCGCCGAGCTCTTCAGGTAGCTGCACCTGGCCGATCTCGCCTGAGAGCAGACGGGCGCGTTCGAGTGTGATCAGGCCCCGGCGTTTGACCTGCAGCAGCAGTTCGAGCATCGATTCGATCCGTGCTCGCTCGTCGACGGCGATTGAGACGACCGGCAGATCCTCTGAAGAGGTGAGCTGCCGGTCGGTGTGGAGGTGGTGCAGGCGACCGAACCCTTCGGCGCCGCGCAGCATGATGCTCGCCGCCAGGCGGTGTCCGCCGTAGATATTCATCAACTCGTCCGCGAGCAGACCGTCTTCGGTGCGGTCGCGCTCACCGAAATAGGTCGTGAGCTTGAGGCAGTCGTCGTTCATAGGTGTAGTCCGATCGTCCGGCCGAGCAGCGCCGCTCCGAACCCGAGCAGCAGACTGATCACGGCATTGAGGATCGCCGGACGGAATTCCGCGTCTTCGGCCAGGCGATAGCTCTCGAGCATCCACGTCGAGAACGTCGTGTAGGAGCCGAGCGTCGCCGTGCCAGCGAGCAGATACAGGTTCCCCGCCGCACCCACCCCGACCAGCACGCCGAGCACGACCGTGCCCGTGAGGTTGATCGCAAGAGTCCCGAGCGGAAAGTCCCGGCCGACGCGGTCTGCGATCAGCGCGTCGGCGACGAACCGGCCGATCGCACCACAGCCGCCAATCGCTGCGACGGCCACCCACAGCCAGAACGTCATGCGAGCCGGGCCCTTCTGACGATCGTCGAAGCCAGCCAGATCGCCGCAAGGCCCGCCGCGATACTCGCCATGCCATATCCGACGGCCAGGCCATAGTGATCGGCCTCGACCATCTTGAGGATCTCGACCTGCATCGTCGAGAACGTCGTATAGGCACCGCAGAAGCCGGTACCTAGGGCCGGCCGACGGTAGGTGGACTGTGGCAGCCGTTCCTGCAGGCGCGTGGCGAAATAGGCGAGCGCGAATGAGCCGGTGATGTTGATCGCGAAGATCGTCCACGGCCACGACGTGTCGCCTTGGGTGTAGCGCTGGCTGAGCCAGACCCGCGCGATCGCACCAATCGCGCCTCCGGCGAAGATCGCCGCGAGTTCCTGCCGATCGAACCGTTTCATGCTCAGCTGTTATCAGATCGGCGGGCACGTTGGACCAGCCTTTGGACGCGAGTGTTTAGGTAGGCGGCTGCGCAACCAACAGACACCCCGAACAGAAATTCCGACATCAAGTGCAGCGTGTGGCTGTTGGTCAGCAGGAACACCGCGCCGATCAAGGCACAGCCCAGCCCGGTGGTTAGGCAGACGCGTATGATCCGACGCCGCTTCTCCTCGATGTCCTCGGGGGTCTTGCGCCGGTCGTTGTGCTCCGCACCGAGCTTGGCGTCGCGTGTAGCCGACAGCAGTCTTTCTCGAAGGCTTCTCATCCTGTGCCATCGCTCACGACGAGAACTGGGGTGTCGTCCTCAATTAGCTCTGGGGCGACGCCCTTCAGTAAGAGTCTGCCGGCGCGTCCGGTGCGGTGGTGGCCGCAGACGATCAGGTCAAAGCCGTGCGTGTGGGCGTAGTCAATTAGCGCGCGGGCAGGGGTCTGGCCGTCGATGATCTCGTGCCGGACCCCAACTCCGGCTCGTTGCGCACGGTCGGCGACTTCTTCGAACGTTTGGGTGAGGTAGCGATGAGCGGCGTCGGCTGTCTCCTGACGGTCGGCGGCGGTTTCCGCGTGCGCCGGTGAGTAGGCGATTGAGACGGCGACGAGCTCGGCGTCGTAGCGGCGGGTGAGGTCGATGGCGGCGTCGAAGGCACGCAACGCGACATCGGAGCCGTCCCAGGCAAGCAGGATTCGTTGAAACATCAGTGGAGAATGGGGACGAGGGACAGGGCGATGATTAGCGCGACGAGCATGTAGAGCAGGTAGGCGGAGAGACGCCCGGACTGGGTTGTGCGCACGAGCGCCGCGATCCGCAGTGCCAGCGCGGTCGTGGGCCGGTAGACGAACCGGTCGATCGCGAGCACAACGCGGGTGTCGAGCAGGAAGTGCGCGGCGGCGTTCTGGGTTGCGATCGGCCGCAGGCGGCTGCGGTAGCCGAGCGGTCCGCGCAGGATCACGCGCATCGGGTTTGAGTAGGCAGAGGGCCGGTACTGCACGGCGGCGAGCTCGGCGCCGCTGCCGGTGACCCAGACCGGGGCGCGGCGCACCGTTCGGCGGCGATCGGTGGCGAACGCGATCAGTGCGGCGATGATCGCGTAGGCGGGCAGGACCACGCATAGCCAGGTCGGGTCGAGCACCGAGAAGCCGACGAACACCGGGGTGAGCACCAGCGGATGGCTGATCGTTGTGGTCGCGAGGTTGAAGCCGAGCAGCGGACGCAGGCCGGCGCCGATCGCGTGGATCTCCCACGGAGCGGCAGCACCGAGGAAGAGGATTACGATCGCGAGGGCGCCGGCGCCGAGCGGCCAGCGTGAGGGCTCGCCCAGCGCCTGGAGCTTCCCGCGGGCGCGTCCGAGGAAGATGAAGCTGTAGTACTTGGCGAAGGCGAGCAGCCCCAGGCCGGCGGTCAGCGCGAGCGTTGCGGCGGCCAGCGCACACAGTAGGCGGGAGAGGAGTGTGGGCATGCGGAAGCCCTGCAGCAGCGCCTCGAACGTGAACCATTCACTGACGAATCCGCCCAGCGGTGGGATCGCAGCCAGCGTCAACGAGGCGACGCCGAGCGTGCCCGCGGTGAACGGCAGCCGGCGTGAGAGCCCGCCGAGCGGGTCGATCGTCCGCTCGCCGCTGGTGTAGCTGACGCGGTCGATGCTGATCAGCGCCAGCGATTTTGAGAGGTTGTGCGCGCAGACGTGCAGCGTGCTGGCGAGCAGCCCAGCGGCGGCGAGCTTCGGCTGGTGCGCCGCGTGTCCAAGCAACGCCACCGCGAAGCCGACCAGTGCGACACCGGCGTGTTCGACGGTCGAGTAGCCCAGGAACCTGCGCAGGTCATCCTGCGTGAGCGCGTAGGTGATCCCGGTCACCGCGGTCACCGCCGCGACGATCAGCAGCGCATCACCGCAACCGACCGGTAGCGGGCCGAGCACGTCGAACTCGAAGCGCCAGAGCCCATAGAACCCCGCACACAGCGCGACCGACAGGGATGCCGCCCCGAGCCGGGGCGCCGAGCCATAGCCAGCCGGCAGCCCGCCCTGCAGCGGCAGCACGCCGACCTTGGTCGCGAAGCAGGTGAGAAACAGCGCGAACAGCACGTCGCGGGTGCCGGCCGAGAGCTGGGCGTGGCGCCAGGCCTCCAGGGAGAAGCTGCCCGTGTGCGCGTACAACAGTCCGAACGCGGCAAGCAGCGCGGCGCCGCCGAGTTTCGCCAGCCCGCCGGTGAGGTAGCCGCCGAGGAGATCCTCGCGGGTCTTGCCGGCGCTTGCGATCAGATACACGCAGAGCGTGATCGCCTCCCACGCGAGGAAGAACAGGAATCCGTTGTCGGACCCGATCGCGACCGCGATGAACAGCACGAGCCCGCTGGCGAGGGTCGTGAGCCAGCGGCCTGCCGGCAACTCTGCGTAGGCGAGCGAGACCGCGGCGCCGGTGACCCCGGTGAGCGCCAGAAAGATGCCGGCAAGCCCGTCGGCCCGCAGGGAACTGTGACCGAACCCAATCCAGGCGCCGAGGTTCACGACCGGCTCGCTGCTACCGATCGCGGCGGCGATGCCGACGATCACGAGCAGCACGCAGCCGACGGTCGAGGCCGAGGCGCCGAGGCGTTCGCGCCAACGTGGCGGCCCGAGCCACGCCAATGGCACCGCCAGCGCGAGCGCGCCCATCGCGATCGCGTACAGCACACTCATGCTGCCAGCTCCCCGTCAGGCTTGAGCAGTCCGACCGCCAGCAGGAGGCCGTCCATGATTGCGATCGGGGCGGGCGGCGACCCCGGCACGTAGACATCGACCGGCAGAACCTGGTCAACCCCGCCCCAGCTATGCAGCCCGCCGCCGCACGCGTCGGTGCCGACCGCCACCAGTGCCTTCGGCTCTGGCATCACCTCCCAGGTGCGCTGCAGCGGAGCCCGCATCGGCGCTGTCACCGGCCCCGTCACGAGCAGCACGTCGGCGTGCCGGGGGGAATTGGTGAGGAAGAAGCCGAGACGCTGGATGTCGTAGTAGGGGTTCCAGAGCGCCTGGATCTCCCACTCCTCAGACCCGTCCGAGCCGCAGTCGATGTGCCGAACATGGATCGAACGTCGCAGCATCGCGGCCTGCTCCCCAAGCGCCTTCCGCAGCGCCTCCGGTGAGGTCCGCTCAGCCTCGGGGCCGACGACCAGGCCGGCGGCGGACCGCTCGGCAGTCTCGTAGTCGGACGCAAACGCGAACACCTCGGGCGCCGCTCGCACGCATTCGCCGCACAGGATGCACCGGCCGCGATCGAGCGCGACGCGACCCTCGGCATCGACGGTGATCGCACCGGTCGGGCAGACCTCGGCGATCACAGGCGCCACATCCTCGGTCTCGGCTACGTTGATCCGGCCGCGGAAGCCGGCGGGCGCGGGCTCGGAGCCGCGTGGATACCGGGTGGTGATCCTGCGCTTGCTGAGGCCTCGGTAGATCCATTCGAGCATCAGCGATCAGCCCCCGCGGGTGTCAGCCCGAAGCTGTGCTCAATGAACGCAAAGTCGGTGAGCACGTCCTTCGGGAAGGCGTGATCGAACAGCGCCCAGTTGCGCAGCGACGGTGAGGCGATGTGGACCCGGTGGATCAGCCCGTCGCGGATCTCGACCCAGAAGAGCAGCTCGCCCTGCGGCGCCTCGGCCCAGCCGCACGCCGTGCCGCTGCCCCACCTCGGCAGCGGCGTCGACAGATTCCCGTCGCCGCGGCCGAGATGTCCCACGACCTGGCGTATCAGCCGCAGCGACTCGGAAAGCTCTGCGAACCGCACGTTGATGCGGGCCATCGCGTCGCCCTCACGGCGAGTGGCGACACGCAGGCCGAGACGGCGGTAGTCGTCGTAGGGGCGCTCGTGACGGGCGTCGGTCGAGATGCCAGATCCGCGGGCCAGCGGCCCAACGGCGCAATGCTCCTCGATCAGCGCGCGCTCGAGCCTGCCGCCGCCGATCAGGCGGTCGGTCATCGAGGTGGTACCGAGGAAGAGCCGCTGATCGCGGCGAAGGTCGCGTTCGATCGCGTCGATCTCCCCACGCAATTCCTCAGCCGAGACCCTGCCCTCGAACCGGACGCCGCCCGGCACGACCACACCCCGGCCGAAGCGGCTGCCTGTGAGCCGCGCCCGGAGGCGTTGCACGCGCTCCTTGAGGATCTGGAAGCGTGCCTGCCCGACGTACAGCGCGGTCGTCTCGGCCTCCTTGGCGATCACGTCGAGGTGGCAGGCCATGCGCTCGAGCTCGCAGTAGATCGCCCGCCACCGCTGCGCCTGCCGCGGCGGCTCGACACCCAGCGCCCGCTCGACCGCGTGCGAGAACGCGCACCCGTAAGCGTTCGCCGCGATACCCGCGACGCGCTCGGCAACATGCACAGCGACATCCGGTGTCAGCCCCACGAAGCGGGACTCGATCCCGCGGTGTTTGAAGAACGGGCGCGTGTGCAGGCGCGGGACGTCTTCGCCGCCGGTTTCGATCAGGAACTGGATCGCCTCGAACACGCCAGAGCGAACCGGGCCGTAGGGGATCGCAAACACATCGAGCCCGGTCACGGCGTGCTCGATCCGGTCGGCGTCCGGATGCGTCAGCTGCGGCTGGTCGTTGCGGTGTGCGCCGCTGATGCGCGGGTCGCGTTCGAGCAGCTCGCGCTCGGCCCAGGCGGTCGCGGGCCACCACTCACCCATTTCGCTGTAGGCGATCACGCCGCTCTCCCCAGCCGGCGCCTGCAGCAGCACCAGTTCGCCGTAGAGCGCGAAGGCCGCGGTCAGCGCGAGCTTGGGTATCTCGGCCAGGAACAGGGTGATGAAGCGCGCCCCCGCCTGGCGTAGCTCGCGCACCGCATCACCAAAGTCGGCGGCGGCGACCACCAGACGGACCTCATCATCGGGCCCGGGCTCGAGCCGGAACGTGAGCCGCTCGGGGAGGTATTGCGCAGTGTCCGGGACGCGTCGGGCCGTGCTCATGCGCCCGGCACCTCCAGCCGTTGCCGGGCGCTGTCGAGCAGCGCCGAGAGGTCTCCGGGCAGATGCACGCCGAGCGCCACGACGACGAACAGACAGCCGAGCATGCCGGCGATCATCCAGACGCTGCGTTCGCTGGCAACCGCCGAGCCGCCCACGAGGGTGCCGCCGGCCAGCGAGCCGACGGCACCCTCCTCGACTGCTGCGGCTGGCGCTGGACCGAGGACCATGCTGCCGGTGTGCCAGATCACGCCAAAGAAGGCGATGTTCACGAACACCAGCAGCAACGCGACGCCGACGTACTGCGGCTGCGCGAAGCCGCCGGAGACGATCTGGAACTCGCTGCGAAACACCCCTGAGAGCGGCAGGCCACAGAGCGCGAGCGCGGCGGCGAGGAACATCGGTCCGGTCCACGGCATCCGGCGGCCGGCGTCGGTGACCTGCTCGACGTCCTTGGTGTCGTAGCCGCGCAGCAGCGAGCCCGTGCCGAGGAACGCGAGGCCCTTGGCTGAGGCATGGGTGATCACGTGCAGCAGCGCGCCGGCGACCGCGAGCGGTGCGCCGAACCCGATGCCGAGGGCGATGATCCCCATGTGCTCGATCGAGGAGTAGGCGAGCAGCCGCTTGAAGTTGCCCTGGCGCAGCACGAAGAAGCTCGCCGCAACCAGTGAGATCGCGCCGAACACGATCAGCACGTGCTCGGCGAACGCGCGGTCGCCGTTGGCGACGGCGACCTGGAAGAACCGCAGGATCGCGTAGAACGCGGCAGCGAGCAGTGAGCCGGACAGCATCGCGGAGGCCGGGGCCGGCGCTTCGCTGTGCGCGTCGGGCAGCCACGTGTGGGTGGGCACGAACCCGACCTTGGTGCCGAACCCGACGACCGACAGGACGAACGCGAGCTTGACCGCGTCGGGCGATAGGGCGTGTGCGTGCACGATGAACCGCGTGAACTTCGGGATGTAGGCGCTGCCGAGCACATGGGTGCCGGTCGCGTAGATAACAATGATCGAGAGAAGCGCGATCCCGAGTCCACTGGAGGCGATCAGCACGTACTTCCACGCAGCCTCAAGCGCCGCATCCGTCCGGTCGATTGCGACCAGGAGCGCGGAGACAATCGTCGTGAGCTCAACCGCGACCCACAGCACACCGAAGTCCGCTGCGAGCGGCACCAGCAGCATCACGCACCCGAACAGGTTCAGCAGCGCGTAGTAGCGCTTGGCGAACCCCGCGAAGCCGGACCGGTCGCGCTCGACGCCGAGGTAGCCGACCGAGAACACGCCGGCCATCGCATACAACAGGCCGGTACCGAGCAGGAACACGGCGCCGAGCGAGTCGACCCGCAGCCAACCGTCGGCCGTTTCGAGCACGCGTCCGTGGCTGACCTTGATCGCGATCGTGATCGCGAGACCGAGCGCGACCAGACCTGAGATCACCGTCACCGCGCGCGCCAGCCGCCAGTCCGGCACGAGGCTCAGCAGAGTCGCGCCGAGCGGGACCGCGAGGATCGTGTAGAGCGCCCAACTCATCCGGTCAGCCTGTTCAGGACGTCGGTGCGGACCGCGGTGCGCTCGACGGCGAGGTACTGCACCAGCACGACGAACACGAGCACGCCGACCAGCACGTCAAACAGCAGCAGCAGCGCGAGAATGATCGGCAACCCGGGCGCGATCACCAAACTGGCGACCGTGACCGCGTTCTCGAGCACGAGAAAGCCAAGCAGCTGCGACGGCGCGTAGGGGCGCAGCACCATCAGCAGAAACGCGACAAGCACACCGGCGACAGCGATCGGCAGCGCGGAAAGCGGCAGCGCCGCCTCGGCCCCGATGTGGATCGGGCGCAGCACGATGAACGCAAAGCAAGAGAGCACGATCGCGAGCAGGATGCTCGACGCGACGCCGATCGAGGTCGGCACGCGCGGCTCCGCGTCCAGGCGGCGCAGGATGAAGCGGATCCCGAGCGGGAACAGCAGCGCTTTGAGCCCGATCGTGACCGCCCCGAGCGCGTAGAGCGAACTGTCGCCGTGCCCGGTGGCCGCGGTCGCGAACGCCAGCGCCGCAACCACCGCCGAGCCGAGCGCGTACAGCCGCAGCTGCTCCCACACGTCCTGGGAGCGCAGCAGCCCGTACTCGAGCAGCAGCACGATCACGGCGGTGATCGTCGAGGCGGCACCGAACACGGTAAGGTGCAGGTCGCCGTAGGCCGGTTCGAACAGGAAGATCACGACCGCCAACACCGCGAACATGAAGCTCGCGACCGTGAACTCGGGGATCTTGTAGAGCCGCAGCTTCGCGAAGCTCGACTCGATCACCACAACCGCCGCGCCGACCAGCAGCGCCTTGCAGAACAGCAGCCCGATAGCCATCAACACGGCGTCCAGATGGCCCGATTGGGCCATCCCCCACGGGGATACGAGCACGTTCATCAGGATCGTGAACAGCAGGAACTGCTTGACGCTCGAACCCCAGCGCAGGAACGCCAACCCGGGGCCTGAATGCTCGGCGACTCGCCCTTCCTCGATCTGTCCGAACTCGAGCGTGCCGCCGTGATTCTCGACCGGGATGCGACCGGTCTCGTTCAGCACCATCATGAAGAACGCCGCGATCATCAGCAGGTGGCTGGGGCGAATCACCTCGACGGTCGCCGAGCGGATCGTTGCGCCGAACGCGTATGGGAGGTCCGTGTGCGTGGTCAGCGCCAGCACGAAGGTCACGAAGATGACGGTCGGCTCGTTGAACGCGCCGAACGATCTGAGCCGGCTCGATCCGAGCTGCGCGTAGGGGCTACCGCTGTCGACCGCAGCGATCGAGACCACCCAGCTCGCGAGCGCGAGGATCAGCCCGACGCCGAAGAAGTCCGCCATGTACCCCAGCGGCAGCCCGAATGTCGTCAGCACCGGGATCAGCAGCGGCACCGTCGCATACGCCGCGAAGCTCACATACGGCGCCGCACGGAACACCGGCCCCGCCGGCTCGGGCAGCACCGTCTCCTTCTGCAGCAGCTTGAAGATGTCGAAGTACGGCTGCAGGATCCGCGGACCCTTGCGCTGCTGGATGACCGCCTCAACGCGGGCGATGATGCCGGTGATCAGCGGCGCGACCGCGAGGATCACGACAACCTGCAGAACCTGGATAGCCCAATCGGGAAGGGTGGGCACTACTGCGACCGGCTCCTTTCGCGTCACGTGTTCTACGGACTACTGCGAAAGGAGCCATCAACCCTTTGTCCAAACCTGGGCGGTTCGGAGTGCCTTACGCCTTCCAGCGCTTAGCACTCACATCAGGACTCCATCTGATCGGAACAAACGTATCACACGCTGTGCCCGCGCAAACCATATCTCAGTTCGGTCGAGCACGATCAGACATGCCGAGGCGCTCGCGCCACCAGACGATCCCGTTTCCCCGGACCGCGGCGCGATAGAGCGACATCATTCCCGCCGCCTCAAACTCTTCCAGAGTGGGCCATCGCCCGTGCTTGCGGCAGAGCACGCGAAGCGCCGCGTCGATCTGCTTCTCATCCCACCGCGACCTGTTTGGGACCTGTCCGTCGAAGCGCAGCGGCTCGACACCGAACCGGCGTTGCCAGGACAGGCTTCCGCCGTGGTCGTACACGGCAGCTAAAGCGGCTCCGAGGCCCGCTCTGCGGAACTCTCCTTTCGTCGGCCACCGGCCCAGTGCGGCGATGAGCGGCGCAATCGAAGCAGCGATGCGTTCCTCCGTCCAGATCCGTTGGCTATTGCCTGCCGCAGAAGCCGTATGGTCGCCCGCGGAAACCGCAGGGCGCGTCGAGCTCACGCCGAACTCGGCCGCCCAATAGTCGGTTCCGCCGAGCCGGCGCGCAGCGGCCAAGAGTCTCTGTTCGCCGGCGGCGGCGAATTCTGCGCCAGTCGGCCAGCTATCACGCTCGCGCAGCATCACGCTCAACCGCTCCCTGATGCGCTCTTCGGTCCAGTACCGGCCTCCGCCGCCATGGCGGACAACCCAGCGCACGTGCATTCGCTGTGCCCAGTAATGGGTTCCGCCGTGGTTGAGCACCGCTTGGTACAGCCGCTTGCAGCCGGCCGCGACGAACTCGCTGTAGGACGGCCACTCCTCGCGGTCGCCGAGGAAGGCTGCGAGCCCCTTCGCGATCCGCTCATCGGTCCACCGTCGGTTAGGCGGCGCGCCTGGCTTTACGGGCCGCGGCGGAGCGACTCGCCGTCGCCGAGCCCGCGTGCGGCGTGAGTTCGGCGGGTCGATCCCAATCTCACCTGCCCACCGCTCAAGCGTCTCTTCCTGAAGCAGCTTCGAGTAGAGCCCACCCAGACCCGCCTGCCTGAACTCCCGATGCGTCGGCCAGACCGTCCGACCCTGGAGGAACTGGGTGAGCGCGGACCGGATTGCCTCGTCGGTCCATCGCACAACACCGCCCCACCGCCGTGGACCCTCCGCGAGGCCCATCTCCCGGGACCAGCGCTCCGGTCCCCCGAAGCGGGGCAGCACATCCCGCATGCCCTTCAGACCAGCGTCGATGAATTCGTCATAGGTCGGCCACCGTGTCTTGCCCTGCAGGAACCCGGACAGAGCTTCACGGATCGAATCGTCATCCCACGGCCGCCCCCGCCGCGAGCCAACACGCCGGGATGCACTCATAGACGGGAGCGCGGCCCGCAGTATCCGTCGAAGGCCGAACCGCTTCGGCTGACCGGACGGGGGAGATGGAGAATCACAGCCAGCACTCCTTTCGCGAACGCCTGAAGACGCGAAAGGAGCCATCAGCCCCATCTAGCGGGCAGTTCGGGAGGCGAACTCCCGTCAGAGCTCCATCTGACCGCGCCGAGCATACCGCAACCCATCACGGGAGCAGCCGCATAACGCAAAGCTCCTGACCGGCGGGCTACACCGGACCCGGCACCTCGCGCCGTATCACTGTCTGCCGTTGCGCGCCAGAGGCGCTGTTCGACTACGGTCGCCCGGCGAACCGGGCACGCGAACCGAGCTGCTCCTCGATGCGTAGCAGCTGGTTGTACTTGGCGACGCGTTCGGAGCGCGCTGGCGCTCCGGTCTTGATCTGACCCGCGCCTGTGGCGACCACGAAATCGGCGATGAACGGGTCCTCGGTCTCACCGGACCGGTGCGAGACCAGAACCCGGTAGCCAGCGGCGCGGGCGATCGCGATCGTCTCGAGCGTTTCGGTGATCGTGCCGATCTGGTTGAGCTTGATCAGCACCGAGTTAGCGATCCCGGCGGAGATCCCGCGTTGCAGGATCTCCGGGTTGGTGACGAAGATGTCGTCGCCGACCAGCTGCACCCGCGCGCCTAGCCGCTCGGTGAACAGCCGGAAGCCGTCCCAGTCCTCCTCGGCCATCGGATCCTCGAGCATCACGATCGGATAGCGGTCCAGCAGCGGCTCCCAATAGTCGACCATCTGCTCCGGGCTGAGCGTCCGGCCCTCGCCTTTCAGCTCGTAGGCACCGTTCACGAAGAACTCGCTGCTGGCAGGATCGACGGCGATCCCGATCTGCTCACCCGGCCGGTACCCCGCGGACTCGATCGCCGCCACCAGCAGCTCCAGCGGCGCCTCATTCGACGCAAGTGAGGGAGCGAAGCCGCCTTCGTCACCGACCCCGGTGGACAGGCCGCGCGCGTGGAGCGTGCTGCGGAGTTGATGGTATGTCTCGGTCGCCATCCGCATCGCCTCGGCGAACGAGCCCGCACCCAGCGGGACGATCATGAACTCCTGAAAGTCGACCGGATTGTCGGCGTGCACCCCACCGTTCAGCACGTTGAACATGGGCACCGGCAGCAGGTCGGTCTCCTCGTCGCCGAGATAACGCCAAAGAGGCTGGCTCTTCTCGGCAGCAGCTGCGCGGGCGGCTGCGAGGGATACTCCGAGGATCGCGTTGGCACCCAGTTTCGCCTTGTTGGGTGTGCCGTCGAGCTCGATCATCGCGCGGTCGATCCGAGCCTGGTCCTCGACCTCCAGCCCCACGATAGCGGCGGCGATCTCGCCGTTGACATGCTCCACGGCCTCCGTGACGCCCTTGCCGCCGAATGGCGTGCCGCCGTCGCGCAGCTCGACTGCCTCGCGCGTGCCGGTCGAAGCGCCGGAGGGGACCGCGGCGCGGCCAAGCGCTCCCGAGTCGGTGATTACGTCCACCTCGATGGTCGGGTTGCCGCGACTGTCGAAGATCTGGCGGCCTTGAAGTTCAGCAATTGTGGTCATGCGTTTCAACCTACCGCCGCCGACCGCCGGCGGCAGCACGGGTTTCTACCGATAGAAGTGAGGGTTCCGCGCTCAGATGTGGACGACCTCGCGAGAACAGATCGCGTAGGAGGCGACGCCGAACCTCCAACCTCGAAGCAGCCCCCAACCAGCGACTTTGAATTCCTCCTGACCTTGGGGCCCTCAAGAGGCGAGTTGGACAACGGAGGTATTCTCAGATAAGGCGATGAGGCTCGCCACAAACGCGCACTAGCGCTGATGGCCTCTACTGAATCGGATAGCCGTTCGAACTCAGTGGAGGTTGCCGTGCGGGCTCTCGATCAGAACAGTGGATTGGCTCAAGCGCCACGCCACGTCCGTGGGAGGACCGCAAGTCTTGCTTGCGCGACCTCCGGCGCCGTGCGACTAGTAGCTGGTCGTTGCGGCGTCTGGGCCCTGCCATCTAGGGCGAGGCCACATGACAAGGTGCTCGCCGCCTCCTGGTTGGCAGCGTCCCGCGTTGATCGAGGTCGGTACAGGTTGGCGAGCCTCACGCCGTGTCATCGTGCGCCGTCGAGAATGGGCACCCGAACGTCACAGAGTTTCGGCTGTGACGTGTCAGGCCTTGAAGCCCACGGCCGGCGGTTGCCAGGCGGCAGACGCGTAGAGCTATTGCGTGCCGATCGTCGGTGCGCTCGACTTGCGCAGAGGTCGTGGCGATGGTCCAGCCGTGAGGTGTGGCGGTGATGCTCAGGCGCGATCGCGAGTGGGCAACGACTTCCAAGCGATTCACAAGCGTCGCTGTGGCACTCAATGGGTCCGATGGCTCTCGATGCGCCCTGAGTGCGGCACTGGCGCTATGCGATGAGGCTGACGCGCAACTCACCATCCTCGCGCTGGGAAGCCGGCTCTCTCCGGTCGACTGTCGGGCTCGGCGCCGATCGCGCCAACCGGCGGCGTGAGAGCGCCGCCGCTACCGCCCTTGACGAGGCTGAAGTCTTCGCGAGCTATGCCGATGTCCACGTCATCGCACGCCGGGTATTGCCTCCATCCTGGAAGGCCGTTGTGAGCTTCGCCTTCGAGCACCAGCATGATCTCATCGTGCTCGAACATAGGCCCGGGCTTATTCGGGGGCGGCTGCTCCCGTCAACGGCGGACCGCGTCGCTGCGCGCGCGCATTGCCCGGTGATGATTGTGCGCGCGGGCATGATTGCGAACCGCGTGCCGCGGGCGCCGCTTAGGTTCTACTGCCGCTAGTTCGATAGACGATGTTGGGCGCTTGCGCGGACTTCTTTGTTCGGATCGGTGCTCATGTACACGAACAGCGGCTCAGCGTCGGGTAGCAAGGGGGCGGCGGTTTCGATGACTGCGAGCCGTACCTCCAAGTCGGGATCGTCAGCGAGTCTCCACACGTGCGTCGCTCGGTCGCGGTCGCCCAGCCGTGCCAGCGCGTACAGACTGAAACGGCGGCGTTGCGCCCGCTTGGAGCCCAGCTCGTCCAGTAGCCGCGCGATCGCTCCGTGATGCGTGAGTGCCCGCTCGAGCGCATGTAACGCAGCGGCTCGCACCAAGGGATCGTGGTCCTCGATTCCGGCCAATAGCGCCTCTCCGGCGGGTTGTCCACGGACCGTCCCGAGCGTGCGGGCGGCGGCGCGCCGCACCTCAGCGCGGGCGTCTCCGGCGAGCAGCTGCGCCAGCGCTTCTATGTGCTCGCTGCCTGCGTAGCGCGCTGCCTCACAGCGCACGCTCTCATCCGGATCTGCGAGTAGCCGGCGGCCGTCAACGGCTGCCAGCACACCGAGGTGCCGGGCGAGTTCGCCGCGAACCTGCTGGCTGGGATCTTCGATTGCGCGGGCCAAGATCGGCCCTGGTTGTGGATGGCTGCCGGCGAGCAGCCGGACCGCCGCAATCCGGACCTGGGGGCTTTGATCGTCCAGTAGCGCGATCGCCTTCTCGATCGTGTCGTCATCTGGACCTAGCCGGGTAATGGCTTCTAGGGTACGTTGACGGACCGCGGCGATAGGGTCATACAGCAGGTGGCGCAGACGAGAGGCGGCGCTCGTGTCGCCCATTACGCCGAGTGTGATCGCAGCCACCAGCCGTCGCGTGTACGGCTCCTCGGTAAGGCCTTGCAGCGCGAGCTCGAGGGCCTCTGGGTCGCGCAGGTCTCGGAGCGCTTTGACGAGGTCTTCGACGATCGAAAGGTCCGCGTCCAGAAGCGCCGCCCGGAGGGTGGGTGAGGCTCCGGTGCCGTCGAGTTCGACCAGGCGTACGATCGCTGCGCGTGCGAAGATC
>JAKAED010000238.1 GCA_021820105.1 Actinomycetes bacterium | reverse complement strand
ATACGCAGTTGCAGAACTACAAGGCGAAGGTGCCCGAGCTGCTGCGCTTCAACCAGGTGCTGGTGATCAGCGATGGGACCGAAGCGCGGATCGGGTCTCTGACGGCGGGATTGGATCGCTTCGCGCCCTGGCGGACCATCGACGGCGACACGCCCGACGATGCAGGACGCCCGGAACTGGAGGTGCTGATCCGTGGTGTCTTCGCACCCGAGCGGTTTCTCGATCTGGTCGTGGATTACGTGGCCTTCGAGGTAGCCGACGGGGTGGTGAAGTCGAAGAAGCTCGCCGGCTATCACCAGTTCCACGCGGTGCGGAAGGCGCTGGGCTCGACCGTCCACGCGGCGGGAGCGAACGGCGGACGCAAGGGTGGCGTCATCTGGCACACGCAGGGCTCGGGCAAGTCCCTGACGATGCTGTTCTTCGTCCGGCAGCTCCAGCTTGCCAAGCCACTGCGCAACCCTACGATCGTGCTGATCACGGACCGGAACGACCTCGACGATCAGCTGTTCGGGACCTTCTGCGCGCATGGCGCGGCCTTGCGCGGGATTCCGCAAAAGGCGGACAGCGCCGCGGAAGCGCGCCGTCTGCTTTCGGTCGATATTGGCGGGATCGTATTTGCCGCGATCCAGAAATTCCAAGGCACTGACGGCGAACACCCGCTCCTAACCGCGCGGAGCAACGTAATCGTCATCGCCGATGAGGCGCATCGAACCCAGTACGGGCTCAAGAAACGGTTCGTGCGGAGCGAAGACGGCATCCGCGAGACCGCTGGGTTCGCTGCCTACATGCGCCAGGCACTGCCCAAGGCAACCTTCGTGGGCTTCACCGGCACCCCCGTCGAGACGAAGGATCGGGACACACGCGACGTGTTCGGTGACGTGATCGACACCTACGACATGACGCAGGCGGTCGCCGACAAGGCGATCGTGCCGATCTACTATACGGCCCGGCTAGCCAAGCTGCATCTGCGCCTGAGCGAGCAGGAACGCGCCGAGCTTGACGAACTGGCGGAGGAGTTGACTGAGGGCGACGAGGCCGCGCTGGAGCGCAGCAAAAGCAAGCTGACCCGGTTTGAGGAGGTGGTCGGCGCACCCGACCGAGTTGCCGTCCTTGCCGCCGATATCGTCGAGCATTTCGAACGTCGGCGCGAGGCCATGGCCGGCGGTAAGGGCATGATCGTGACCATCAGCCGCCGGGTCGCGGTGGCGCTTTACGACGGGATCGCTGCGCTGCGGCCGGATTGGGTCTCCGCCGATCCCCGCGATGACACGACGGGCTTGCTCAAGGTGGTCATCACGGGACAGGGGAATGCCGAGCCCGTGGAACTGCAACCGCACCTGCGCAGCAAGAAGCGCCGGGAGGATCTGGCCGAGCGGTTCAAGCGGCCGGCCTCGGGCTTCGACCTCGTGATCGTGCGCGATATGTGGCTGACCGGGTTCGACGCCCCGTCGCTGCACACCCTCTACATCGACAAGCCTATGCGCGGACACGGGCTGATGCAGGCGATCGCGCGGGTAAACCGTGTTTGGGGGGACAAGCCGGGGGGGCTGATCGTCGATTACCTTGGGATCGGGGCGGAGCTGCGCGCCGCGCTCGCCCAGTACAGCGCACGTGATCGCGACCAGGTGCGGGTTGATCCCGACGAGGCTGTGCGCCAGACGCTCATGCGGCTTGAAAGCGCCGAAGCCCTACTGGACGGCTCGCCCTGGCGCGATTTCTTCGGGGGCACGCCTGCCAGCCGGCTCACCGTGCTGAAGCAGTGCCTCGAACATCTGCTTGCGCACGGCCGGCGGGACGCATTCGTGAACGTCGCGACCGAACTGGAAGCCGCCTATGCGATCAGCGCCGGGGACGAGCGGGTCACGGCTCGCCGCAATGGGATCGCACTGATCGCGGCCTTGCGGGCGAACCTGCTCAAATACACGGCGGGGAGTGGACGGGATCGTGTTCGAGTCGAGCAGGACATCCGCCAACTCCTGTCCCGGGCCGTCATGGCGGACGGTATTCTCGATGTGTTCAGGTCTGCCGGTCTGGAGCAGCCAGACCTGGCGGTCCTTTCGGACGAGTTCCTGGCAGAGGTCAGGCAAACAAAGGAGAAGCACCTCGCGATCGAGACGCTGCGGCGGCTGCTGGCGGGCGAGATCAAGGTCCGATCGCGGGCGAATATCGTCCAGGCGCGCAAGCTGAGCGAGCGGCTGGACGAGACCCTGCGCCGTTACCACAACCGCGCCGTCGATAGCGTCCAGGTGATCGAGGAGCTGATTGAACTGGCCCGCGATGTCAGCGCTGCGAGCGCCCGCGGGACCGAGCTCGGCCTGACCGAGGAAGAGTTGGCTTTCTATGATGCCCTCGCCGACAACGGATCGGCCAGGGAGCTGATGCAGCATGAGCAACTGCGGCTACTCGCTCAGATGCTGGTGAGGACGATCCGCACCTCCGCCACCATTGACTGGACGCGCAAGGAAAGCGTGCGGGCCAAGATGCGGATCGAAGTCCGGAAGCTGCTGGCACGCTACGGCTACCCGCCCGATCTCCAGAAGGCTGCGGTCGATCTGGTGCTCCGGCAAGCTACTGAGCTGGCCGAGAGCTGGTTTTGATCTGGCAGTCCGGTCGGGGGCGGGGGGGTGATCATAGTGCCAGAGCGCAGACGTAGTGCTCATCATCGTCGACCCCGGCACGCCACTTCGCTCCCCCGGTGCGGCCACGCGGTGCGCCGGGACCGCCCTCACCGCGCGCGGGACATCATGCGGCAGCGTCGCATCTCGTTCGGCCTCTGCCTCCTGCCCGGCGCCGGCATTCTGGCGTTGCAGGCCGTCATACTGCGCGCAATGGGCCGTCCGCTCATCTGCGTCTGCGGCCATCTCGATTTCTGGTACCCCGACCCCGCCGGGCCGGAGACCTCCCAGCACCTCACGGATTGGTACAGCTTCACCCACATCGACCACGGGTTCGCCCTCTATCTGCTGCTGTGGCTGATCGCGCCGCGGATGCCGCTCGCGCGCCGGTTCCTGCTGATGCTCGTGCTGGAAGCCGGCTGGGAGATCGCCGAGAACACCGACTTCGTCATCGCCCTCTACCGCCAGTCCGCGCTCGCGCAGGGCTATAGCGGCGACAGCGCCGTCAATTCCCTCGGCGACACGCTGATGGCCGTGCTCGGCTTCGCCCTGGCCGGAGGCCTGCCGGTGTGGGCGAGCCTCGCCGCGGTGGGCGCGAACGAGGCGTTCCTCGCCTTCATGATCCGCGACAACCTGGTGCTCAACATCGTCCAGCTGCTGCATCCGAGCGCGACGCTCTCGCGCTGGCAGACGGGCGGGGCCCACCTGCCACCCTGACGCGTGGCTCACGGGCGGCTGGCCTTCACCGCCGATCCAGGCCAGCCTGCCTGCTTCCGCCACCACGCGAGCCCCCCATGCAGCGCAGCGACACCCGCATCCTCACCACCCACACCGGCAGCCTGCCGCGGCCGGCACGCCTCGCCGCCCTCTACGCCGCGCAGGCGCGCGGGGAGACGG
>JAKAED010000001.1 GCA_021820105.1 Actinomycetes bacterium | reverse complement strand
CATCCCAGCAGCCAAAGCCGCCTTCATGATGTCCGGCTGATCAAACTCCGTATACCGCGTCGAACTCGTCGCATCCGGCATGATCGCCGCAATCTTCCCCGACCCAGCAGCCGTAATCGACTTCAGCCGCTTCATCGCAGAAAAACTGTTGGTGAACGAATTGATCGAGATCATTGGGTGAGCGCGTGCGACGCCAGCGGTCACCCCGCCATTGCCGTGCTTCTGCGCGGTTGTGTGGTGGTTGGATGCGCCACCACACGCGGCTATACCCAGAGCGGCCAGTACTGCTGTCGTGAGCATCGTCGCCAGGCCTTTTGGCGAGGGGTGCATAAGCCCTCCTTCCTCGCTTCCGATATTGCGATTCGCACAGCATCCGCGCGCCTCAGCACGCGGAGGAAGTGCTATGCGCCTCTATTCCCGCCATCGCCGCGAGCGACACGGCTCCCCCGTTGTCTAAACGCCACCTTAACCTGAACTTCGCCGCAGAAACAGCCGACCGCGGCGAAACTCGATGGTGATGGTTCGGAAGTGGCGGAGGACGTCCGAACCGAGCAGACCGACAACCCCGCCCCCAAGGGCGGCGAGCGGAAGCGCCACCGGCCGCGCGGCCGGCAGTCTGACCGAGCCGAGCTTCCATTGCCTGACGGCCACAACTTCGGCCCTGGAGGCTCCGTTCACGCCGCCGACTGAAGCGCTTCCCAGGACCCGCAGTCCCAGCCGTTGAGCGAGCGGCCGCGCCAGGACGCTGCGGCCGGCTCCGGTATCGAGGATGAAGGGATATGGACCGCCACCACCGATCCGCACCAGCACGGTTGCCTGAGCGGCCCCGGCGGAGGAAATCATGTTCAAGGGGACCGCTGGACCCCGATTCGCACCGGAGGCTGAGCGGCCGAGCCTGAGCAGGTGCCGGCTGTACTCAAGCGTAATTTGACCAAAGTGGCGGAGCGTGTTGCTCCCAAGCAGGCCATCAATATGACCTGGCGCGGCTCGCGCACTGTGCAAGCGCAAGGCCGGGATCTGCTCCACCGGTAGCGCGATGCCACCGACCGACCAGCCACGCAGCGCATAGAGCTGGGCTCGGGCGGTGGCGATCACGCCAGACAGCCGCGCGCTTGCGCCGGTGCTGTGGAGGTTCAGCTGTCTCGCGAGCCGCCTGTCTATGACCGACCTGGAGGCACCGGTATCAAGCGCAAACGGAAATGGTCCGCGTCCATCGATCTTTACGAGCACAACCGCCGCAACCGACTGGCCGCGATATCTGAGTCTCAGCCGGACCACACCGCCGGCGGGAGCACGACGATGCCGCGCCAGGTCCAGCTGCTGCCGGGCGTAGTTGAGTTCAACCACGCCAAAGTGCCGCAGGGTGCCCGAACCGAGCAGGCCAGCAAAGCCGGTGCCCATCCGCGCGGTCAGCTTCGTGGCGATCAGCTTCTGGCCCGGAAGCTTCAGCGATCCCACACTCCAGCGGGAAACGGTGGCGGTGGACGTGCCCGCTTGGCACGCCACCCCGGAAACCTTGGCTCCCGTTCGCCTGAGAGGCAGTGCCAGTCTCGTTGCGACGCTGGTGGCGATCACTGAGGCGGCCGCACCGGAATCAACCACGAACGGGAATGGTCCGTGTCCGTTGATGCTGATCGGCGCTTCCGTCAGAACGCCACCCGAACCGCTCGCAACCTTGAGGGCCACGGTTTGTGTTCCCGATGCGGGGAGCTTGATTGCCGGGCTGCCCAACTCAAGGCGCGCAGAGGCGTAATTGATCGCGATGGCACCGAACTTGCTAAGGACATCCGATCCGATCAGACCCGCGAGCTGACCGCCCCCTACAGCAAGCGGGACCACCTCGACGCGCTCTGCGGGGAGCTGAACGTTGCCGACGCTCCATCTGGACACCACCGCTCCCTGCGCGCGGGCACTACAGGCAACCCCCTGCACACGCTGGCTGCCGCTGGTACTGATCCCGAGGCGGCGCGCCACCGAGCGTGCCAACACTGAGCGCGACGCTCCCGTGTCGACGAGAAACGGAAGTGCGGCGCTGCCGTTGATCCGGACCCGCACGATTGCCACGGCCGCCGTTGAAGACGTGATCACCTTCAGCGGCACGGTGCCGCCTGGCGCCAAGCTCGCGGCTGACGCCGGGTCCTGCGCAGCGTGACCCGAACCGCAGCCGGCGGCGATCAGTGATAAGGCCATTGCCGCAAGCGCACCACGGATCCGCATAAGCCGGGCCTACCCTCGGGAAGATCCAGTACGCGCTGTCCGGTGCGGAGGTACATACGCAGATGTCTCGGCAATGTCGACTGACGTGTCGCCGACGAGCTCGGCGACACGTCATATCGTGTCGGCCAGGCGACGCCGCTCTGGATCGACGTCAGCTACGCCGGCTGCTCTTGAGCAGCGACGGCTGCACCCACCCGTTGTCCTCCACGTTGATCGTGGAGCCGGGGGGCACGATGTCGTCAACCCGGTCAAGCAACTCGTCAGTGAGCACCACGTCTGCCGCCGGCAGCTGGGATTCAAGGTGCTCCATGGTGCGCGGCCCGATGATCGCAGACGTCACCGCGGGGTGGCGAAGAACAAACGCGATTGCCAGCTCGATGAGCGTCAGACCATGCTCCTCCGCCAGCACCGCCAGCTGCTCAACCGCATCGAGCTTGCGCTGATTTGCGGGCAGCGACAGATCAAAGCGCTTTGGCAGCCGCTCGGCACGCGTCGACTCCTGTTGACCCGTCGCCTTGCGCCAGCGTCCTGAGAGCCAACCACCGGCAAGCGGACTGTAGGGGATCACGCCCAATCCGTAGCGCTGACAGGTGGGTAGCACGTCGTGCTCGATCGCTCGAGTGAGCATCGAATATGGCGGCTGCTCGCACCGAAAACGCTCACGACCGCGGCGCTCCGATGTCCACTGTGCCTCGACAATCTCTGACGCGGCGAACGTGGAGTGGCCGAAGCTGCGGATCTTGCCCTGGTGGACAAGGTCGCTGAGGGCGCTGAGGGTCTCGTCTATATCCGTGTTGGGATCCGGTCGGTGGATCTGGTAGAGATCGATCCAGTCGGTCTGAAGTCTCCGCAGCGAGTTCTCCACCTCCGTGACGATCCAGTGCCGGGAATTCCCTCTCCGGTTGGGATCTTCGCCCATCGGAAAGTGGACCTTGGTCGCGATAACGATGCGATCCCGTCGTCCCTTCAGGGCGGCGCCCACGATCTCTTCCGACTCACCGGAGCTGTACACGTCAGCGGTGTCAACAAAGTTGATCCCGGCATCGAGCGCGTGGTGGATGATGCGTATGCACTCAGCCCGGTCCTCGTTACCCCAGGCGCCGAACATCATTGCCCCAAGACAGAGCTTTGAAACTGACACCCCTGTGCGGCCAAGCATCCTGTGATCCAAGTCCCACCTCCGTTGTGCGGCGATTCGTGGGTTCACATCTTGTCAAGCGGCGCAATTGCCCCTGAGCCGAAACGCAGATCAGCACCGGGTCACCTGTTTCGGCGTGCGATCTCACCCGACAGGGCCGTTGCGAACGCTGTCCAAGCCGCATAGGGCATCAGCGCCGTTGAGGCGAAGCCGGAGTGGTGCCTGGTCCGCGCGATCAGCGCCACCGTTGTCCCCAGCAGAGCCGCGCTGTCTGCGGTTGCGAGCCACGGCCGCCGCGCCCGGAAGAAGCACCCAGTCCAGCTCGCGTTCAGCACCGCATTGAGGCCAAAGATCGTGAACAGCGAGCGGCGCTCAGGCGGAGGCGTTGTGTGCCACGCGACTACCGGTGAAGCCCCGGCAAGGATGTAGAGGGTCGTCCAGATCGGAGCGAACACCGCCGCGGGCGGCTGCCACTTGGGCTTATCAAGCTCGCGATACCACTGCCGGCCCGGGACGGCGAGCAATCCCCCGCTGCAGGCCGCAGCCAAGACCGTCCCAACGATCGCAACCGTGGGACCCACCTGCAGACGCCGCTCAACGCGTTCCACAGCGCTTCCGTACCCGGAGCGCCGGCTCCATAAGCCGACGCCTATGTACGCCCAGCTCAGCGGCGTGCCTCCTCAAGGTCGATGTCGTGCTGGATACGACTGATGATCTCGGTCGCGGCAGCCCGCTCCTGTCTGATTTCGTCCAGCGCCCGGCGCTGCGCCAGCACGAGCTGATGACGGAGGTTCTGCGCTCGCGATACGTCGATGTCAGAGCCGTCGTCGGACTTGTCATCGGAACGCTCGCCCTCCAAGCGGCTCAGGCGCAGCTCGTAGATGCCGCGGAAGCGGGAGAGCAGTTCCTCGGGTACGTCGTTCTCCTCGGCCATCTCCTCAAGCCGGCTCAGCGCGGCGTGGGCGACGCGAGCCCTGGTCTTCAGTTCCTGCTCCCGCAACTGTTGTGACTGGCCGAGGCCAAGGCGGCGGATCAGTCTCTCCAGCGTGAGGCTCGGGATGATCAGCGTGCCCAGGACCACACAGTAGACGAGGAAGATCACCTCATCCCGAGCTGGAAACAGCCGGCCGCCGGAAGTGAGCGGAATGGACAGCGCGCCCGCCAGCGACAGTGCTCCACGCATACCACTCCAGCTCATTACGACGAATCCTCGCCGGGAGGTTGGCTGATCCTCCATCGGGGAGATACGAGCCAGCATCGGCGCCACGCCCAACATCCAGGTGAAGCGAAGCGCGATGACCACGATCACGGAGGTGCCGGCGGTCAGAATCGTCTGTGTGAGGTGCCCCGGCGGTAGGCCGCTGACGATCCGGCGCAGTTGAAGGCCGATCAGCAGGAAGAGGACGGACTCGAGCACGAAGGTCGCTGCATCCCAGACGGGCTCCATGCGGAGCCGCGATTGCGGCGAGCTGATGTCCTGACCGTGCATGCCCGTGTAAATGCCGGCGCTCACCGCGGCCAGGACGCCGGAGAAACCAGCTGACAGAGCAGCGATGTAGCTCCCGTACGCGGCCAGCAGTCCGAGCACGATCTCAATCGAGGGTGAGTCAAGCGGGCGCCGGATTCGCACGAGGATCCATCCGACCGCCGCCCCAGCTGCGACTCCGCCAGCTGAGATCTCCAGCAACCTGATCGCGGCGTGTCCGATTGAGAACCCGCCGCTGACAGCAGAGACAGCCACCTGATACACGGCCAGACCGGTGCCGTCGTTGATGAGGGACTCGCCCTCAAGCACTGTGACTATCTGTTCTGGCGCACCCACGTGGCTGATCACCGCGGTGGCGGAGACAGGGTCTGTCGGAGCGGCGAGCGCGCCCGCGACAAACGCGGGAGCCCATGAGATCGCTCCTATGAGGTGAGCGGCGGCACCCTCCGCAAGAACGGTCAGCAGCACAAAGCCGGTCGCGAGGCTGATGATGTGCAGTGCGTAGCGGCGTAGATCGAAGCTTGCGGCGCGGAAGGCGGCCGCATAGACCAGGACCGGGATGAACCCAAGCAGCACCAGCTTGGGGTGCAATCGGTAGTCCGGAAGGCCCGGGAGCATCCCCAGCACGATGCCGCCGAGCACCAGCACCGCTGGGTAGGGCAGGCCGGACCGATCTGCCACGACACCCAGCAGGGCGATGACCGCCAGCAGCCCCACCAGCAGCTCGACCGTGCTCACAATCTCACCTGCCGCGGTCGCGGCTCACGACGGTTGCACAAGTGCCAGGTTCACACCACCTCGGCTACCCCTGAGCCGCGCACACTACCGTCCGCAGTGCGCGCTCTCAGAGTTGTTGCTGCGGTGGGTCGGCTCGGAGCGGACGGAGCGAACCGGCCGCCAGGAACGCGGCAAGAAACAGCGCGGGAAGCCACCACAGGGCGTTCAGGAGACCAACTGACTCGGCCAGGAACCCAACCACGGGGGGCGCCAGCAGGCTTGCCTGGTAGCCGATGGAGGCAGCAACGCTGACCTGTGTTGCGGGGTCGGCCCCCTCGGCGGCGGCTGACATACCCAACGGAAAGCCCATGCTGACACCGATTGCCCACAGGACGACGCCGGGCGCGATCACCCAGATCTGCCGGCTGAGGATGAACATCGTCACGCCAAGCACGCCCAGTAGCACGGTCAGCCGCAGCGTCAGCACCCGACCCAGCCGGTCCACTATCGGCCCGGCGGCCACTCGCGCTGACGCTTCGCTGACTGCGAACAGCGTCACGAACAGCGCTGCCACCGCGCCCGACTGGGCGTGTTCCTGCTTCACCGCCAGCGCGAGCCAGTTGTTGGCCGAGCCCTCCCCGAATTCGACACCGAGAAGGACCAGCCCGATCAGGATCAGACGGCGGTCCGCCCAGCCGCGCAACCAGCGCCGCAGGCGTTCGCGTCGTGTCTGCCTCGTCCCTGCTCCCTCCTCATCCGGCGTCTCTGGCGGGATGCGGCCAGCTATGAACAGCCCAACCGCAGCGACCAGCACGGCCAGAAGCTCGAACTGCAGGTCCGGGCCAACCGCGAACGCAGCGCAGAGCGCCCCCAGCCCAGCACCGGCGGCCGCCCCGCCTGACCAGCCTGCGTGCATCAGCGGCAGCAGGGTTCTGCCTGCCGCGCGCTCCACCGCGGCGCCCTCAACGTTGATGGATACGTCCAGGCTGCCGAGTCCGAGGCCGACGACTGCAAAGCCAACAGCCGTGATCAGGACCGACTTTCCTGCCACACCGGCTCCCATCAACCCCAGCGCGGCGGCGATCGTCATCAGCGCGGCCAGCACGGCACCCCTTCCTCCGAGGCGGTGCAGCGCCCAACGGGCGACGCTGAGTCCGACAATCGAGCCGATCGTTGAGGCCGCCAGGATCAGCCCGATGGTGCCGGTGCTGACCGCGAGTTCGGATCTGATCGCCGGCATCCGCGGACCCCACGAGCCGACGGTGACGCCACCCAGCCCAAAGGCGGAGATGATCGCGTTCCGCCACCCTCGTACAGCGGGCGCGTCGGCCTCGGCGCGTTGCAGCGGGAGCATTCCTGCCTTGAGAACTCAGCGCGGCCGGCTTGACCCTGCGATGGAGAAGCCACCGTCGGAGGTGATGACCTGGCCGTTGATGAAGCCGGCGTCCGCTGAGAGCAGCATCGAAACGAGCGCCGCTGCGTCCTCAGGTCGCCCGGTGCGGCCAAGCGGGGTGCGCTCCGCAAGCGCCCGCTCCAGCTCTGAGCTCATCCAGCCGGTTTGGTTGGGTCCCGGATTGACCCCATTGACCGTGATCCCCAGGGGACCGAGTTCGGTCGCGGCCGAGTAGACAACCCATTCAAGGGCGCCCTTGCTGGCGGCGTAGGCCACGGCGCCCGCCTGTGGTGGTCCGCTCGTGAAGATCACGATCCTGCCGGTGCGCCCATCCTCCAGCACCCGACGCGCGAACTCACGCATGAGCAACAGCGAGCCGCGCACATTGATGGCCAGGTGCTGATCGATCGTCTCCGCGGTCATCTCCAGCACCCCACCCCCCGTGTCGCGCGTGTGCGCGATCACAAGTGATGAGAGGGGTCCGGCGACGCGCTCGGCGGCCCGGATCAATTCCGCAGGCGCATCGCTCACGCCGAGATCCGCCTGAAGGTCGGTCTGTGTCTGCTCAGCAATTGCCTTGTGCTGCTCCCGGTCATACGGCGTCCAGCCCGCCGTCACCACGGTGAGGCCGTCCGTTCGCAGGCGAGCGGCCACCGCGGCTGCGATCCCACGCCTTCTGCTCACGCCGGTGACTAGTGCCGCTGCCATGCCTCGCGAGCTTACGACAGGGACGCCCCGTGCCTCAACTCGCAGCACCGGTTAGGGTTGCTGTCTAAGACGATGCATGCCCTGGACGGACAGACCCACGCCGACACTCGGCCCACCGCTGTGATCGCCACCGGTGGCACCATATCCATGCTCGCGGATCCCGCTTCCGGTGTCCGCCGTCCGGTCCTGACGGGTGCGGCTTTGGCGGATGGGCTCACGGGACTCAGCGCTCCGCTCACCCACCTTCAGCCCTACGCGATCGCCAGCGAGGATGCGACCTTCGCGCACTGGCTCACGCTTGTTCAGGAGATCGTCCGGCTCACGCCCGGCCATCACGGTGTGGTGGTGATGCACGGAACTGACACGATGGAGGAGGCGGCCTACTTCATCAGTGAGTGTGTTCCTCGCGCCGCGGTGGCGCTCTGTGGGGCGATGCGTCCGCCCGGCAGGCCGGGGTATGACGGTGGCCAGAACCTGATGGACGCCGTGACGGTGGCGCGCGATCCGCTGGCCCGGACCCTGGGGACGGTAGTCGTCATGAACCACGAGGTGCTGCCCGCGTGGGATGTCGTCAAGCGGGATTCCGTGGCACTCAGCTCCTTTGCTACGCGGCACGGCACACGCATCGGCACCGTTCATGACCGCCAGCTGCGCCTCCTGTCAAGACCGCTTGAGCTCAACTGGATCGGACAGATTCCCACGGAGGCGCCAGATCCCGACGCGGTGGCCTACGTGCGCATGACCGGGAGTCCTGGCCCCACACGTTTTGCGGAGGCGATACGCGGGGCGGCCGGCATAGTCGTAGACGCTCTGGGGGCCGGATCGATACCAGCCGCCGTCCGCTCCGACCTGATCGGCGCGGCCGGCAGGGTACCCGTTGTCCTCACCACCCGCACAGGCTCGGGACCTGTCCAGGCGGAGGAGTCCTACCCACACGCCTGGGACGATCTCATCTCGGCAGGCGTGCTGTTGGAGAAGCGTCTGGACGGCCCGCGTGCTCGCATCCGGCTCTCGCTGAGCCTCTCACTGGGTCGCCCCTATACGCCGCTCGAGCCCCTCTGAGCCTGGCCTCCGGATGGGGTTGGCCGGGGAGATACTCGGCGTCGGCGCCGGTGGAATCTGACAGGTCACCGCCGGTCAACCACTAAGGTCAGGGCTCGATGCACGATCCAATGACCATCGGGCACGGTGTCCAGATACCGCTCTCAGAGATCACGCTCCGTGCCTCACGCTCCTCCGGCCCAGGAGGCCAACACGCGAACGTGACCGCCTCACGCATCGAGGCGGTCTTTGATGTGGCGGCCTCCGAGGCGTTGGGTGAGGTGCAGAAGCAGTTGATCATGACGCGACTCGGCGCCCGGGTCACGGCTGTTGCCCAGGATGCGCGCAGTCAGAGCAGCAATCGCGAGCTGGCGCTGGCGCGACTTCAGGAGCGGCTGCAACTGGCGCTGCGGGTCGATCCGCCCCGCACGCCGACCAAGCCGACAAGGAGCGGCGAGCTTCGCCGACTGGAGCAGAAGCGCGTGCAGGGTCTGCGCAAACGTGCGCGCAGGCGTCCCGGCGATGGCGATGAGTGAGACCGCCGGCGCTGCGCGTGAGCGCTCCCCTGTTGCGAGCTGACCTCAGAGTGAGAGCTCTCGAACAACTGCATCCGCGAAGAGGCGCCCCTTCAGCGTGAGCTGAACCCTCCCGTCGCTGATGACGATGCGCCGCCGCGCGAGTTCGCGCCTGACGGCGCGCTCCGCGGTGGGGCTCAGTTCGGAAAGCGCCAGCCCGTCCCGCTCCCGCAGACCGAGCATCACCGTCTCCAGGGCACGCTCCTCCGCGCTCAGAACCTCATGCGCCGCCGCCGGCGAGTTCCCGGAACGGAGTCGCTGCGTGTAGGCGAGCGGTCGCAGCACATTCCACCATCGCATCCCCGCGACATGGGAGTGCGCCCCGGGACCGACCCCCCACCAGTCGTGAGAGCGCCAGTACCCCAGGTTGTGACGGCAACGGGCATCCGGGGTCAGCGCCCACGAACTCAGCTCATACCACTCAAAACCGTGCGCGCTGAGATACGCGTCGGCGAATGCGTAGCGGCGAGCCTGCGCGCCATCGTCGGGGGCCTTGGCGGTGCCTCGACTGATCGCTCGGCCCATCGCGGTGCCGGCCTCAACCGTGAGCGCATAGGCGGAGATGTGGTCGGGCCCGGCGCTGAGCGCTGCCTCGAGGCTGCTCTGCCAGTCGTCGTCGGATTCTCCGGGAGTGCCGTAGATCAGATCCAGCGAAACATGTTCAAAACCGGCATCCCGAGCCTCAACCGCCGCCGCGACCGCACGCCCGGTGGTGTGAACACGGTCTAGCGTCCTCAGGACGTGTGCCGCAGCCGACTGCATCCCGAGTGAGATGCGGGTGAAGCCACCACCGGCGAGTGCCCGCAGCAGGGCCGGATCAGTTGATTCCGGATTGGCCTCGGTGGTCACCTCGGCGTCGGCGTTGACTTCGAACCTCTCGGCCACGCCGTTCAGCAGACGGAGCAGTTCGGTGGCGCCCAGCAGCGTCGGGGTGCCGCCGCCGATGAAGACGGTGCTGACCCGCCGCTCACCGAGTTCCGCGCGCGCACGAGTGAGTTCGATCAGCGCCGCCTCCACGAACTCAGAAGGCTGCTCTGGTCCGCTCGGCACGTAGGTGTTGAAGTCGCAGTACCCGCAGCGCGCGGCGCAAAAGGGAACGTGGATGTAGATCCCCAGCGGAACCTCAGTTTGTGGCATGTGCCAATGATGGCTCGGCGTCGCCACGGCCGCTACGCGGGATCCACGTCCACAGGGCGGCCGCCGCCGCGAAGCCGACGCCGCCGCTGACGACGATTCCGGTTCCGAGACCTGCCGCACCGGTTGCCACAGAGAGGATCACCGGTCCGATCGCCGCGCCGGAATCAGCGAGCTCACGCCAAACGCCGAGGAAAGTCAGCCGGCCGATCGCCGGCGAACTGTCGGCGGCCAGTGTCATCACGATGCCCGAGCCGATGCCGTTCCCGAAACCCATCAGCATCGCGACGAGCACGAGCGTGACGAAGCCGTGGGTGAGTGGCATCAGCAGGAAGGAGGTGCCCATGATCATCACACAGGGCACCGCAGCCCATCTGCGCCCGCGCAGATCCATCACCTTTCCGGCCGGGTAGAACGTGAGCATGTCGATGGCGCCGGCGATCCCGTAGACGATCGACGTGTCGGCGGGCGTCAGACCGATGTGACTGGCCCACAGCGGAATCGCGCTCGGTCGCGTCTGACGGATCGCCTGCAGCAGCAGCACGCCCAGGCCGAGCGTGATGAAGACGCGCCAATGTTCCTTCAGCACACGGCCGGTCGTGACCTTCGCGGCGGCCCGCCGATGTTCCTCGCTCAACTCGAGCTCTGGCGCCCGGTGCACGATCACCGCGGCGCCGCCGATCGCCACAAGGCTCACCAGGTAAGCCCCGGTCACGCCATCCAACTTTGTGGCCGCGGCTCCCAGGAAGGGGCCGGCGAACATGCCGATGCGCATGGTCCCCCCGAGAGTTGAGAGCGCCCGGGCACGCATCCGCATCGGGACCATCTCCGTCAGGTACGACTGGCGGGCCAGGCTGAAGACGGAGCTGGCTGCTCCGATCAACAGGATCCCCAGCCCGTAGACGAACAGTGAAGCCGTCCCGCGACCGATGTCCACGACGCATAGCAGCAGCCCCAGAGCGGTGATGAGCGCAGCGATCAGCATCGCGCGGCGCTCCCCGATCACGGTCGCAAGCCTGCCGGCCGGGATGTTCGTGATCAGTGAGCCGATGCCGAGCAGTGCACCGATCAGGGCGGCCACTGACGTGCTTGCACCGCGCGCCAGCGTGGAGGCGACGATCACAGGCAGCAGCGAGCCTTCGGAGAGTCCAAAGAGGAGCGCCGGCGCAAACGCGGGCACCGCAACGGAGCGAAGCTCGAAGCCGTCCTGTCCGCGTTGCTCGATGCGCATCTCCGCAGCTTTGCAGGTGCAGCCACTCCCACGCTCCAAGACCAACTTCCGCAACTCACACGTTCCGGGGGTATTAGATATGTGGATGTTCGGTCTTCCAGACAGCGTCATCGCACTCCTGTTCGACCTGGACGGCGTGCTCACACAGACCGCCAAGCTCCACGCCAGTGCCTGGAAGCTGACCTTTGACGAGCTGCTGCAGCGGCGTGCTGTGGCAGAGGGTCGTGAGTTCATCGCGTTTGATCAGGTGGACGACTACGACGAGTACGTAGACGGCCTGCCGCGGGCTGACGGCGTCAGGTCGTTTCTGCGGTCCCGGGACATAGAGCTGCCGGAGGGCGATCCCGATGATCCGACCGACGCGCTCACGATTCACGGTGTGGGAAACGACAAGAACGCACGTCTGCTGAAGCTGATCCACGAGCGGGGCGTCGAGTCCTATCCCGGTTCGGTCCGCTTCGTCCGAGCGGCCGCGGCAGCGGGACTGTCACGGGCAGTGGTCTCCTCCAGCGCGAACTGCCATGACGTGCTGATCGCGGCTGGGCTGAGCGAGCTGTTCGACACCGTGATCGACGGCGTCGTGGCCGCACGGGACCACCTTCCGGGTAAGCCGGCACCGGACACGTTCCTGGCCGGCGCCAGAGCGCTGGGTGTCGAGCCGCGGCAGGCGGCGGTGTTCGAGGATGCGCTGGCGGGCGTCCAGGCGGGACGCGTCGGCGGATTCGGCTGGGTGGTCGGTGTCGATCGTGTGGGTCAGGCCGACGGGCTCAGAGCGCACGGAGCGGACCTGGTGGTGTCTGACCTGGAGGAACTGCTCAGCCGATGATCGCGCAACACGCCTTCCCAGCCGAGCCATGGGTGATCCGTGAGACCTCCTTTGACGCTGAGCGGTTGGCGCAGAGTGAGTCGGTATTTGCGCTCTCCAACGGCCATATCGGCCTGCGCGGAAACCTTGATGAGGGCGAGCCGCACGGCCTGCCTGGAACCTACCTGGCCGGCTTCTGGGAGTCGCGTCCACTTCCCTATGCGGAGGCCGGCTACGGTGACCCGGAGATTGGCCAGACGGTGGTCAACGTGACGAACGGCAAGATCATGAGGCTGCTGGTCGGTGACTCACCCTTTGATGTTCGTTACGGCAATCTGCTTCGCCACGAGCGTCTGCTGGACATGCGTGACGGGGTGCTGAGGAGGTCAGTGGAGTGGACCTCACCCTCCCATCAGTCGGTGCGCGTCGACTCAACGCGGTTGGTGTCACTCGCACAGCGCGCGATCGCGGCCATCTGTTATGAGGTCGCCCCTCTGGATGAGCCCGTGCGGGTGGTCGTGCAGTCGGAGCTGATCGCCAACGAACAGCTCCCGGAGACCGCTGACGATCCGCGCTCTGGCTCTGCCCCCACACAACCGCTGCAGAGCGAGCTGCATGAGGCGACCGATATGCGCGCCATCCTGCTGCACCGCGCGGTCGGCAGCGGTCTCCGGATCGCCGCCGGGATGCGTCACGAGGTCCACGGACCCGAGTCGACGACAACTTCGGTCGAGGCGCTGGAGGACGTGGCCAGAATGGTGGTCTCAACGCTGCTGCAGCCGGGAGAGTCACTGCGTGTCGTCAAATACATCGGCTACGGGTGGTCCGGTGTCCGTTCAGCGCCCGCGCTGCAGGATCAGGTCTCTGCCGCCCTGTCCGAGGCCGCCGCGACCGGCTGGGAGGGGCTGCTCAGAGCCCAGCGCGAGTACCTTGACGCCTTCTGGGAGCGGGCCGATGTGGAGCTTGAGGGCGACCCGGAACTGCAGCAGGCCACGCGCTTTGGGCTCTTCCATGTGCTGCAGGCGGGCGCCCGCGCGGAACAGCGTGCAATCGCCGCAAAGGGCCTGACGGGCCCTGGTTATGAGGGCCATGCGTTCTGGGACAACGAGGCCTTTGTACTGCCGGTTCTGACCTACACGGTTCCCCAGGCGGCAGCCGACGCGCTGCGCTGGCGGCACTCCACGCTGGCACCGGCGCGGGCTCGCGCAAGGCAGCTGCGCCTTGACGGGGCCGCTTTCCCATGGCGCACGATCGTCGGCGACGAGAGCTCTGGCTACTGGCCCGCGGGCACCGCCGCATTCCACATCAACGCTGACATCGCCGCCGCCGTGGTGCGCTATCAGAGCGCAGTCAGCGACGCGCAGTTTGAACGCGAGGTCGGATTGGAATTGCTCGTTGAAACCGCCCGGCTGTGGCGGTCGCTGGGTCATCATGACGCCCAGGGCCGTTTCCGGATCGACGGTGTGACCGGTCCAGATGAGTACAGCGCGGTGGCCGACAACAACGTCTACACCAACCTCATGGCACAGCGGAACCTGCGAGCGGCGGCCGAGTTGGCCCAGCGTCACCCCGATCTGGCCGAGCGTCTCGGTGTGGATGCTGAGGAGCGATCCGCGTGGTGCGATGCGGCCGCCACGATCATGATCCCCTACGACGAGCAGCGCGGCGTGCATCCGCAGGCGGAGGGCTTCACCGAGCATGAGGTGTGGGATTTCTCCGCGACCGCCCCTGAGCAGTACCCCCTGATGCTCCACTTCCCCTACTTTGACCTCTACCGCAAGCAGGTGGTCAAACAGGCCGACCTGGTGCTCGCGCTGCACCTGTGTTCAGAGTCGTTCACTCCGGCGCAGAAGCTCGCCGACTTTGACTACTACGAGCCGCTGACGGTGCGTGACTCCTCCCTCTCCGCCTGCACCCAGGCGGTGATCGCTGCGGAGGTTGGGCACCTCGACCTCGCCTATGCCTACTACCGCGAGGCGGCGCTGATGGATCTCGACGACCTTGAGCACAACGTTCGCGATGGTCTTCACATCGCCTCTCTGGCCGGCGCCTGGACGGCCGCCGTTGCCGGATTCGGCGGTATGCGTGACGAGCGCGGGCAACTCGCCTTCCGGCCACGGTTGCCGGATGCGATCACCCGCCTCAGCTTCCGGCTGCACTTCCGTGGTCGCACGCTGCTGGTGAAACTCGAACCCACGACCGCGGCCTACCGGCTGCTCGAGGGCGATCCGCTTGAGGTACGCCACTACGAGCGCGCGATTGCGCTCCAACGAGAGCGGCCTGTCGAAGCCGAGATCCCGCGAATCCTCAGCCGTCGTGCTCCGCGCCAGCCGCCCGGGCGCGAGCCGCGCCTGCAGCCGGGACCTCCGTCCACATGACCACGTGTGGACCGATCTCCGGCTCATCCCAGACCTCACCCCACCGGCGCAAACCGCCCTGCTCATAGAAACCGACGGCCGCCAACCGCGCGTTACACCAAAGCACGCCGCCACCCTCGGCTGACACGTGCGCTCCAAGCACCCGCATGATCGCGGAGCCAACCCCCCGTCGACGAAAGGACGGAGCTGTGGCCATCCCGCGCAGGCGCCAACTGCGCTGCGCCCGGGCATCAAAGGGCGGCGGTTCGCGCGTGAGGCGTGCCGTTCCCACGACCGTCCCGTCAGACAGCACCGCCCCCAGGCAGAGGGTGCTCTCAAGGCGATCATCCGGGAGTTCGAAGCGCTGCTGGGGGCCGAGGTGCGGCCGCAGCACGGCCTGGCGCAGCGCCAGCACGCGCTCGACCTCAACGCGCTCGACCCTGAACTCTTGAGCGTGCATGCCCAACGGCGTGCCTCAGGCAACGGCCGCCGCGATCCCCTCCAGGGACTCCTCGATCAGCTCGCCGAGGCTGCGTGTCTCGCCGTCGGCAACCCACCGCTCAAACGCCACGCGGAAGGCCGCGATGCACAGCTCGGCCGTCAGGCTCGCAGCGGGCTCCTCAACGCCGCGGCCCCGCTGGGCCGCGGCGATCGCAGCAGCGACACCGGCGAGCTTCCCCACCTCGCGCTCCAGCAGGTCGGGATTGGACGCCACGATCCGGTGGCGCGCTCTGGCGTTCTCGCGCCCGGGTTCGGCCTCCATCGTCTTGGCGGCGGTCGCCAGCGCGCGTGTGACCGCGCCGATCGGCGAGATGTCATCGGGTGCCGCCGCGACAGGTTCGACAAACAGGTCGTGAAACCAGGTGCCGACCGGGAACAGCACCTCACGTTTGTCAGCAAAGTGCCTGAAGAAGGTCCGCTCAGTCAGTCCAGCGTGCGCGGCGATGTCTGCCACGGTGGTCTGCTCGTAGCCGCGCTCTGTGAACAGCTCCATGGCGGCTACGGCGAGCCGCCCCTGGGCATCAGGTCTCCAACGTCCCATGACCCGATTCTAGGTGATGTCAGCTACTGTCGTCACACCTGATACAGTGATGTCAGTAACTGTCATTACGACCCTGTGGAGGTCCCCATGCAGGTCTTCGTCACCGGCGCATCCGGACACATCGGCTCAGCCCTGATCTCGGAACTGCAGGACGCCGGGCATCAGGTTCTCGGCCTGGCCCGCTCAGATCAGGCGGCCGCCAAGATTGCGGCTGCCGGCGCCAACGTTGTGCGCGGAACCCTCGACGAGCATGATGTTCTGGCCACGACGGCCGCTCAGGCTGACGGCGTCATCCACCTCGCGTTCAAACACGACTGGATGGCAAGCGGGAACTGGATGGGTGCCGTGGAGTCCGATTTTGCGGCTGTCTCTGCCATCGGGGAGGCGCTGTCGGGCTCGGGTAAACCGTTTGTCGGCACATCTGGGACGCTGATGCTCGCCCGCGGCGGCATCTCAGGGCGCACCGGCACCGAGCATGACGTGATCTCCGGTGGCCCCCGGGTCGATACCGAGAATCACCTCATCTCCCTGGCGGCCCAGGGAGTGCGTTCATCGGTGGTGCGCCTCCCTCCCACCGTGCACAGCGACATTGATCACCACGGCTTCATTCCAGCATTGATCGGCATCGCCCGCGCCAGGGGTTACGCCGCATACCTCGGTGACGGGAGCAACCGCTGGCCGGCGGGACACACGCGTGACGCCGCCCGGATCTATCGGCTCGCACTCGAGGCAGCGCCGGCGGGCACTCGCCTGCACGCCGTCGGTGATGAAGGGATCGCCTTCCGCGAGATCGCCGAGACCATCGGCCGCAAGCTCGACGTTCCGGTCAGGAGCATCCCCGCCGAGGAAGCTGAGGAGTACTTCGCGTTCCTGGCACCGTTCGTCGGCGAGGATAACCCGACATCTGCGCTGCAGACGCGTGACAGCCTCGGTTGGACCCCTGAGCACCCGGGCCTGATCGCGGACCTGGAGCAGGGGCACTACTTTGTCCAGCAGACAGGAACTCACTGACGCTGCGAAGCGTCCGCGGGTGTGAGAGCACGGTGATGTGGCCGAGCAGGGGCAGAATCTCAACCCGGCAGTTGGGGATCAGCCGCCGGGTCTCCTCGACGAGGCTCGTCTCGTAGTAACGGTCCCGCCCGCCGCCGATGATCAGTGTCGGCGCCTGAATCGGCGGCAGGCGGGCCAGGTCGAAGCTGTCCTCGGCCTCAGCCATCGTCGCCATGTCGTCAAGCCCCTCGCGTCCCAGCAGGCGCGGGCCGACAAGGCGACCGGCCGCTCCAGCCAGCAGCGCGAGCGGGCCGACAGGAGCCAGATCGGCGGCGATCACGGCACAGGCCTGCGGGATCGCTTCGGCTCGTACTCGCGCCGCCACCTGACGCTGCACCAGAGCCGCCGCCGGTCCGAGCCGGCAGCCGGTGCTGATCAGGACCAGTCGCCTCACCACGTCTGGGTGCTCGGCCGCGATCTGCTGCGCGATGCTGCCACCGGTCGACACCCCCAGTAGGTCCACCGGGCGACCGAAGCTCATCCGCATGGCGGCGGCGTGCTCAGCGGCGATCTCAGCCATGGTGGCGCCACGCGGCATGCGTGGCCTGCGGTTCACGTAAAAGACCTGGCGCCCGCGCGCGAACAGCGCTGCTGTGCGTTCGTGCTGACCGCGCAGCAGTCCGGGAGCGACGCCGGCAGCCGGCAGGAGACCGGCGAGCACAACCAGCGGCATGCCGCCGCCAACGGTCAGGCAGGGATAGAAGCCAAGCTGCGATTCGCGCACCGTCACCCACCCATGCTCGCAGTTAGACGACAATGACGGCGTGCCGACCGAGCCCGCACCACCAGCGACGACACCGATCTTCGACGGGCACAACGACGCGCTCACCGCGCCACACCACGGCCACCTGGCCACCGGCAGCCCCAGCGGCCACCTCGATCTCCCGAGGATGCGGTCCGCCGGAGTACGGGGTGGGATCTTTGCCGTCTTCGTCGAATCGCGCGATGACGCGGCCAGGCCGCACCCGCAGCCGGGCGGTGGCTACAGCGGTCCGCCTGGTCGCAGGGTGCAGCATGCCCGTGCCGCCGCGGAGAGTCTGGCGGCCGCCGGCCGTCTGCTGCGCCTCGAGCGCGAGGGGCACGTGCGCGTCGCACGCTCAATCGCCGACATCGACGCGGCCGCTGAGTCGCCGTCACGGCCCGCGGTCGTCCTGCACCTGGAAGGAGCCGAGGCGATTGACCCGGCGCTTGAGGACCTCGATACATGGCATGCGGCCGGTCTGCGCTCGCTCGGGCCCGTCTGGAGCCGGCCCAACGCCTTTGGCCATGGCGTTCCGTTCGCCTTCCCAGCGACCCCCGACACAGGCCCCGGACTCACTCCGGCCGGCAAGCGGCTCGTCCAGCGCTCCGCAGACCTTGGCATCGCGGTCGACCTCAGCCACCTGAACGAAGCCGGCTTCTGGGACGTCGCGCGGTTGGACATCGGCCCGCTGACCGTCAGCCACGCAGGCGTGCATGCGATCTCAGCCTGCTCACGCAACCTGACCGACGCGCAACTGGACGCCATCGGCGCCAGCGGCGGGCTCGTCGGGGTGGTGTTCGCCTGTTACTTCCTGCGCCCCGACTTCGCCGACGACCCCGAGCACACACCGCTCTCGCTGATCGTCCAGCACATCCGCCACATCGCTGATCGCATCGGGATCGAGCACGTCGCGTTTGGCTCTGACTTTGACGGCACCACCGTGCCGACCGCCCTGGGCGATGTCGCCGGCTACCCGAAGCTGCTGGACGCGCTGGCCGCGGATGGCTTCAGCCCAGAGGAGATCCGCGCCATTGCCTGGAACAACTGGCGCAGGGTGCTGAACGCCTGGTGGCGGTGAGGTGGCCGTCCAGCGGGACGGCCACCAGCTCACAGTCGCCCTAGCGTCGCCGTACCCCGTCGCGCGCCCAGCCCGCGAGGGTCTGTCCCTTGACCGGCACCTCGCCAAGCGCGTCGTCGATCGCCGCGATCGTGTCCGCTGACAGTTCGATGCCGGATGCCGACGCGTTCGCATGCACCTGCTCGGGCCTGGAGGCGCCGACGATCGCCGAGGCGACCTCCGGCCGCCGGAGTACCCAGGCCAGCGCCAGCTGGGTCATCGTGATCCCAAGGTCCTTGGCGATCGGATCCAGGCGCTGGACCGCCTCCAGCACCTCGTCGGTCATCACGCGGTCCATGAACCCACCCATCGACTCGCTCGTCGCCCGGGTGCCCTCAGGCCGCGGCTCGCCCGGCCGGTACTTGCCGGTGAGCACGCCCTGAGCCAGCGGCGACCAGACGACGTGGGAGATGTCGTTTTCGGCGCAGAGCGGGAAGACCTCGGCCTCCGGCGCCTGCCAGAGCATCGAGTACTGCGGCTGCGATGAGACGAACAGGTCGGGGCCGGCGACCTCCACGGCAGCACGAATCTGCTCGGGAGTCCACTCGCTGAAGCCGATGTAGCGAGCCTTGCCCTGATCCACGAGCTGCTGGAAGGCCTCAACCGTCTCCTCGATCGGCACGTCCACGTCAAAGCGATGCGCCTGGTAGAGGTCCACGTAATCAGTCTGCAGGCGCGCCAGCGAGGCGTCTATCTGCTTGGCGATCTGAGCGGCGGAGAGCCCCTGATCAGCCGGGTCGTCGGACATCGGTCCGTAGACCTTGGTGGCGAGGATGTAGGAGTCGCGCGGCCGTCCCGAGAGAATCTCTCCCCATGCTGTCTCGGCGGCACCCCGCCCGTAGACATTCGCGGTGTCAAAGAAATTGATGCCGGCGTCAAAGGCCGCGTCGGTGCACGCGCGGGTTTGGTCAAATTCGACGCCGCCTGAGTAGGTGAGCCAGGCGCCGAGTGAGATCTCGGAGACCTCGAGGTCAGAGTTGCCGAGCTTGCGGTACCGCACGTGTGTTCTCCTGTTCGTTTACGGCTGGTATGAAGGTCATTGCCCGCTCGGCCAGTGCGGTGATCGTCAGGCTCGGATTCGCACCAACGTTCGCCGGGACGGCGGCCCCGTCACAGACAAGCAGGTTCTCGTACCCAAAGACGCGGTGGCGGGAATCGATCACACCGCTCTCAGGCCCGGTGCCGATCACAGCTCCGCCGAGGATGTGGGCGGTGAGCGGAATCCCCAGCACGGCCTCGGTGATACCGGAGTAGGCGGTGCCGCCCACTCGTCTGGCAAACCAACGCGCGGCGTCGTAGGCGATCGGGATGCTGTCGGGGTTCGGATTGTGTGGATCCTGCTCGGTGGTCAGCATGACAGCGCCACCCGGCAGCCGCCGCCTCACCTTCAGCCGCATTGAATTGTTCAGTGACTGCATCACCAGCAGGATCACCGACCGCCGCCCGGTGCCTTTGATCCTGAAAGCCCCAAGTGCCTCACGCGGGTGCCTCAGGCACGCCAGCGCAAAGTGCAGTGGCCTGGTACCGCGGCGCCCAGCGGTCACCATCAACTGGCGCAGCAAGCTCTGGCTGTCGCCGCCCGCGCCGTAGGTGACAACCTCGATGTGGGTTTCCGGGTCGGTGTAGATGCTCGAGGTGATGGCCACGGAGTCGCTGAAGTCGTACCCAGAACCCTCAGGTGCGCACACCGAGATGATCGCCTCGCTGTTGGTACGCACCAGGTACCCGAGCCGGTCTGAGAGGCGGCTCAGCGAACCGTTGAGCCGGCAGCGCTGGAGCAGCCGGTTGGTGCCAAGCGCTCCCGCTGCGACTATCACGCCGCGCGCACGCAACGTGCGCTGCTGTGTGCGCAGCATCCCGCCTGACCGCTTGTGAACGAGCAGATAACCGTCACGTCCGGAACCGTCACCTAGCGGCTGGATGTCGGTGACGCTGCGCTCCGAGAAGACGCGCACCCCCTGCCGTTCGGCGAACCACAGGTAGTTCTTGACGAGCGTGTTCTTGGCTCCGTGACGGCAGCCGATCATGCAGCTGCCGCAACGCAGGCAGCCCGTCCGGTCCGGCCCCTCCCCGCCAAAGTACGGATCGGGAACCGTCCTTCCCGGCTCTCCCAGGAAGACGCCCACCGGCGTGCGCTTGTAGCTGTCCCCCACCCCGATCGACTCGCCGTATTCGCGCAGCAGGAGATCAGCGACGCCATCACGGTCGTAGTCGGTCACGCCGAGCATGCGCTCGGCCTCGGCGTAATGCGGGGCCAGCTCACGCTCCCAGTCGGCGAGCCCTGACCACTGCGGGTTCTCGTAGAAGCCAGGCCGCGCGCGGTAGAGCGTGTTGGCGTAGACGAGGCTGCCACCCCCAACCCCGCTGCCGGACAGCACAAACACGTCCTTGAACACGCTCAGCCGCAGGATCCCGCGCATTCCCAGATGCGGGATCCAGTTGTAACGGCGGACCTGCGCGGTGCGCTGCGCAAAGTCCTGGTCGGCGAAGCGGCGACCGCTCTCCAGCACCGCGACCGAGTAGCCCTTTTCCGCGAGTCGCAGCGCGGAGACGCTGCCTCCGAAGCCGGACCCGATGACCACCCAGTCGTAATCGAAGTCGCGGTCGCGCGCCATCAGTCTCTCGGCGTGAGCACGATCACCGGGATCGTGCGGTCGGTCTTCTCCTCGTACTCCCCGAACTGGGGCATGGCCTGCACCTGCGCGCTGTAGAGCCGGTCGCGCTCCGCGCCGGTCGCCTCCTCGGCCACGACCTGGAGCGTCTGGTCGCCAACCTCAACGCGCGTCTCCGGATTGGCCTTCAGGTTGTGGTACCAGGCGGGGTGGTCGGGAGCGCCCGCCTTTGAGGCGAAGATGACATAGCGACCGTCATCCGCCAGATAGACGAGCGGGGTCACACGCTCCTGACCGCTGCGGGCGCCGACATGGTGAACAAGGATCAGCGGTGCGCCCTCAAAGGCGCCACCGACCCTGCCGCCGTTCTCCCTGAACTCCGCGATGACCTGCGTGTTGAAGTCGGCCATTGACATCCGTTTCCAGCTCCTCATGCGTTGTGGTTCGTGCGCTGACATGATCCTCGCATGCTTCGGACGGTCCACGCCCTGCGCTACGTGACACCGCTGCGCGAGGGCGGCTCGCTGCCCGCACTCGTTGAGGCCGATGATGACGGTCTGTATGTGGTCAAGTTCCGTGCCGCCGGGCAGGGCCTCAAGGCCCTTGTGGCGGAGGTGATCGTCGGCGAGCTGGCTCGGACCCTGGGACTGCGGGTGCCGGAGATAGTGCTTGTTGAGCTCCAGGCCGAATTGGGCCGGACCGAGCCCGATCCCGAGATCAACGAGCTGGTCACGGCCAGCGCCGGGCTGAATTGCGGGATCGACTTTCTGCCCGGCTCACTCGACTACAACCCCGCCAGGCCCGGGCAGCTCAGCGCCCGGGAGGCTTCGGAAATCGTCTGGTTCGACGCGTTCACCACCAATGTGGACCGGACCGCACGCAACCCCAACCTGCTGGTCTGGCACCGGCAGACATGGCTGATCGATCATGGCGCCGCGCTCTACGCACACCACAGTGATCGCGATCTGGTCAGCCGCGCGCGGGAGCCCTTCCCACTGATCGCCGACCACGTGCTGCTACCACTCGCAACAGCGCTGGCGGAGGCCGACGTGCGCCTGGCCGGAATGCTCGACGAGGCATCCATCGCCGCGGCGGTGGAGCTCGTGCCAGACGAGTGGCTCGGTGACGACCCGGCCACAGCGCGTGCCGGCTACATCAACTACCTGGTGGCACGCCTGGCGCCACCGCGGAGCTTCGCTTCCGGGGCCGCGCATGGCGCCTGAGCCCTTTCAGTACGCGGTGCTGAGGCTTGTGCCCAGCGTCGAGCGTGAGGAGTTCCTCAACGTCGGCGTGATCGTCTTCTGCCGCACACGCCGCTTCCTCGCGGCGCGGGTCGCGCTCGACCCACGCCGCATCTCGACGCTGGCGGGGGACGTGGACCTGGACTCGGTGCGCGCGCATCTGGACGCCCGCGTGCGCGTGGCCGCCGGGGAAGCTGACGCGGGACCGATCGCGGCGCTGTCACAGTCAGAGCGTTTTCACTGGTTGGTGGCGCCGTCCAGCACGATCATCCAAACCTCGGCGGTGCACAGTGGACTCTGTGAAGATCCGCAGCTGACCCTGACGAACCTGTTCAACCGGCTGGTGTCCCTTTAGCAACTAGACTCCCGCTCATGCCGAAGCAACAGCGCGCGATCCGTATCGATCCGAAGAACCAACTTGCCGCGATGCAGGCGCTTGAGTCCCGCAGTGACGAGGAGCTCGAGGCTGAGACCCGCTACCGCGCGATGGCCCAGACGATTCTCGGCGCACGCGCTGCCGAGCGGTACGACGCCGACGCCGCACGGGAGCACTTTCGCAAGGCGCTGGCGGCCGCGAGGCCCCAGGAGCGGATGCAGATCCGCCGGCAGGCGGACGTCGCGCTGGCCGTCGCTGAGCGCCGCGCAAGCGATCTCAAGGCCGCGACCGAGCGTCTCGGCGTTGAGGCACCGGGTCGGTGGCAGCTGTTTGGCCTGCGTGTTTTCGGCCTGATCGCCCCGCCGTCCAGCGCGGGCGTGATCGCGCGGATCCGCGGTATCGTCGTCGCGCTCGCTGCGGTCGTGGCGATTCTCGGGCTCGGCTTCGGCATCGTGGAGGGCGTCGGTCAGGCGGCCGGTGGGATCTCGATCGACCTCGCGATCTTCTATGGCGTCCTGCTCGTCATCGTGGTCTTTGCCGGACTCGCCCTTTACGGCCGCCGACGCCAGAAGGCCGCAACGGCCAAACGGCGAGCGGACGCCGCGTCGCGAGCATCGGGCCGCTGAGCCACAACTCAGCCAGCGCAGTCCGATGTGTGGGCGCTACTCACTGGCGATACCCGCGGATCAGCTGCGCGCTCGCTTCCCGGTCGGAGAGTCGCTCGCCCTCACTCCCCATTTCAACATCGCCCCTGGCACTGAGATCGCGGCGGTCACGACCGACCGCCACGGCGCTCCGCGCGGGGAGCTGTTGCGGTGGGGTCTGGTTCCCAGTTGGTCTGAGAGCTCGGCGGTGGGCCTCAAGCTGATCAACGCGCGTGTCGAGAGCGTGACGGATCGCCCCGCCTTCAGAGGCGCCCTGGAGCGGTTTCGCTGCCTGATCCCGGCGGACGGCTTCTATGAGTGGCAGCAGCTTCCCGGCCAACGGCGCAAGCAGCCGTTCCACATCACCCGCGCCGATCACGAGCTGTTCGCCTTCGCCGGACTTTGGTCTGTCTGGCATCGGGGACAGGCTGACGAGCTGCGCAGCTGCACGATCCTGACCACCGCCGCCAATCCGCTTGTCGCCCAGGTCCACGACCGTATGCCCGTCATTCTGCGGCCTGAGCAGGAGAGCCGCTGGCTGGCACCGGATGGCAGCGTCAGCACGCTTGTGGAGATGCTGAGCGGGCTCGGCCCGGATGAAATGGCGATGCGACCGGTCGGTCCGGCGGTCAGTGACATCCGCAATGACGGTCCCGAGTGCCTGCTGGATCCTCCGCCTCCAGCACAGCAGAGCCTCTTCGCAGAGTGATCGCACCCGGATCACCGAGATAATCGGCCGATGACACTCGCTCCGCTGCTGGACGGCTATGACCACGTGATCCTCGACCTGGACGGAACCGTGTGGGTGGGGGGAGCGCCGACCCCGCGCGCACCTGAGGCAATCGCCGCAATCCGCGCCAGTGGCAGAGGGCTCGCGTTTGTGACCAATGACGGTCTGCGGTCGCCCGAGGAGTACGTGCGCAAGCTCTGGTCGATCGGCTGCACAGCCGCGGTCGAGGAGATCGTGAGCGTCGGCTCGGCGATCCAGTATCTGCTGGCCGGCCGCACAACGAGCGCGGATGTCTTTGTGATCGGCGCCCCAGCCGTCTTCCGACACGTCAGAGAGGCGGGGCAGCGCGTAGTGAACCTGACGCCGCGGGCCGAGAGCGCCGACGTTGTGGTGGCCGTGGCCCATGAAGAATTCGCCTACGCGGAGCTGTTGACGGCAACACGCGCGCTGCTGGCGGGCGCCGAACTGATCTCAGGCGGCCGCGACCGGAACTATCCCACCGCCGGCGGCATCGCGCCCGGAACCGGCGCTGTGACGGCTGCGCTTGAATACGCCACGGGGGTGAGCGCGCGCGTCGTCGGTAAGCCTGACCCGCAGGTGTTCAGGGTGGCGCTGGACCGACTTGGACCGGGGCGCACGCTGGTCATCGGCGACCACCTCGTGGCCGATCTGGGGGGCGCCACAGCAGCCGGACTCGACGCGGCGGTTGTGTTGAGCGGTATCACCACCCGGGAGCAGGCTGAGGCGGCGACCGAGCCGAAACCGGTGGCGATCGGACAGAATCTGGGCGCGCTCGTACTCTCGAGCTGATGCTGTCACTGATCGTGAACCCGGTGTCCGGCGGCGGGCGAGCGCTTCAGGGCCTGCCGGCCGTGCGCTCCGCTCTGGGGCACCACGGTCTTGAGCACCATGTGGAGCTCACCCTGGACCTGGAACATGCACGCTCGCTGGCTCGGGCGGCAGCCAACAACGGTGAGCTGCCGGTGGCCTATGGCGGTGACGGACTTGTGGCCGCGGTCGCGGACGCGGTTCGTGACACAAATACGGTGATCGGCGTGCTGCCCGGTGGTCGCGGCAACGACTTCGCCCGCTGCGTCGGACTGCCGCTCGAGCCCGTCGCCGCCACAGCCGTGCTGGCTGAAGGCACGCCGCTGGCGGTGGACATGGGGACCGCTGGAGACCACGCCTTCCTCGGCATCGCAACCTGCGGCTTCGACTCGGAGGCGAATCGGATCGCCAACGCGGCACGCTTGATCCGTGGACGCTACGTCTACACCTACGGGGGCCTGCGTGCCCTGGCTGGCTGGAAGCCCGCCTCATTCAGGGTGCAGGTGGATGACGAGGAACATGCCGTTTACGGGTACACGGTCGCGGTCGCCAATGCCGGGATGCACGGCGGCGGAATGCGGCTCGCACCAGCGGCCTCGCTGACCGACGGCTACTTTGACGTGGTGCTGATCGCGGATCTCCCCCGACGCAGGTTTCTGCGCCTGCTCCCAAGCGTCTTTGACGGCACGCACGTGGATCAGCAGGAGGTCACGATCCTGCGCGGTCGCAGCATCGAGATCAGCGCGGACCGGCCGTTCACGATCTACGCCGACGGCGACCCGCTGGCAGTGCTGCCGGCCGCACTGCGTGTACTGCCGGGCGCGGCGCGGGTGCTGGTGCCGCGGCAATGACGCTCCTGGGAACCAAGATCCGGGTGGCCCGAACCGTCGGACGCGCGGTTCGCGCGACCGGCCGCGGCGGCGGCACGAGCCTGCCCGGCAGAGTGCTGCTGAGACTTGCACCGCAGGCGATCAGCGAGCTTTCGGCGCGTCTCGCGCACGGCAGCGCCGTGATCAGCGCCACCAACGGGAAGACCACCACAGCCGGGATCACAGCCACCGTTCTCCGCCTGGCGGGACACGAGCTGGTGCATAACAGGGCGGGCGCGAATATGGAGGGCGGTGTCGCGTCGACGCTGCTCTCCGCAGCACGTGCCGGAGGCGGCATCGCCGGTGATATGGGGCTCTTTGAGGTCGATGAGTTCTGGCTTGGCCCCGTCACCCAGCAGGTCGCGCCAAAGGCGATGCTGCTCGGCAACCTCTTCAGAGATCAGCTCGACCGCTACGGCGAACTGGAGACGATCGCCTCCCGATGGGCCGATGTCGTCGCCGGACTCCCCGGTACGACGGCGCTCGTGCTCAACGCAGACGACCCGCTGATCGCCGACCTCGGACGTACCCACCAAGACGTCACCTATTTTGGTGTGGATGACAATGAGCTCGCTCTGCCGGAGATGCAGCACGCCTCAGACTCAAAGCACTGCCGGCGCTGTGGCGCACCCTATGTCTATGACGTCATCTATCTCGGCCATCTCGGGCACTATCACTGCGCTCAGTGCGGGCGGGAGCGGCCGCAGCCGTCCGTGCGTGCCGAGCACATCACCCTGCACGGAACCAGTGCCGCGACCTTCATGCTCGTGACTCCGAGCGGTCGGCGGTCCGTGCTGCTCCGGTTGCCAGGTCTCTACAACGTCTACAACGCGCTGGCGGCAACGGCGCTGTGCCTGGCGCTGGAGGTGCCGCTTGACGTGATCGTGGCGGGACTCGAAGCCGCGCAGGCCGCCTTTGGCCGCGCGGAGACGGTTCAGGTCGCTGACACATCACTGCAGTTGCTCCTGATCAAGAACCCGGCGGGCGCCAACGAGGTGATGCGGACACTGACTCTGGAGGCAGACGAGCTTGAACTGCTCACGATCCTCAACGACAACGTGGCTGACGGACGCGACGTCTCATGGGTGTGGGACGCCGATTTTGAGCTGCTGGCCCCGCACGTGCGTCACATCACCTGTTCAGGGACTCGTGCCGCGGAACTGGCGGTTCGCTTCAAGTACGCGGGCGTGCCGGAGTCAGCACTGACGGTGGTCCCCGACCTCGCGCAGGCGCTGGATCTGGCCCTCGCCCGCGCTGGGCAGGGGCGACTGTTCGCGCTGCCCACATACACGGCGCTGCTGGCGCTGCGCGCCGAACTCTCGGCGCGCGGTCACGTGCCCTCGTATTGGGAGACAGCCGCATGACGGGCGTGATCTGGCACGACCTTGAGTGCGGCCACTACACCCGCGACCTGCAACTGTGGGGGGAACTTGCAGACCGCCAGGCCTCCGGGACACCGGTTCTCGACGTGGGTGCCGGCACAGGTCGTGTGACGTTGTCACTGGCGCGCGCGGGTCACGCGGTCGTGGCGCTGGACCGTGATCCGGAACTGCTTGAAGAACTGCAGCGGCGAGCCGCCGGTCTGCGGGTTGAGACGGTGCAAGCAGACGCGCGCGACTTCGACCTCGCAGGCCGCTCCTTCAACCTCATCCTGGTCCCGATGCAGACGGTTCAACTGCTGGGTGGTGCCGCGGGTAGGCTCGCGTTCCTGAGCTGCGCCCTTGAGCACCTGTCGCCCCGCGGTCAGCTAGCGGTCTCAATCGCGCCGATTGATGACTTTGAAGAGTTCCGCTGGCAGGAGGGAGATCCCTCGCCACTGCCTGACATCGCGGAGATCGCCGGCCGCGCCTACTTCAGCCAGCCGACCGCCGTCCAGCGCCAGGGCGACACCTTTGTGCTTGAGCGGCGACGTGAGATCGTGGATCCCGACGGAGCGCGCGTACTGAGTGATGACCGCATCGCACTGGATGTGCTCACCGTCTCACAGCTGCAGCAGAATGGGCGCGACGCCGGACTCAGACCGGTTGACGTCTTGCGCATCCCTCCCACCGACGAGCACATCGCCAGCGAGGTTGTGATCTTCGGTGTCTGACGCCGGCCCACTGCGCGTGTGCGCGCTCTATCCCGACCTGATGAACATCTACGCGGACCGCGGCAACCTGCTGATGCTGCAGCGGCGATGTGAGTGGCGCGGGATCGGGTTTGAGCTCAACGGCGTTGGCATTGGTGAGGAGCTTGATGCTGACGCAGCCGACCTGTATTACATGGGCGGCGGACAGGATCGTGATCAGGAGCTCTGCGCGTCCGACCTGGTCGAGCACAAACGTTCAGCGCTCGCCGCCGCGGCGCAGCGGGGCGCGGTGATCTTCGGCGTGTGCGGTGGCTACCAGCTCTTGGGTCACGCCTACCAGGTGGGGGATGCGGAGCTCCCAGGCGTGGGGCTGCTGGATGTGCGCACCGTCCGCTCGGATGGTCCCAGGCTGATTGGCAACGTAGCCATCACCGTGGACCTGCCGGGCGCGTCAGACCAGGTCCTTGCCGGTTTCGAGAACCACGCCGGGCGTACCCATATCGGGCCCGGTGCAGCACCCTTGGGACGGGTCCTGCGAGGCCACGGCAACAACGGCGCCGACCAGCGCGAGGGCGCCTTCTCGGGAAGCGTGCTCGGTACGTACCTGCATGGCCCGCTGCTGCCTAAGAACGCCTGGTTCGCTGACTGGCTGATCTCCACGGCACTGGGCGGGATCGCGTTGCCCCCGCTCGAGGACGCCCTTGAGGACCAGGCTCATGCGGACGCGCGCCGAGCCGCCGGCGTGTGAGGACCAGCCCGATGCGCAACCCAGAACGACCAGACGGCGCCCCGGAGTTGCGTCGCGCGCCTCGCGCTCGCTACTGGCTTGCCATCGCCGCGCTGGTAGCGCTCGTGAGTGGCCTGCTTGCCGGCTGCGGCGCCGGGGTCAGAGTCAGCAGGACCGCGGATCGCACGCAGGCGACCGCAACCCAACCAGTTGTCACCACCGTGAGCGCGTCAACCACGGCGAAGCCATCCCCCCACGCGGGCGCACCGACGATCATCGTCGGTGACGGCAACTGGCCCGAGCAGTTCATCATCGGCCAGCTCTACCGGCTCGCGCTCGAGCAACAGGGCTACACCGTGAGGCTGAGCACAAACATCGGCGAGCCCGCTGTGCGCCTGACCGGTCTCTCCACCGGCAGCCTGGATGTCTACCCGGAATACCTCAACGCCTGGGACAGCTCGGTGGCCGGTCTCAGCCGTGGCTTTGCCAGCACCAGGGCCGCGTTTGCAGCCGGGAAACGGTACGCCCGCAGACAGGGACTCGTCCTGCTCAAACCCACGCCGTTCAGTGACACCTCCGCGCTGGCGGTCACCTCTGAGTACGCACGACTCAACCACCTGCACTCCATTGCTGATCTGAGGCATGGCCCGAAGCTGGCGCTCGGCTGGCCCACCACCTTCCAGGCGAGCTCAGCCGCGAGTCTCCCCGAACTGGAGGAGGCCTACCACCTGCGCCCGTTTGTGCGCGGGATGACGGCCGGCGCCCAATATGGGCGGCTGGACTCCGGCGACATCCAGGTCGCGTGGGCCAATACGACCGACCCTGAATTGACCGGCCCAAAGTACCGCCTGCTCACCGACCCCAAGCATGTGTTCGGCTTCGGGAACGTGGTTCCAGTCACCACTCCGGCTGTGCTGAGGGCGGAGGGGCCGGCGTTCAGGCGCACACTCAACCGTGTGGACGCGCTGTTGACCCTCCGGGCAGTTCGCGGCCTGAACGCCGAGTACCTGCTCGGTCGTCCGCCAGAGGAGATCGCACGGCAGTTCCTTGAGGGCAACGGCGTCCTCCCGCCGGCTCGCTACGCCCCGGTGCCGTCAACCACCACCGTCACCACTCAGACCGCCACCAATGCCTTCCACTCCAACACCACGGTCTTTGGCTCGGGCTGATCACTGGGGCCCGAATCCACCACTGGATCCGAATCCGCCGGTGCCTCGCTCGCTCTCTTCAAGCTCCTCCACCTCCACAACAGCCGCCGTCGTGATGGCGGTCAGCACCAGTTGAGCGATCCTGTCGCCCGGCGCGATCAGGAACTCCTCCTCGCGGTCGGTGTTGAGCAGCAGAACCCGCAGTTCGCCTCGGTACCCCGCGTCAATCAGACCTGGTGCGTTCACAAGGGTTATCCCGTGGCGAGCGGCGAGCCCTGAGCGGGGAAGCACCAGTCCGGCGTGCCCCGCTGGAATCTCCACCGCGACGCCCGTGCCGACGCTGGCACGTGATCCGGGAGCGAGCCTCACCGCCTCGGAGGCGTGCAGATCAAGACCAGCGTCATGCAGGTGTGCTCGGACCGGCAGAATCGCCGATGCGTTGAGTCGGCGAACCCTGAGTGGTGGAAGCGCCGCGCTCACGCCACGCGCGCCACGGACCTTGTGGGCGGCACCGCGAATCGCTCAAAGCGGTCGGCCGCGGCCGCGGGCAGCCGGACCTGGACGCGCACGCCCTCCGCGGTGACCTCCCGCTGCAGGTCTCCCGCAAGCGCGTGCAACTCGGCCAGCCGCGAGCCCTCGCTGTAGGGGATCAGCAACTCCACCAACCGCAGACGCCGCGAGAACTCCTGCTCGATCGCTTCCGTGAGCGCGGCCAGGCCTTCACCAGTCAGTGCTGAGATCTGGATCGCCTCAGGATGGCGGTGGCTGAGCTCCTCACGACCTGCCGCGTCCAGGCGGTCGACTTTGCCGGTGACCAGCAGGCGCGGCACCTCGGCCGCGCCGATCTCATCCAACACGTCCTCAACAGATCGAATCATCGTCAACCGCTCCTCCTCCGGCGCTGAACCATCAACGACGTGAAGGATCAGGTCCGCCAGTCGCGTCTCCTCGAGGGTCGCGCCAAAGGCCTCCACCAGCTGATGTGGGAGCTTGCTGATGAAGCCAACGGTGTCCGTCAACAGGTAGTCACGCCCGCCGGCGCGCAGGACGCGGGTGGTGGGATCCAGCGTGTGGAACAGGCGGTCGCGCACTCCCACGTCAGCTCCGGTGAGAGCGTTCAGCAGCGTCGACTTGCCGGCATTGGTGTAACCGGCCAGGGCGATCTGAGGCAGATGTGCCCGTTCACGCTCGGCTCGCATGATCGTGCGGTTCGACCGCACATGGGACAGCTTGCGCTTGAGTGATGAGATCCGGTCGCGCGCCAGCCGCCGGTCGGTCTCAATCTGGGTCTCGCCGGGTCCCCTGGTCCCAACTCCGCCGCCGAGGCGCTCAAGGTGCGTCCAGAGACCTCGCATGCGGGCCAGGTTGTACTGCAGTTGAGCCAACTCCACCTGCAACTTGCCCTCCGCGGTATGTGCGTGAGCGGCAAAGATGTCCAAGATCACCGCCGTGCGGTCGACAACCGGAACGCCCAGCGCCGCCTCGAGGTTGCGCTCCTGACGGGGTGAGAGCTCGTCATCGCAGGCGACGACGTTTGCGTCAGCACGCTTGATCTCGTCCTTGAGCTCTTCGAGCTTGCCGGGCCCGATGTAGGTGTTCGGGTGAGGCTGGTCGCGGTGCTGGATGCTGGCACCAACCGTGGCCACGCCCGCTGTACGCAGCAGCTCACCCAGCTCGTGAAGCTGCTCCAGACCGCCGGCTGGCAGCGCCGCGATCATGAAGGCGCGCTGACGGGCGCGGGCCTGGCGTTCGGTTGTGTGTGGCGCAGCCATGGGATCGACATTACAACCCCCGCCGCGGTTGCAGGCGCTGGTGCCGCTGCCTCTCAGAGCGCCCGCAGACGCGCCACGGCTTCGAGCAGCCGTTCGTCAGGGGTGGTGAGAGAGATCCTGAAGAAACCCTCGCCGCTGCGGCCATAGGCGCCTCCTGGCGAGATGACCACGGCCGCGTGCTCCAGGACATGCTCGCAATAGGCGGCGGAGTTGGCGAACCCGGCTGGGATCGGTGCCCAGATGTAAATGGTCCCCTTTGGTCGTGTGACCTCCACCCCCGCCTGTGCAAGCGCATCACACACCAGGTCACGCCTGCGCGCGTAGACCTCATTCATCGCCCGCACATCCGCATCAACAGCAGGTTGCAGGGCTGCAATGCCGGCTCGCTGGACAGCCTCGAACAGACCCGAGTCGATGTTGGACTTCAGCCGCCAGTACTGGGCGATCGCCTCAGCGTTGCCGACAATGGCCGCGCAGCGCCAGCCGGTCATGTTGTAGCCCTTCGACAAGGAGAACACCTCGACACCGATCTCCTTCGCCCCGGGGGTGGCCAGGAACGATGGCGCCACATAGCCGTCGTAGGTGGTCTCGCTGTAGGCGTTGTCGTGAACGGCCAGGAAGTCATGTGCACCGGCCAGTTCGACCACTCGCTGGAAGAAACCCTCGGGCACGACGGCTCCCGTCGGGTTGTTTGGATAGTTGAAGAACATCAGGCGCGCGCGGCGGAGGACGTCCGCACTCAGAGCGCTGAGGTCGGGTGCGAAACCAAGCTCCGGGATCAGGGGCATCAGCTCAGCTTCCGCACCCGCGAGCAGGGGACCGCCGGTGTAGACGGGATAGCCGGGATCACTCGCGAGCGCCAGGTCACCTGGGTCCAGAAACGCAAGGTTGAGGTTGAAGATGCACTCCTTGGCTCCGATCGCCGGCATCACCTCCGTCTCCGGGTCCAGGGTCACGCCAAAGCGTCGCTGGTAGAACTCGGCAACCGCTTCGCGGAAGTCCTGCCGGCCACGGTTGCTTGGATATTGGTGGGTGCTTGGATCGGCCACGGCCGCCTGTGCGGCCTCCACGATCGCCGGGTAGGTCGGTGTATCGGGGTCACCGATACCGAGGCTGATGACATCAATCCCGGCCGCCCGTTTCTCCGCGATCTTGCGCTCCAGCTCGGCAAACAGGTACGGGGGGATCTTTTCGAGACGGCTACTCGGTCGCACGCAACTCCTCCATCAGCTCATCAGCGATCGTCCCGCGCATGACGGGGACCGCCCATCCGGTCAGATTCACATGAAGGTCCTCACCGACTTCGACCACCAGTTCGCCGCCATCTAGCACCACCGTGACCGGTGAGTCGCCTCCGTTTAGAACGTGCGCGATGGCGGCGCCGGTTGCGCCGGTGCCGCTTGCCGACGTCTCCCCCACCCCGCGCTCAAAGATCCGCGCGCGGATGCGATCGTGGTCCGTGACCGTGTACCAGGACACGTTCGTCCGGTGAGGGAAGAGGCGATGATGCTCGATCTCCGGGCCGATTGCGGGGAGGTCAAGCGCCCGCAACTCCGCCTCGCTGCCCATCCGGATCGAACACTGCGGGTTGCCGACCTGTACGTGCTGGAAGGACCAGGTCCGACCACCCGCATCAAGTTCGCCGCTGCCTTCGGAGGTGCCTGTCGGGAAGTCTGAGCTGGTCAGCTGGGCTCGACCCATGTCCACCGTGCAGGTGCTTGCGGAGGTGATATTTGCTCTGATCTCCCCCGCCAGCGTCTGGATCGAGAAGTGGTTCTTGTCGGTCCAGTGGCGCCGCAGGTACAGGATCGCTTCACGCGCGCCATTCCCTGAGAGCTCAGCCTCTGAGCCGTCAGGGTTGAAGATCCGCATCGCTGCCACAAAGCCCGGCTCCGATGGAGGTGAGAGCAGCAGGATCCCATCCGCCGACAGTCCAAAATGCGGGGCGCAGATCTTGCGGATACGGGCGGGGGTCAGCTCGATCTCAAGCGCGTCTGCGGTGATGATCAGGTAGTCGTTGCCGAGGGCTTGCCACTTCTCGAAATTCACGGCGCGGAGCGTAGATGATCGCTTAGAGGATTGCGGCGAGCGGAGCTCATCCGCGCTGCCAGTGCGTGTGGATCTCCTCAGCGACGCTCTGGGCGGACCTGTCCGTCACGTCAATGTGCAGGATGCCGTGCAACTTCCGCATCCAGGTCAGCTGCCGGCGGGCATAGTTGCGTGTGCGGCGCTTCATGGCCTCGACATCGCCGCTGAGCAGATCCTGAAATCCCAGTGCCTTGCGCGCGGTCCGACTCGCACCCGCGGCATTGGCAGCGCGCACCTCATCCTCGACACCGGCCGCCAACATCGCTTCGACGCGGGCGTCAATCTGCCCGTAGAGCCGCTCACGTTCGGCGGTGAGCCCGACCAGGAGCGTCGGAACGCGCATGGTCCCGGTCCACAACTCCGACTCTCCGGCGTGCGGTTCGAGGTCACCGGCATCGTCGAGCTCCAGCGCTCGGAGAATCCGGTGACTGTCAGTGGGAGCGATCTGCTCCGCGGCCCATGGCGCGCGCGCGACCAGGACCGCGTGCAGCGCCTCAGGGCCGACCCTTTGCAACTCCTCCTGCCAGCGCTCGCGCACACCGGCCCGCGGCGGTGGCCGCAGGGAGAGGTCGGCAAGTGCTGCCCGCAGGTAGAGCCCGGTTCCGCCCACGACGATCGGACGGCGGTGGTCGGCCAGCAGCGCATCGATCTCACTGTGCGCCAGCTCGGCGTACTGACCAGCGCTGAACTCAGCATCCACGGGTAGAAAGGAGACGAGTCGATGCTCCAACTGAGTGCGCTGCTGAGCTGTGGCCGCGCCGGTCAGGATCTCCAGCCCGGCATAGACCTGAAGTGCATCGGCCGATACGGCGACCGGATCCTCGCCGGCACCTCTGAGCAGGCGCGCCAGCGCCAGCGCCACCTCGGTCTTGCCGACGGCGGTCGGTCCAAACAGCGCGATCAGATCTTTGGACGGCATCGACGCGCAGTATAGTGCCCCAGATCGATGCTCTGCGTTGTGGTGGACCAACCGTGAAGCTGGAGGGCGCGAACGTCCTGCTGACTGGCGCATCAGGCGGGATCGGCGTCGCGATCGCCCGAGCACTGCACGCGCGTGGCGCGAGCCTGAAGCTCACCGGCAGGCGGCTTCAGGCGCTGGAGCAGCTGGCCGGCGAACTGGGCGCAGAGGCCCTGGTGGCTGATCTCTCCAAGCGCGGTGACGTCGCGCGGCTGATTGAAGCCGCCGGCGACGCGGATGTCCTCATCGCAAACGCCGCACTGCCCGCCTCGGGCCACCTACTCGAGCTTGAACAAACTCAGATCGACACCATGCTCGACGTGAACCTGCGCGCACCGATCGAACTCGCCCGCGCTGTGGCGCCGAACATGGTGGCCCGCGGCCGCGGGCACATCGTGCTCATCTCCTCCCTCTCCGGCAAGGCCGCTGCTCCAGCAACAGCGATCTACAGCGCCACCAAATTCGGTCTGCGGGGCTTTGCCCACGCCGCGCGTGCTGATCTGCGCAGCTCGGGAGTTGGTGTGTCGGTGGTTCTGCCCGGCTTCATCCGCGAGGCTGGGATGTTCGCCGACACCGGCGTGACGCTCCCGCGCGGTGTCGGCACAAGCTCGCCGGAGGAGGTGGCCGCGGCGGTTGTGGTCGCCATCGAACGTGACCGAGCGGAGCTCTCGGTCGCGCCGGTGGGGATGCGGGTGGGCGCCAGTATCGCGGCGGTGGCGCCGGAGTTGGCAGCACGTGTGCAGCGGCTGATGGGCGGCGCCGCGCTGGCGCGGACCGTGTCAGACCGGCAGCGCCCAAAGCGGCCTGAGCACTGAGCCGGCCCTCACCAGGAGTGTCGCTGCTCGACCAAGGTCAGCCTCCCGGACCACTGGCGTCCAGGGAGGAGTGTTCTCCCGTGACCGTGACGAGTGCGGCGATTATCTCGTCTGCCAGACGCGCGCCGTCGGAGTGGCGCTCCGGTGTCGCGCGCACGCGCACCACCACCGAGTTGCCGTTGATCTCCTCCAGCAGCACGCTGGGAGCCTTGCGAGTGGGCGTCGCGACATTGGAGTCGAGCATCGCCTGCACGTGACTGGGACGGATGCCCGAGCCGAGCGTCACCCGGACGTCGACCGGTTCCGGCTCGCGCAGCGGCACGATCGCCGATGAGAGCACCAGGTTGTTCGGAATCATGATGCGCTCCTCGCCGCGGCTGAGGGTGGTGTAGAGCAGCCCGAGTGAGGCCACGACACCATCAGTTCCGCCCGCGAGGGCTCCTGCTTGGAGGCGCACACGCTCGCCGAGCCGGAACGGCCGGGCGCTCAGCAGCACCATGCCGGCGAACAGATTTCCGAGCGTCTGCTGCGCTGCAAGGCCCATCACCACCGCTGTGAACGCGCCGCCGACTGCCAGCGCCTGCAATGAGATGCCGGCCACCGCGAGTGCCCCGAGCAACGTTGCCGCGACCGCCACGAACCGGATCAGGAACTCAACGGTGCCGGCCGTGGCCGGATCCATGCGCCGGAAGACCGCGGGCGCCACGCGCGAAAGGTCACGCGAGGTCAGCCATCCCAGACCCAGAACCAGGAACACGGCGGCGATCGTGATCGGCGTCTCCTGGACCGGCCAGGTGTTGCCGTGCGGGTAGTGGCTCGGATTGACCGCCAGGTCGGTGAAGTGGCTGCGTGCCCTGGCGTCAGCCCACACAACGCCGATCAGGAGCAGCACCTCAACTGGAAGCCGCTTCAGGGAGCTCTCAGCCACGTGCTTATTGACCTCGGCCTCGAGTCCAGCTGCTGCCCAGGCCTCGCTGCGCGTCTCGAACATCCGATCGAGCGTCGGGCGGTTTGTCTTCTTGAAGGGGAGCGGCATATCGCGCGCGTTCAACCGGCGCGCGCGACCAGCGACATCTCGCCGGTCAGCGTCTGGCTGGTTGCTCCGGTGATCTCAACGTCAACGTACTCCCCTGGGTTTCCCAGCCCGTCGAAGTTCACCACCTTGTTGTGACGGCTACGGCCGCGCAACCGGCTCGGATCGGTGCGTGACGGTCCTTCCACCAACACCTCAAGGGTACGTCCCACAAAGCGCTGCGCCTGCTCCGCTGCTCGGCGTTGGACCACGTCAACCAGCCGTTCAAGGCGTTCGACCTTGACCTCATGTGGGATCTGCTGGTCAATCTCAGCGGCCTCGGTCCCACGTCGGGGCGAGTAGATGAACGTGAAGGCGCCGTCATAGCCGACCTCCTCAGCCACTTCCAGGGTCTGTTGGAAGTCCTCCTCGGTCTCCCCGGGAAAGCCCACGATGATGTCGGTGGTCAGCGCACAATCAGGGACGAGTTCGCGGATCAGCGCCACGCGGTCCAGATAGCGCTCGCGCGTGTAGGTGCGGCGCATGCGCTTGAGCACCGCGCTTGAGCCTGATTGCAACGGCAGGTGGATGTGCTCGCACAGAGCTGGCAGCTCGGCGTGAGCGCGAATCACGTCCTCGCGCATGTCCTTGGGGTGCGGACTCGTGTAGCGGATACGCCGGATCCCGTCCACGCTGTCGACCGCGGACAACAGCTGCGCAAATGACAACCGCTGTGGATGAGGCAGGTCCCGTCCGTATGAGTTGACGTTCTGCCCCAGGAGGGTGACCTCCGTAACGCCGTCTGCAGCCAGCCGTTGCGCCTCTGCGATCAACACCGCGGGGTCACGGCTGACCTCGCGGCCGCGGGTCGACGGGACGATGCAGTAGGAGCAGACGCAGTTGCAACCGACGCTGATCTGCAGCCAGCCCTGAAATTCGCGTGCGCGTTTGACGGGCAGGTCACCGGTGAAGGACTCAAACTCAAAGTAGCCCTGAGCCCCGATCGAGTCGCTCGTGAGGAACTCCGCCAGCTTGTGCATCTGCCCAGGTCCAAAGGCCACGTCCACGAACGGGAAGCGTCGAAACACCTCCTCCTTGACGGACTGCGCCCAACACCCACCGACACCGATCACGGTCTCCGGTCGGCGGCGCTTGAGTGCGCGTGCCTCGTGGAGGTGGGCGATGAAGCGCTCATCGGCCTTCTCCCGGATCGAACAGGTGTTGAACAGGATCAGATCGGCGGCCGCGCGCTCGGTGGCCTGGCTGTAGCCGAGCGACTCGAGCATGCCCTGCATTCGCTCCGAATCGTGCTCGTTCATCTGGCACCCGAAGGTGGTGAGGTGGTACTGGCGTGACATGTCACCGACAGGGTAGATGGGCAGCCGGTTCAGCGATCGCGAGCGTCATTGGCTTCATCGCGCGTAGTCAACAGCCCGCGACTCCCTGATCACCGTCACCTTGATCTGCCCCGGATACTCCAGCTGCTTCTCAATGCTGCGAGCGATCTCAAAGGAGAGGAGCGTCGCCCCTGCGTCGTCGATCAGATCCGGAGCGACGATCACGCGGATCTCCCGGCCCGCCTGCATCGCGTAGACCTTCTCAACCCCGTGATGCCGGGTCGCGATCTCCTCCAGGTCTCGCAGACGCTTGACGTACAGCTCAAGCGACTCACCACGCGCTCCCGGCCTCGCTCCGGAGAGTGCATCCGCGGCCTGGACAATCACAGCCTCCACCGTCTGGGGCTCAACCTCGTTGTGGTGGGCCTGCATGGCGTGCACGACCGCTTCAGCCTCCCCGTACTTGCGGGCCAACTCGCCACCGACCAACGCGTGTGGCCCCTCCATCTCATGGGTCACCGCCTTGCCGATGTCATGCAGCAGCGCCGCACGCCGGGCCGTCTTGGCCCCGGCTCCGAGCTCGGAGGCCATCATCGCGGCCAACTGGGCAACCTCCACGGAGTGCGCCAGCACGTTTTGGCCATAGCTGGTGCGGAACTTCAGGCGGCCCAGGTAGCGGACCAGCTCAGGGTGAAGCCCCTGCACGCCGGCCTCGAAGGCACCCTGTTCACCTGCCTCCACAATGTGGCTCTCCAGTTCGGACTTGACCTGGAAGTACACCTCTTCGATCCGTGCTGGATGGATGCGTCCATCCTGCAGCAGCCGCTCGAGCGTCAGTCGTGCGATCTCTCGCCTAACCCCGTCAAACCCTGACAGAACGACCGCTCCCGGCGTGTCGTCGATGATGAAGTCGACCCCGGTGAGTGTCTCCAGAACGCGGATATTGCGGCCCTCACGACCGATGATCCGGCCCTTCATGTCGTCGGAGCTCAGCTGCACGACGGAAACGGTCGTTTCGGCTGCGTGCGCTGCCGCCAGGCGCTGCATCACCACAGCCAGGATGTTGCGCACCCGTCGGTCGGCTTCGCGCCTGGTGTCGTCCTCGATCTGACGGACGCGTCTGGCGGCTTCCCGCCTCGCCTCATCCTCGATCGTCTCAATCAGCAGCTGCTTCGCGCGGGCGGCGGATACGCCTGCGATCCGTTCCAGCTCGTTGATCAGCTGCTCCTGCTGGTCCGCCAGGCGCCCAGCGCGTTCAGCCAGCTCAGTTTCGCGCTGGGTGAGCACCAGCTCCCTGCGAGCGAGCTCCTCACCGTGCTCACTGACAACGCCGGTGATCCCGGCGGTTGGCGAGAGCGCCGGCCGGACCTCCACCAGACTCTCCGCGGCTGTAGCAGCGACGCCGGCATGAGCCACGCTCGCAGCACTCCAGCCACCCCCGGTTCTGCGTGCATAGACAGCCGCAGCTACAACGATCCCAACGGCAATCAACGCTGCGGCGACGATGATGTCCATGGTCGTTCCTCTCAAAGCGTCCGCTCGGACGCGGACGCATCAGTCTCATCACTATTCAGCAGCGACCGAGCGGCGGAGTTCTCCTTCGCTTGGGGACGATTTCGGTTTCAGCTTCCACACTGTTTCCAGGCATTTCAGGTAAGACCGGAGGATCCGGCCAATCGTTCGCTAGCTGCGATGCTATCGCGCCCGGCCCCCTCTGCCCTAGGTCAGAGTTCCGCCTGGCGAGCCCACTTGCGCACGGCATCAGCAGCGATCTCAGACTCGTACCCTTTCCTGACGAGCACTCCGAAAGCACGCTCGCGGTCACGGGGCGAGCTCACGCCGTTGGGAAATCGTCGCTTCAGGAGTGTCACCGCCCGCTGAAGTTCACTCTCTGCTTCTGGCGCCTGCTCAGCGTCACCGCCATCCGGCTCGTCAGTGGGCAAGGGGGCTTCGGCAAGCGCCGGCTCGATCAGGTCGGCGGCCACTCCGCGCTCGCGCAGCGCACGCGCAATGCGCGCGTTGCCCCAGAGCTCGAGCGATCGCTTGTCCTGCGTGAACACCCGTGCGTAACGGGCGTCGTCAAGGTAGCCGAACTCACAGAGTTCGGACAGGACCGCCTCGATCTCATCATCGCCAATCTCAGCTCGCTGCAGTCGTCCGCGGACCTCCGCGACGGTCCGCTCACGCCGATTCAGATACGCATACGCGATACCGAACCCTCGACCCGCAACGGTCGCAGTCTGAGGCTCCGACGATGCTCTCTCTGAATCTCTGCCGGCCACCTATCGGAAACGCTCAGGCGGCTTCATCCAAGTCTCGACCGGCCTCGGGATCCTCCGCATCGCCATGCTCGATCGGCTTCACAAGATCCTGTCCGATCCCCAGCACCGCGTAGATCTTGCTCTCGATCTCCTTGGCAACTTCCTGGTGCTCATCCAGATAAGCCTTGGCGTTGCCGCGTCCCTGACCAAGTCGCTCATCTCCATACGAGAAGAACGATCCCGACTTGTTGATGATGTTGTGTTCGATTCCATAGTCCAGCAGGCATCCCGAGGTGGAGATCCCCTTGCCGAACTCGATGTCGAACTCAGCCTGCTTGAACGGTGCTGCGACCTTGTTCTTCACGACCTTCACGCGAACTCGGTTACCCACCGCCTCGGTTCCATCCTTGAGCGTCTCGATCCGGCGGATGTCCAGTCGCTGCGACGCATAGAACTTGAGGGCACGCCCACCCGGTTGGGTTTCCGGCGAGCCGAACATGACTCCGACCTTCTCACGGATCTGGTTGGTGAACACGCAAAGCGTCTGGGTGCGGTTCAGCGTGCCGGTGAGCTTGCGCATCGCCTGCGACATCATCCGCGCCTGCACACCGACCGTCTGGTCGCCCATCTGGCCCTCCAACTCGGCTCTCGGCGTCAGCGCCGCGACCGAATCGACCGCTATGACATCAACCGCTCCCGAGCGGATCAGCATGTCGACGATCTCCAGGGCCTGCTCACCGTAATCGGGCTGGGAGACCAGCAACTCGTCGATATCCACGCCGATCTGCTGGGCGTACAGCGGATCCATCGCATGCTCGGCGTCCACAAACGCGCAGACTCCGCCAAGCTTCTGCGCCTCCGCAAGGATGTGGTAGACAAGCGTCGTCTTGCCCGATGACTCCGGGCCGAAGATCTCAACGATGCGTCCCCGGGGAACACCTCCGATCCCCAGCGCAATGTCCAACGAGAGCGCTCCGGTCGGAATGGCGTCAACCGCCACACGCGCTCCCGGGTCGCCCATGCGCATGACCGTTCCCTTGCCGAACTGACGCTCGATCTGGCTAAGCGCGCCCTGCAATGCCGCCTGGCGCTTGGCATCGGACTTTGGATCCGCCGATGCAGAGGCGAGCTTCGCGTTCGCCCTTCCCTGTTCACTCATGCCCGTCTGGCTCCTTGTCCGATGCCTTTCAACCAGTCAAGTTACGACTAGGCTCGGACGGAACCACAGAACATCTGTTCGCACAATGCCCAGATGTGTCGACTGTGTGACGGTGGTGTGTCGATTCAGTCGCACTCTCCGCTGAGGATGCGCCTCACCAGATGCATCGCCACGGTGGTGGAGCGCTCCCGCACGTCCGCGCGCTGGCCTGGGAGCTCGCGCACACGGGTCAACGTTCGTGTGGTCGAACCGTCTCCCGAACGGCCATGAGCCACTGAAAAGCAGACAAGTCCCACCGGCTTCTCCGCGCTGCCACCGCCCGGCCCAGCCACACCCGTGATGCCTACGCCCAGCGAGCTTCCGAAGCGCTGGCGTACCCCCTCCGCGAGCGCTCTGGCCACCTCAACCGATACAGCGCCATGGGTCTCGATCACCTTCGGATCCACACCGGCCAGATCACTCTTTGCCTGGTTGCTGTACACAACGGCGCCGCCGAGCATGTAGGCCGACGATCCGGGACGGTCGGTCAATCGGGCGGCCAGCAGGCCGCCCGTACAGGACTCAGCCACTGCAATCGTCTCCCCACCCTGCAGCAGGAGCTGCGCCACCTGCTCGTCGATCGTGCTCCCGTCCTGCGAGAAGAGGCGCCTCGGGTGGCGCTCGGCCACGAACGCCACCAGCGCGTCATAGTCACTCTGTGACGCGGGTTCAAAGCGTGTTGAGATCTCGAGCTCGCCGCGCCGCAGACAGGTTGTGATCTCGAGCGCTTCCAGATGCAGGCCGGCGGCAGCGGCGGCGCGCAAGGTCGCGGCGATCTCGGCCTCCGGAAGCCCGAACAAGCGAACGATCTCCCGCCGGAACGGGGTGGCATCGGCGATTGCCCGCCGGAACTCTCGTGCGCTCAGCACGTCCTCCCACATCGGCTGCAGCTCGCGCGGCGGACCGGGGAGCACGACCACCGTCGGGCCGTCGTGACCGTCTGCGGGTGGCACGATCAAGCCCGGTGCGGTGCCGTGTGGCTCAAGGATGGTCGCGCCGCGTGGGATCACTGCCTGTTTGCGATTGGCGGTCCGCATCGCCTCCCGGTCCGCATCCGGCCAGCGATGCAGATTGTGTTCGATGATCTTGGCTATCCGCTCCTCAAGCGCCTCGTCCAGAACCATCTCGCGGCCGCAGAAGGCACCGACGATCTCAGCCGTGAGGTCGTCCGCCGTTGGCCCAAGGCCTCCACTGGTCACAATCAGATCAAGACCCGCAGCTGCCATCTGGCCCAGCGCCTGACGCAGATCCGCTGGACGATCCCCCACGATCTGGATCGTGGCGGCGTCCACCCCGAGGTCGCGCAGCCGCTCAGACAGCCAGGGGCCGTTACGGTCGGGGATGATCCCGGTCAACACCTCGGTTCCCGTGACGAGGATGCCCGCCCGCACGCGGGCCTGCCCTGTGAAAACGGCGGGGTCGCTCACCCGGCGCACGTGGGGGCCGGAGTCACTGGCACGGCGCCCTTCGCCGTGATCTTCAGACCGATGGCGGAACTTCCGTGCGGCGTGTAGGGCTTCCCGTTGACCGTCATCGTCACGCTCGGGTTACCGAGCGTCAGCAGGAGCTCCTTTGCACGCAGGGTCGGGATCGTCTGGCCCGCCGTGTAGATGGCGGCCGCCATCAGCGGCTTGCCGGTCTGATTCTCAACACAGATCCAGACGGATGCGGTCGGCGCGAGTGTCAGCGTGGCGCGCGGTGTGCGGTGCGGCTTTGGAATCTTCGGCACCGTGTTCGTCACGGGATGATTGCCGGCACCATTCGTGCCGCTCCGGGAGCCTGGATGGTGCTGGCGCCCTGCCGTCGCACTTGTGTGCGTGGCAGGCGTGATGCCGCCGCTGTTTGCCGTGGAATTCCTCTGATTGTGAGTTCCGATCAGGTACAGCGCGCCCAGGATCACGACCAGGGCAACAACGATCACGGTCCTTGGCGAGAACAGCACCCCGCTGACGCGGCCGGGCGATTGCGTACGCCGACTCCGCTCGCGTTCGCGCATGGTGCTCGCGCGTGATCCGAGCTCATGGTCTGACGGGCGTTCATAGCGGCGCTTGAACTCATCTACGAGCAGGCGGCTGTCAAGTCCGAGGTAATCGCCGTAGGTCTTCAGGAAGCTCCGCACGTAAACCGGGCCGGGCAGCAGATCCCACTCCTCATTCTCCAGGGCGCGCAGGTACTTGGCACGGATTTTCGTGCCCACCTCGACCTCTGTGATGTCGATGCGTGCGCGCATCCGCGCCTCCCGCAACGTCGCCCCAATCTCGGCCATGCAGACAAGCGTACGCTGCCACCTGGCCTCTGCTCTGCAGAAACGCCTGCAGAGCCTGAAAGTTCACAGTTGCTCAGGCCTGGGAGTCAGTGCCGGTTTCTGGCAAATCAGCGTCTGTTGGGGCCGCCGCATCCACCTCGGCGGAGGCCTCCGGCGTCTGCACCTGCCCACCTGCCGCTCCTGACGCACCGGCCTCCGCGCCCCGCGTGCGCGGCGCGGGCGCGGAACTCTCCGCAAGCGCGACCAGGATCCGTGGCACGTCCGCCTCCGTGATCAGCACCTGACGGGGCTTTGAGCCCTCATAACCCGAGATGATCCCGCGCCGCTCGAGCATGTCGATCAGCCGGCCGGCGCGGGTGTAGCCAAGGCGCAGTCGTCGCTGAAGCATCGAAGTTGACGCGGTCCCCATGGACGCGACTAGGCTGATCGCCTCCTCCAGCAGGGGATCCTCATCCGGATCGAAACCGTCATCGCTGCTGCTTTCAGCACCCGCGTCGTCGCCCTCGACCTCCTCCAGAAGCTCCTCGCGCAGCTCCGGCTCGCCCTGACGGCGCCACGAGTCCGTGAGCTCCGCAATCTGTTCCTCGTCAATGTAGGCGCCCTGGATGCGCTGCAGCTTGTTCGTGCCAACTGGCGAGAACAGCATGTCGCCCTGGCCGAGCAGGGACTCGGCTCCGTTCTGGTCGAGAATCACCCGTGAGTCGGTCTGGCTGGAGACCGCAAACGCAATCCGTGACGGCACATTCGCCTTGATCATGCCCGTGATCACGTCGACCCTCGGAGACTGCGTCGCCAGCACCAGGTGGATCCCGACCGCGCGCGCCTTCTGGGCCAGGCGAATGATCGAGTCCTCCACGTCAGCGGGAGCGACCATCATCAGGTCGGCAAGCTCGTCGATCACGCAGAGGATGTAGGGCAGGGGCTGTTGACCGCGGCCCTCCAAAACCTTGTTGAGCTCGGGTAGCGAGCGAGTGCGGGCCAGCGACATCGTCCCGTAGCGCTGCTCCATCTCACGCACGAGATTCTGGAGAGCGTTTGCGGCCATCTTCGGGCTCGTGATGACGGGTGTGAGCAGATGCGGGATCGACTCGTAGTGGTTGAGTTCAACCTGTTTGGGGTCGACCAGCACGAGCCTCACCTCATGCGGGGTGGCTCGCAGCAGAACCGACGCGAGCATCGCGTTGACACATGCCGACTTCCCGGCGCCTGTCGTGCCGGCCACCAGCAGGTGCGGCATCTTCGCAAGATCGGCGCCGATCGCGCGGCCGGCAATGTCCTTACCGAGCCAGACCGTGAGCGGCGACCAATCGGCCGGTGGCTCCTGAAAAACGTCGCCGAGGTGCACGATGCGCCGACGCTGATTCGGGACCTCTACCCCGACCGCGGTCTTACCGGGGATCGGCGCCAGGATGCGTATATCCGTGGCCGCGAGCGAATAGGCAAGGTCGTCCTTGAGGTTCGCGACCTTCGACATCTTCGTCCCCGGCGCGAGCCGAATCTCATAGCGGGTTATGTGGGGGCCGCTCACCTGTCCCACGACCTTCGACTCGATTCCGAAGTGGCCCAGCGCTTCGACCAGCGCTCTGGCTGTCTGCGCCTGGCCGGTCGTATCAGGTTTTGCCGCCTCCCCTGTCGATCGCACCAGGAAGCGTGTGGACGGCACCCGCCAGATGAAATCCGGGTCCTCCGTGACGGACGCGCGATAGCGGCCGCCGGGAGTCAGCTCGCTGGGATCGACCTCTCGTTGCGGGCCGGCCGGCGGCTCTTGCGTGGTCTCGGGGACGGCATCGAGCTCGGCTTCGGGCTCGTAGCTCACGGCCTCCATCTCAGTGGTGTCACCGTGGTTGCCGAGCTTCACAAAGTCCGCGAACTCAATCGGCTCCACCGCGGCCAGCTCGTCCACCTCGGCGGGATCCTCCAGGCCGAAGCTGCGCTGACCGTCGACGTCCTCGTACACATCCATCGGCGGAGCCTCGACATGGCTGGCACGCACGATCAGGTCGCTCGCTCCGGGCTCCGGAACGCGGATCTGACCGTACTCATCGTCACCGGAGCGACGCAGACGCAACGCCCGCAGCTCCGCCCGACGGGTCGCGCTTCCGCTGTCCGGCCGGCGCCGCAGCGCCGTAGCGTGGCGACGGCTGTTGTTGATCACGGACGCGAATGTGGCACCACTCAGCAGGATCACCCCGGCGAGCAGCAGGAAGACCGCCAGGATGTCCGCCCCGGCGCTTGAGATCAGGTGACCAGCCACCGCATACTCGACACCGCCGAGCAAACCTCCGCGACTCTTCAAGACCGATCCCGCCCACGCCCCTGAGCTGGGGGTTGCTCCCGGCCCAAACAGGCCTGCCGCAAAGGCCAGCGCCAGCGCCAGCAGCAGGCAGATGGTGCCGCTGCGCAACGGTCGCGTCGCCGGCGCGATCTCAAGGTCGCGCGCCAGCACCCTGACGCCGCCGAGCACCAGGGCGATCGGCGCGAGGTATGCGAGCCTGCCGATCAGCAGTTCCAGTCCGCTGAGCACGCCTCGCCCCAGCGCGCCCCCTGCCCAGAAGCCGTAGGCGACGCCGCCAAGGAAGATACCGAGAGCGATCAGCGCAAGCGCGGCCACGTCGATCTGGTGTGGCTCTAGGTCACGCAGGAGCGGCCGCGCCGATATCAGCGAACGGCGCGCGCGTGTGGGTGGTTGCCTGGAGGACCTGCGCCTTCCGGTGGCGGCCCGCTGGCCACCACCGGACCTACCGGTCGCGGTGGTCGTCTTGCGTGTCTTCTTGGCGGTACGGGCGGCAGCCATCGTTCAAGTTAAGGTCTACTTCTGGCTCCGGCGGCAAAACCCTGCCCCTGAGAGACTAGGACCATGAGTCAAGAGGGGTCTGCGACCGTCGCCGTGCTTGCAGGGGGCCGCGGCAGCCGGATCGGCGGCAATAAGGCGCTGGTGCGCCTCGCCGGCCGTCCGCTGATCGACTTCCCGGTCCAAGTCGCCGTGGCGGCAGGCCTCCGGGTGGTCGTGGTCGCCAAGCGCAGCACGCTTCTGCCCGCTTTGCGTGTCCCGGTCCTCTTCGAACCTGAGGAGCCCGTTCACCCGCTGATGGGTGTCATCACCGCGCTGAGCGACTTCCCAGTCGTCATCGCCATCCCCTGCGACATGCCGCTGCTCGAACCTGCGGATATCACCACGCTCGTGGCGACGCGGGCGGAGCTGGCAACACTCTGGCCTGACCAGCCGTTCCCTGCTGTGTTTCGCCAATCGACCCTTGCCGGACTGTGGCAGGCGGTCAGGGCGGCACAGTCGGTGCGATCCGTCCAGCGCCAGTACGATGCGCCCGCCGCGATCGCATCGCCTCGCCCAGCCGCGCAGATCTCCGTCAACAACCAGGAGGATCTGGCTCGGGTGGAGCGGATCCTCAGCTCGCGCTGACCCGATCCGCGGCTGCGAGAAGTTCCTCGATCGAGGCTCCCGCCCGACCGGCGAGCCAGCATGCCAAGGGGGCTGCGGTTCGCTCCGAGGCATGTGCCGCGATCCCGGCCAGCGCAAGCAGCTTGTCGAGTTCCTCAGGCGTTGGTGGTTGCACACCGAGTTCTTGAGCGAACGCGGCGATCCATTCGTCTCTCGTCACAGGACCAGATTAGAGTGACGGTGATGGAGATGACGCCGGGCGCACTCAGAACGTTCTTTCACGACGGCGAGCAGGACATGGTCGCGGTCGAGGAGCCGCTTGAGATCAGGGTTGAGGACGAGCCGCTTGCGGTGACCATGCGCACGCCGGGCCACGACGAGGAGCTCGCGCTGGGATTTCTCTACGGGGAAGGGCTGATCGACGGACCGCGCGCGGCCGGTCTCACGCCGGACCTGGCCAACAACACGATCATCGTGGCCGGCCCGCTCACGCGTCGCCCCAGCACACGCCGCTTCTACACCACCTCCTCCTGCGGAGTCTGTGGGAAGGGAGCGATTGAAGAGGTCACCGTGCACTGTGAGCGGCTTCCGTCCTGGCCGGGGCAGCTGCTGGCGCGGACACTGCTGGCTGATCTGCCCAATCGTCTTGTGCAGCCGGGGTTTGCCCGTACCGGCGGCCTGCATGCGACCGGCCTTTTTGACGCGGACGGGGAGCTCCTGTGCGTGCGTGAGGATGTGGGACGACACAACGCCATGGACAAGGTGATCGGTTGGGCGCTTGGGCGCGGATTACTGCCGCTGACCGAGCAGCTGCTGTGTGTCAGCGGCAGGCTCTCATTTGAGCTGGTGCAGAAGGCGGCGGTGGCCGGTGCGCCGGTGCTGGTCGGAGTGGGCGCGCCGACATCTCTGGCGATCGAACTGGCCCGGGAACGAAACCTCACTCTCTGTGGATTCGCGCGGGGCGGGCAGATCAACGTGTATTGCGGCGAGCAGCGGGTCAAGCAGCTTTAAAGAAAGTCGAATAGTTCCCCGCTGGACCGTTCCCGCGCCGTACTATCGGCGTGATGAGCGCCGTCACAGACTTTGATCGTCCCGCCCGCGTCCTGGTGGTGGAGGACGACGACGCCATCTCACAGGTGCTGCAGCGCTCGCTCCGCATGGAGGGTTATGACGTCCGCATCGCTGGCGACGGTCTCAGCGCTTTGGATGAGGCCCACGCGTTCCTGCCTGATCTGGTGATCCTTGACCTCGGACTGCCGAAGCTCGACGGTATTGAGGTCGCCAAGACACTGCGCGAGGCCGATGACGTTCCGATCCTGATGTTGACCGCACGCGACGCCGTCGAGTCACGCGTGGAGGGGCTCGATGCGGGTGCCGACGACTATCTCGTCAAGCCCTTTGAGCGCCAGGAGCTGCTTGCCCGTCTGCGGGCTCTCCTGAGGCGCCGCCCGCCCCGCGGGCAGGCTGCCATCACGGTCGGTGATCTGCGACTGAACCCCGATACGCACGAGGTATTCAGAGGAGAGCGTCAGCTCGATCTGACGCAGCGCGAGTTTGAGTTGCTCGAGTATCTGATGCGCAACGAACGCATCGTCGTCTCACGCCAGCGTCTGCTGGACGAGGTCTGGGGCTATGACCCGTTCTCGATGACAAACACGATTGAGGTCTTTGTCTCCAATTTGCGCCGCAAGCTCGAGTCCGACGGTGAACCGCGCCTGCTGCACACAATCCGCGGCGCCGGCTACGTGCTGCGGGCGTGATCGCCTCCACTGTCTGAGCGGCTTGCCAGTGCGGGCGCTGACCGCACGCACTCCAGAGGCTACAGTCAGGGCATGCAGCGCGGGCCCTTCAAGCGCTACTGGAGGTCGATCGCAGCCGCCTACCGGCGGATCCCGGTTCGCTGGCGGTTGGGCGGAGGCTCCGCCGCGCTCACCTTCGTGATTCTCGCCGGCGTCGCCGGCGCCTCCGACGTGATGACGGACGGCCATATCTCCAGCGCGTTCTACACCGCTGAGTCCGGTGCCATCGCACGGCTCGCCAACACCCAGATCCAACCCAGTGGCCCCTACGGCAACGTTGTCTGCAGTCCCTCGATCTACGGCTTTGGCGGCGAGGTGAACGCACAGATCCGCTTCTTCGCGCGCCGCGGACGGCTGCTCTGCTCCAACCAGGTGAACGCCGCGGGAGCGCCCGTCAACCAGGCTCCCTACTACTTCCGTCCCCGGTTCAAGTCGGGCATGACGTACGTGGAGAACGGCTACCGCGTGCTCACGCAGCAGGTTTCCTGGACCTTTCACAAGCTGAAGCTGCGGGGAGACATTGTCTACGCGGAACCGCTCTCGAATCTGGATGAGACGATCAGCCAGGTGCGCATGTATCTCGGGGGGGGCGTGCTGGTGGGCACCATGCTGGCCCTGCTCGCAGGTCTGCTCGTTGCTCAGCGAGCCATGCGGCCGGTGGTCGAACTGACGGAGGCAGCGCGCGAGATCGAGCGCACGCGGGACCCCAGCAGACGGATTCCACATCCCGAGGCCGAGGATGAGGTGGCGGACCTGGCGCGCACGCTCGAATCCATGCTTGGCGCGCTTGACGCCGCCCGCACGGAGAGCGAGACGGCGCTGCAGCGCCAGCGCGAGTTTGTCGCCGATGCCTCGCATGAGCTGCGCACACCGCTGACCAGCGTGCTTGCGAACCTGGAGCTCCTGGCCGATGAGCTCCAGGGCGAACAGGCAGAGTCAGCCAACTCCGCTCTGCGCTCGACGCGGCGCATGCGCAGGCTCGTGGCTGACCTGCTGCTGCTTGCGCGTGCGGACGTGGGACGCCAGCAGCAGCATCGGCTCACAGACCTTGCCAATCACCTGACCGATGCTGCCGCAGAGCTCGGGCCGGGGCTTGAGGACCATGAGGTCACGGTCGACGCCGCGCCGGCTGCCGTCGAGGGAGTTGGAGATGACCTGCACCGCCTGGTCCTCAATCTGCTGGAGAACGCACTCAGTCACACGCCGGCGGGAACACACATCTCTGCCTCCACCGGCTTGCGAGACGGGCGCCCGGTGCTTGTCGTTGAGGACGATGGTCCCGGTATCGAGCCAGAACTGCAGGAGCGTGTCTTTGAGCGGTTCGTGCGCGGCGGCGGTGACAGGCAGTCACGCGGCACGGGACTGGGCCTGGCGATCGTGAGCGCCGTGGCCGCCGCGCATCATGCGACAGTCAGGCTCACATCGCTGCCTGAGTTCAGCGGCACCAGGTTTGAGATCACGTTCCCAGCAACGGTCGAACTCGCCCCGGAAGCCGAATCGCCCGCCGGCGAGGCGGCGGCTCTCTCCTATACCTCGACGACTACAGGAAGAACCATCGGACGCCGGCGCAGCCGGTCGTAGACAAAGGCGGCCAGGTCATCATGCAGCTCCTCCTGGAGCAGGTCGACCTCATGGATGCCGTCTGTATGTGCGCGAGCGAGCGAGCGCTCCACCTCGTCACGGATCTCCTGGCGCAGGCTCTCCGCCTGCTCGATGAAGGGCACGCCGCGGAAGATCACCTCGGTCTCGGCCACCGGCGACCCCTCATCTTCTGAGATCGTTGCCACGACAATGAAGATCCCGTCAGCGGAGAGCATGCGTCGGTCACGCAGCGCCACATCCGACGGCTCTCCGATGTCGACTCCGTCCACGAAGATCATGCCGGACTGCACCGGCTCGCCAAATGCGGCTCCGCGCTCATCGATCTCGAGCGGCAGGCCATTGGTCCCACGGAAGATGTTGTCCGGGTCGATCCCGACTGCCTCAGCAAGCTGACCGTGCAGGTGGATCCGCTTGTGATCACCATGTACCGGCAGCACGTAGCGAGGCCGGACGAGGTTGATCATCAGCTTGATCTCCTCGGCGTAGCCGTGACCTGAGGCATGAATCGGCGCATCAGCGGTGGTCACCACGTCGCAGCCAATGTGGTAGAGGCGATCGATAGTCTCGTTCACGGCGCGTTCATTGCCAGGCACCGGCGTGGCCGAGAAGACCACCGTATCCCCCTCACGCAACTTGATCTGGCGATGGTCGTTATGAGCCATCCGCCGCAGCGCCGAGAGAGGCTCACCCTGAGAACCGGTGGAGATCACGACCACCCGGTGATCAGGCCAGTCCTCCACCTCCTGCGGCTGGATGAGGATTCCATCGGGCACGTCGATATGGCCAAGTGATCGACCGATCCCGACGTTCTTGCGCATCGAGCGGCCCACAAGCGCGACTCTTCTGCCAAGGCTGGCGGCGGCGTCGACAACCTGCTGAACGCGATGAATGTTCGATGCGAAGCTCGTGACGATGATTCGTCCCTCCGCGCGCGCAAACACCTCCTCCAGGTGCGGGCCGACCAGGCGCTCAGACGGGGAGAATCCGGGTCGATCAGCATTGGTCGAGTCACCGCAGAGCAACAGCACCCCCTCCCGTCCGAGCTCGGCCAGCCGCTGCACGTCCGCAGGCTCACCATCAACGGGAGTCTGATCGAACTTGTAGTCAGCCGTCATCAGCACGGTCCCAAGATCACAGGTGAGGGCGACTGCACAGGTCCCCGGGATCGAGTGCGTCATGTGGATCAGCTCGATGTCAAACGCACCAGCGGCGATCTCATCGCCGGGCAGTACATCGACCAGCTCCACATCACGCAGCTTGTGCTCGTCTAGCTTTGAACGCGCCATTGCGATCGTCAACTTCGATGCGTAGACGGGCGGCAGCTCCCCGTACTTGGCGAGGTCACGCAACACCCAGGGAAGTGCGCCAACGTGGTCCTCGTGTCCGTGTGTGACGATGATCGCCTCAATGTCATCGACGCGGTCGCGCAGATAGGAGAAGTCGGGCAGCACCAGGTCGATGCCGAGCATCTCAGCCGTTGGGAAGCGCAGCCCCACGTCCACGACGACGATCGAGCCGTCGTACTCGATGACCATCATGTTCTTGCCGATTTCGCCCAGTCCGCCAAGCGGGAGGACGCGCAGCTTGGAGTGGTCGCTCACGCGGCTTGGGCTGGTTGCAGCATGCCGTGGCGCTCGAGCAGAGCGCGGATGACGGCCGTCTCATTCTCATCGGCAGCGACGTAGGGAAGCCGCGGGCCCCCAACCTCAACACCGATCAGGTTCAGTGCTGCCTTACAGCTGCACGCGGCGGGCGCAACCGCCATATCCCGGTACACGTCACGCAGTGACTCGTCAAGCTCATGCCGCTTAGCAGGCTCATCCACCATACGACGCATCACGTTTCCGAACACATGGCTGCTGGTGAGAATTCCACCGGGCTCACCCATGTCCAGCACAGCGGCCAAGAGGTCGTCATTCCCGGCGTAGATCCGCAACCCGTCGATCTTGGCGAGGTTGTCAGGATTGGCCTGCTTGACGGCGACGACATGCTCAAGCTCTGCAAGCTCGGCGAGCAGGTCGTTCGGCATGTCAGAGCATGTTCGCTGCGGAATGTTGTAGAGGACTATCGGCAGGTCGGTGGCGGCGTTGACCGCCTCAAAGTGCGCCACGACGCCTCTCCGGCTGGGGCGGTTGTAGTACGGGTTGACGGAGAGCAGTCCGTCCGGGCGCATCGCCGTGGCCCGCTCGGTCAGTTTGACCGCGTGGCGGGTGTCGTTGGAACCAACGCCGGCGATCACGGTCTTGCCCGGGAAGGATGCTCGCACCTCGCTGATCACCAGATCGATGAAACCGAGATGCTCGCTGTCATCCAGGGTTGCGGCCTCGCCCGTTGTCCCGCACACGACCACACCGTCCGACCCATTCGTGAACAGGTGGTGCAAAAGGCGCACCGCCGCCGACTCGTCGACGTTGCCGTCGGCGTCAAATGGCGTCACCATCGCCGTCAGGATCGCTCCGAAGTTCACACTCACCGCTCCTTGAATGATCTCACAGAAGATGCTCCAACCCGATGACGAGCGGTTCCGGCAGCGTCGCGACCCGGCGAACCGCCAGCAGCACTCCCGGCATGAAGGATTCGCGGTCAATCGAGTCGTGGCGGATCGTCAGAGTCTGTCCGACGTCCCCCAGAATCACCTCTTGGTGTGCGACTAGACCCGGCAGACGCACGGAGTGGATCGGCGGTTGCGCCTTGTTGGGCGCGGCCTCATGCATCCGCTGCGCCGTGAGCGCGGCCGTCCCACTCGGCGCGTCAAGCTTGGCGGGGTGATGAAGCTCGACGATCTCAGCGGCCTGCATGTGCTCATAGGCCTGCGCCGCGAACATCATCATCAGAACTGCGCCGATCGCGAAGTTGGGAGCGATGAACACATTCGCCCCCTGCAGGCCACGAACGTCATTCAGGTTGAAGCCGGTCGTGCCGACCACCACATGCACACCTGCCGCAACGGCCGCACGGACGTTTCCAACCGCCGATGTCGGCACTGAGAAGTCCACAAGCACATCCGGCTGATGCTCGCGCAGCGCATCCTCCAACTCGACGCCGAGCTCTGGGTCGATGCGCGCAACCAGCTCCATGTCGGCGGCCGCCTGTACCGCCACACACGTCGTGGCTCCCATACGCCCGCCCGCACCGCTGACCGCGACCCTGATCATCCGGCGCAAACCTCCTCAAAACCTGCCATTGCCCGGTCGAAGCGATCCTGCTCAGGTCCGATTCCAGCGATCGAGAGACGAACCGGGTCCCAGAGCTCACTCGCCAGTTGCTCAAGGTCCTCAAGACTCACCGCATCGATCCGCTCCACCACCTCGTCCAGCCCCAGCAGCGGAGCCTGCGCCAGGATCTCGGATCCCAGGCGGCTCATCCGCGATCCGGTCGATTCAAGTGCGAGCAGCACTCGACCCTTCAGGTTCTCCTTCGCGCGCGCCAGTTCCTCCGCCGTGGCCGGCTCGCTGCGCAGGCGGACCAGCTCTCCGTCAACGATGCGCATTGCCTGCTCAAGGTTCTCACCCCGTGTGCCCAGATAGAGCCCGATCTGACCGGAGTCCTGGTAGGCCCCGGTGAAGGAGTACACGGAGTAGGCAAGACCATGACGCTCGCGCACCTCCTGAAAGAGTCGCGAGGATGACGTGCCGCCAAAGATCGTGTCCAGGACGCGCAGCGCAAACCGGCGTTCGTCATGCCGTGACAGACCCTGGCCGCCTATGCAAACGTGGTACTGCTCTGTGTCCTTGCGCTCAAAGCGTCGGGTGGGAGTCGTTGAAGGCGGGGCGGGCAGAAACACCGGCGCTGCCGCTGATCCGTCGGCTCCGCCGTGAACGCCCAGGCTCACTAGCTTCTCCTCCACAAGCTGGGCAAGTGCATCATGGTCGACGGCTCCGGCGGCCGCGATGACGATGTTCGTTGGCAGGTACCGGGAGGCGTGGAACGCAGCGATCTCGCTTGCGGGAGTGTCGGCGATCACCGGCGCGTAGCCGATGATCGCTCGGCCCAGCGGATGCTCGCCGAAGATCGCCTGCCCCAGCACGTCAAAGACCTTCTCCTGGGGATCGTCTTCGTACATCGCGATCTCCTCCAGGATCACCGCCCGCTCGGAGTCGATCTCCTTGAGGGCGGGCCGAAAGACCATGTCCGCGATCACATCGAGCGCCCGTGGCAGGTGCTCGTCGATCACCCGAGCGTAGACCGAGGTCGTCTCCTTCCCGGTCCCGGCGTTGAGCTCAGCACCCATGCCGTCAAAGATCTGGTCGATCTCCAATGACGAGTACCTGGCGCTGCCCTTGAACAGCAGATGCTCGAGCAGGTGCGAGAGGCCGGCTTCCGGCTCCGTCTCGCCGCGCGAGCCCGTCCCGATCCAGAAACCGAGCGACACGGATCGGACGGAGGGCATCGCCTCCGTCACGATCCGCACGCCGCAGTCAAGCGTCGTGAGTCGATGCTCAGCAGTCACTTGGCGTTGGGTAAGGCTTCAGTCCCGATCGGGATCGCTGTCGCGCACCCGGCCGGCACCGCGACCGGAACGCTCACCGCGGTCACCGCGGTCACCGCGATCGCCGCGCTCCCCACGGCCACGGTCGCGGCCGCCTCTGTCGCCACGCTCGCGCCGCTCACCGCCACCGGATGCACCACCGTTGGCAGACACAACCGACGCCAGTTCCTCAACGCTCTTGCCGGCGATCTCGGGGTCATCGGCGAGTCGCAGGCCGATGCGGCCGCGCTCGCGGTCGACCTCGACCACACGCACGTGGAGTTCGTCGCCCTTGTTGAGCACCTCCTCAACCGTGGCGATCCGTCGACCTGGCGCGACATTCGAGATGTGCAGCAGGCCGTCGGTCCCCTTGGCGAGCTCGACGAACGCGCCGAACGTGGTGGTCTTCACCACCTTGCCCGTGTATTCATCGCCAACCTCAACCTCCTTGGTCATGGAGCGGATGCGATCGATCAGCGCATCGCCCAACTCCCGGTTGGAGGCGTAGACGAGCACCTGACCCTCGTCATTGACGTCGATCTGGGACTCGAACTCCTCTTGGAGCGAGCGGATCGTCTCACCGCCCTTGCCAATGAGCAGGCCGATCTTCTCCGGATCGATCTTGATCGTGGCAATGCCGGGCGCGTACTTTGAGAGTTCGCCACGCGGCGACTCGATCACAGCCTCCATCTTGCCGAGGATGAACTCGCGTGCCGCCTTTGCCTGTGCAAGCGCGTCGCGCATGATCTCGAAGCTGACGCCCGTGATCTTGATGTCCATCTGCAGCGCCGTGATGCCGTCGTGGGTGCCGGCGACCTTGAAGTCCATGTCACCGAGGTGATCTTCCACACCGGCGATGTCCGTGAGAACGATGTAGTCGTCGCCCTCCTTGATGAGTCCCATCGCGATTCCGGCCACCGCCTTCTTCAGGGGGACACCGGCATCCATCAGGCTCAGCGATGAGCCGCAGACACTGGCCATGGAGCTTGAGCCGTTGGACTCGAGGATGTCCGACACGACGCGAATCGTGTACGGGAACTCCTCCTGTGTCGGGATCATCGGCACGAGCGCACGCTCGGCGAGCGCCCCGTGACCGATGTCGCGCCGCTTAGGTCCACCCAGCCTGCCCGCCTCGCCGACGCTGAAGGGCGGGAAGTTGTAGTGATGGAAGTAGCGTTTTGCGGTTTCCAGGCCGAGCGTGTCCAGCCGCATCTCCTCGCGAGTGGTGCCGAGCGCCACGGTGCTCAGCGCCTGCGTCTGGCCGCGCGTGAACAGCGCCGAACCGTGCGTGCGGGGCGTAACGCCAACCTCGATATCGATCTTGCGGATCTCTTCAGCCGAGCGTCCGTCCGGTCGGATCTTCCGCACCGCGATGCGCTCACGGATGATCGCCTTCTCCAGCTTGTCGGCTGCGCGCTGGGCGTGAGCATATGCCTCTGCGTACCCCTCGTTCTCGGGGTCGCCTGAGTAGCGCTGAACGATCTCAGCCTTGACAGCCTCGGAGGCGTTCTGGCGCTCGAGCTTATCTTCAATCTGCGTGGCGGCATCCAGCGCTGCGCCGTGCGAATTCTTGACCTGCGCGTACAGATCCTCGTGCACGGTCGGGGCGGCGAATTCAATTGCAGGCTTGCCCGCCTGTGCCTTGAGCTCGGCCTGCGCGGCGCACAGCTTCTTGATCGCATCGTGCGCGATATCAAGCGCGTCGAGGATCTCCGCCTCCGGAATCTCGTTCGCGCCGGCCTCAACCATGGTGATGCCCTCAGCCGTACCCGCAACGATCAGATCAAGGTCAGTGCTGGCAAGCAGATCCTCTTCGTCTGGATTGACCACGAAGTTGCCGTCAACTTTGCCGATGCGCACGGCGCCGACGGCGGCGGCCACAGGCGCTCCGGAGAGCTGCAGGGCCGCGGAGGCCCCATTGATCGCCAGGATGTCGTACGGGTTCACATGATCCACAGACAGCGGCATGGCCACCAGCTGGGTCTCATAGCGCCAGCCCTTGGGGAACAGCGGGCGGATCGGGCGGTCGATCATCCGGGCCGTCAGGGTTGCCTTCTCACCCGCACGACCCTCGCGCTTGAAGAACGAGCCGGGGATGCGGCCGGCCGCATACATGCGCTCCTCGACGTCCACCGTAAGCGGCAGGAAGTCCGCGTCCCGCAGAGCTCCCACAACCGCTGTGCAGAGCACCATCGTGTCCCCTGCGCGTACCACCACGGCACCCGTGGCCTGCTTGGCAAGCTTGCCTGTCTCGAACGAGATCTCGTTGCCGGAGATCTCGACACCAACGCGCTTCACGGCGTCAGACATATGTAATTCCCTTCTGCTCCGCCTTCGGTCGGCGGAGTCCTTCGCTTTGTCTCTCTAAACCGAACGGACCTGATCCTAGCGGGTGGGGGCAATTGCAGCCCCTTTGCAGGATCAAGCACGGCGGCGCGCCGCGCAGGACGGACATGACACGGCAGTCGCAGGCCGGCGCCTCACCGGCGCGCGAGCACCGCCCGGATCCTGCTCGCCTGATCCGAAGCTCGCCGGTGGAGCCCGTCGTGAGTGATGCGCATCGTCGGGATGCCCGTACGCGCGAGCAGCTCCGAGTCACGATCGCGGTCTTGCTCAAATGCGTGACGGGTGCCGTGCGTCCCCCAGCCATCCAACTCGATCACGAGCCTGGCCGGAGTGAACAGCACGTCAACACGCTGCCCTGCGACAAGCACATTCATCTCGTACGGCCCAAGCGCGTGGCGGCACGCGAATCGCTCCCAGTCCAGTTCCAGCACAGAGCGTTTGGGCTCACCGCCACTGACCCCCGCCAACCGGCGCAGGTGGCTCACGCCCCTGTGGTTGGGGTTTCGGTCAACCACGTCCACCAACTGCTCGTTGCGGATCAGACGCCGCATGCGCAGCTCATTGTGGAAACGATGCAGCATGTGCTCCGCCGTGACGGGCGCCATGTCCAGCAGCGTTCGGGCTGGACTGGTTACGCGTAAACCGCCGGCATGGTGGAGATCGCGTGGCAGCAGCGTCCCGCACTCCCTCACCTTCAGCCCGTTGATCCGACAGCGCGCCGCGCTGATCAGCTCGAACGGCGCGCGCCACTTGCGATGCAGCGCCCAGTAAGCCGCCGCGGAGTGGCCGCACAACGCGCTCCTGGGCCCGGCCGCGAGCAGTGCCGCCTGCGCTCGATCCAGCGGGTTCATCGACAACCGACCCACCGCGTACACGCCTGGATAGACCCGGATCAACCAACCGCGCTCGCGCCGTGATTGGATCGCTCGCGACCCCATTCCCAGTGAGAGCAGTTGCTGCCTCGTGACGTGACCGCCCTGACGACGGGCAAGCTCGGCGACCGCAACATTGACGGCAACGGCCGCGTCCGAGCTTCCGTCGATTTTGACCCTCTGCGGGTCATTTCTGACGCCTGCCCGCAGGACCCTGGAATCGCTCATGTTCGATAGAGGCCTGAAGACCGCGGCGTTGACCCCCCTCCTGAGGCCGCACGGCTGTCCTCGCTCGCAAATTGCGGGCAATTTCGCCCCCTGCTGAGCCTGACCGCCCTGCCGCACCCCCTTCTCCGCATAACCGGACCCACTGGTCCGTTTGTGTTAAGCTAACCGGACCCACCGGTCCACTTCACATCAAGAAAGAAAGGCAAACCTTGAGCACAGACTCATCAACATCGAACCGCTGGCTCGTGCTGGTGATCGCCTGCCTCGCGCAGTTCATGGTCGTGCTGGACAACACGGTCGTGAACGTGGCCCTGCCGTCGGTGCAGCGCGGGCTTCACTTCGCTCCGGCGAACCTGCAGTGGGTGATCAACGCCTACACGCTCATCTTCGGCGGGTTCCTGCTGCTCGGTGGCCGCGCGGCCGACCTCCTCGGCAGGCGCCGCCTGTTCACGCTCGGGGTGGCGCTGTTCGCAGCAGCCTCGATGCTCAACGGCCTGGCCCAGAGCTCAACCATGCTGATTCTCGGGCGTGGCCTGCAGGGTCTGGGTGGCGCTCTGGTCTCCCCCGCAGCCCTATCGATCATCATGACCACCTTCCAGGACAATGCCGAGCGGACCCGCGCACTGGGCGTCTGGTCGGCGATTGCGGCCGGCGGCGCGGCCTTCGGGCTCCTGGTCGGAGGGGTACTGACCGACCTCGTCTCCTGGCGCTGGAACTTCTTTGTGAACGTGCCCATCGGGATCGCCACAGTGATGCTCGCGCTGCGCTACGTCCCCGAGTCGCACGCAGACCTTGGACATCGGCGCTTTGACGCGATCGGTGCCACCACTGTGACCGCTGGCCTGCTCGCGATCGTCTTCGGCATCGTCAGGGCACAGGCCTGGGGCTGGGGATCGGCTCAGACGCTCGCGACGCTCGGCGGCGGCGCCGCGCTGCTGGCGCTCTTTGTGCTGCTGGAGGCACGCTCCGCGGCACCACTGGTGAAGCTGTCCATCTTCCGGATCCGGTCCATCGCCACCGCCAATGCGGTGATGATGCTCGTTGCATCCGCCCTGTTCGGGATGTTCTTCTTCGTCTCGCTGTACGCACAGGAGATCCTGCAATACAGCCCGTTGACGGCGGGTTTTGCCTTCCTGCCCCTGTCCCTGGGGATCATCGTCGGCGCCGGGATCGCACAGGCGATCATCGGACGCCTCGGAGTCCGCAACGTGTCGGTCATTGGCCTGGTGCTCGCCACAGCCGGTGTCCTACTGATGGCCAGGGTGCCGGTGCATGGGCGCTACGTGACGGATCTGCTGGTCAGCTTCGTGCCCATGTCAATCGGTATGGGGCTCGTGTTCGTGCCACTGACGCTGCTGGCAACCTCCGGCGTCGAGAACCAGGACGCGGGCCTGGCCTCTGGCTTGTTCAACAGCGCCCAGCAGGTTGGCGGGTCACTGGGCCTGGCGATCCTCGCGACGCTCTCCGTGAACCGCACCACGGGCCTTCTGCAGCACAGCGCGACCGGCCGGCTGGCGGCGACGGTCGCGGGCTATCACCTGGCCTTCCTGGCAGCCGCGATCATGATGGGAGCCGGTGCCGTGTTGCTGGTTCTCTGGCTCCGCCGCCGACATCTGGAGGGAGTCAGGCTCGACCCAGCGGCGGCCGCGACCCCGGCGTGAGAAACTGTTACAGATGAGGAAGGACGCTCAGCGAAACCGTGAGCGGCTCTTGGCCGCGGCTGACGCGATGTTTCGCGAGCACGGCGTCGAGGTCAGCGTCGGCGAGATCGCCGACGCTGCCGGCGTCGGTCGTGGCACGCTGTTTCGCAATTTCGCCAACAAGGACGCTCTGGTCGCGGCTGTGCTCGGCGAGCGGCTGAGTGAAGTGCTCGACTTTGGCCGCGACCTGCTCGAGCACGATGCAGATGACGCCGAGGTCACCTTCACCTTCCTGGCCGGGCTGGTCGCCCGCCAGGAGGAGAACCGCGCACTGCTGCAGGCCGCCACGGATGAGCTGTTCAAAGCGCCCGAGTTGCAGCGCGCGCACATTGCGCTGATGGAGTTGTTCGGCGCACTGCTCGCGCGCGGCAAGCGGGCCGGGGCAATCCGGCCCGAGGCAACGGCGACCGACATGCTGATGTTGGTCAAGGGGCTGTGCATGTTCGCGCCGGTTGAGCAGCCGCTCTCACAGGACACGATCATCCGCCACCTCGACCTGATCAGGGCGGCCCTCACGACGCCGGCTTACTCGAAGCCGCTGCGCGGGCGCCCCGCGCCACTGCCTGTCTGAAACGCGGCGGAGCCTACTTGGACAGGTCGTCCGGGTTCCAGCCGAGACTCACGCAACCGTAGAGCTGGCCCTTCACATAGAGCGGGACGCTCAGCGTCGTCAGGACAGCGCCGGTGTCACGCATGTAGGTCTGGATCAGGACGTGGTGTCCGTCGCGTGGCATCCATCGGAGGTGACCGCCGTATGACTGCAGCTCACTGCGGGTGTAGGGTCGCAACTCCAGGTCTGGCAGGCTGAGTCCCATGCGCGCGCCGCGTGTGAGTGGCGCGGAGTCCAGGAAGAAGCGCTTGGTCCGGTTTCTGGCCAGGTCGACCTCAGGATCGCCGGTGATCGGCTGGGTCACGATCGAGTTGTGCGCGGGGGCATAGGCGTTGAGGTCAAGCGGCAGCGCGAACACCAGCGCAGGCTCGGCGCGCAGTACGGCGTCCATGTACTCCATCATCTTGCTGTCCACCAGCGCGTCGTAGGCGGTGTGGAACTTCGGGGGATCGAACCCCGATGGGTCGGCACGGCTGACGTCGAAGAGGCGGGAGAAGCGCTGGATCTTCACCGGCGTGTTGGCCTCCTCGTACTGCAGACGCAGAACCTGGTCCAGGGTCACACGCCGATCGTCGATCACCTGCTCAAAGACCTCCTGCAACTGCTCTGAGAGAACGCGTGCCAGGGTGCAGATGTTTGACAGCCTGCTGCCGGTGTCGAACTGCGCGAGCACGTCAGATGCGCGCTCGGTGCCCTCTGCCAGTTCGCGCTGGCGCCGTGTCTCCGCGCGGGCCTGCTCATCGATCTCGACGCTGCCGTGCGCCACCTCCTGGATGCTGTCATCCACGACCTCGATATCTGCCATCTGCGCCTGTGAGAGGGTGGCGATCTCAGTCGTTGCGACCGTCGAGCGCTGCACCATGTCCGCAATCCGCTCAAGCACCGCCCGCCCACTGTCAGCGTCATCAGCGCCCTGCCGTGCGACCTCGTGCGCGGAGCCGGCCGCCTCCTCAATCACCTGCATCTGGGTGCGGGTGCGCGTGACGGTCTCACGAATCTGGGCCGTCTGCTGGGCGGTCTCGGTGGCGAGTCGCCCCACCTCAGCGGCGACCACGGCAAAGCCTCTGCCGTGCTCGCCCGCTCGCGCAGCCTCAATCGCAGCGTTCAGCGCAAGCAGCTTGGTCTGGTTGGCGATGCCCTCAATCACGGCTGAGAACGACGCGATGCTCGAAACCTCATTGGCACTCAACGCTGCCACCAACTCGTGCACGCGGGCGACCGTCTCGTTGATCTTCCCCATCTCGTCGATCAACCTTCCCAGGACCTGAGCGCCGTCCTCACTCTCCCGGTCAAGCCCGGCCGCCACCTCTGCAGCCTGTGTCGCCGAGGCAGCCATCTGCCGGGAGGAATCGGTCAGCGACTGGGCACGCTGCGCGATCTCGGCGATCTGCGTGCTGAGTCGCTCGACCTTATCGCTGACCGTCGAGATCGCGATTGAGCTGCGGGCTGCGCCGGCTGAGAACTCGGAAACCACCAGCGCCAGGTCGTCGATCGAGTCGGCGAAAGCTCCGCTGAGTCGCCCGACCTCGTCCTCGCGCTTGCGCAGAGTCCCGAGCGGCCAGGCGCCGTGCTCGTCCATCAGCGTTTCGTCCATGATCAAGACCACTTCTGAGTTCCTTTCATCACCGCGTCAGCCGGCAACATTTCTCCTGATAAGTGTCTGATCGGCAGCGCCTACGCAAAGATTGAGCGAAGCTGCTCAGGAGCCAGCGCGCGCCCGTCCCAGAACATGGTCGGGACGGTCACGACCCCGGCTCGTACGCCTCCGTGGAAGTCGCGCATGACGCGATCGCCCACCTCACTGCTGCGCCGGTCCCGGTCGAAGCGCGCCACGTTCAGGGCCAGAGCCTCGGCGAGCCTCCACAGGTGCGGGTCCTCCAGGTGTGCCTGGTCTCCGAGCAACGCGTCATGCATCTCCCAGAAACGGTTCTGCAGCCCAGCCGCTTCCACCGCGCAGGCGGCGGCCCAGGCGCGCGGGTGCGCGGAACGGATCGGAAAGTGGCGGAAGACAAGCCGGAACTGATGACGCTCACGCAACTGCTCAAGCTCCAGATGGAGTCGCGCGCAGTACGCGCACTCAAGATCTCCGTACTGGATCAGCGCGGGGGCCGTGGCCGGCCCACGCACATGGTCGGCTTCCGCGATCGGCGGAACGGTTGCCGATCTCAGGTCGCTCATCGCCTCGCCGCTGCTTCGGCGATTCGGGCAGCCCTCAGACGGACTGCAGCCCGTCGAAGATCAGGTTCGCACCAGGCAGCTCGCCGGGGGAGTCGGCCTGATAGCTCCACTTCACCCTGCTGTCAGGGCCGATGATCACGAGCGCCCGCTGCGGGAAACCGCCAGGGTGGTACACGCCAAAGGCCTGGCACACGGCACCCTTGGGCTCGAAATCGGACAGTTGCTCGATCTGGACTCCGAGCTTCTCCTTGAACGCGGCCTGCGCCCAGACTGAGTCGCAGGAGACGCCATAGAGCGTGGCGCCCTGCGCCGCGAACTCATCCCTCAGATCGTCGTAGAGGCTGAGTTGGTCGGTGCACACAGGGCTGAACGCAAACGGGTAGAAAACCAGCACGGTCGTCCGGCCGGCCAGATCCGCCTGTGTGAAGGTCTGTCGGTCAGCGGCCCCAAGACTGAACTCAGGCACCGCTGACCCGGCGGCGAGCGGGCTCACCTGCGCAGGCCGAGTTCCTTGACCAGCGAGCGGTACCGCTCGAGGTCGGAACGCTCCAGATACCGCAGGAATCTGCGGCGCTGGCCCACCAGCATCAGCAGCCCACGGCGCGAGTGGTGGTCCTTCCGGTGTGTCCGGAGGTGGTCGGTCAGCTGGTTGATCCGCTCGGTGAGCAGCGCGATCTGGACCTCCGGCTTGCCGGTGTCCTGCGGGGAGTCGCCGAACTTCTCGATGAGCTCGGCTTTCTTTTCCTGTGTAAGACTCATTCGACCCCCGAGCCTAGCAGTTCACGGGTGCGTTCGACATCACGCTCCATCTGTGCGACAAGCGCGTCGACGCTGACGAAACGCTCCTCGCCGCGCAGACGCCGTGCGAACTCCACGGTCAGCTGTTGGCCGTACAGGTCGCCGTCAAAGTCCAGCAGGTACGCCTCCACCAGCGGCCTCAGGTCTGCTCCGAAGGTGGGCCGCACGCCTACGTTCACAGCGGCGGGCCGCTCGCCAACCCTGCATGCGTAGACGCCGTGCTGCGGGCAGGCCAGCTTCGGGTCCGGCACGATATTGGCGGTGGGAAAGCCGAGTTGGCGACCACGACGGTCGCCGGGCACGACCTCACCGCGAATCCGGAAGGGTGCTCCCAGCAGGCGTTCGGCATCAGCCACCTCACCGGCCGCGATCAGCGCCCGGATGCGCGTGGACGACACCGGCACACCATCGACCTCGACGAGCGGCACCACCCGCGTCTCAAATCGATTGTCCTCCTGCAGCTCCAGCACATTCCCGAGCGCGGCGTGTCCGAAGCGAAAGTTGTCTCCGACGGAGACGTGTGTCGCCGCAAGCTGATCAACCAGCACCCGATTGATGAACTCGGCGGCGGCCTGGTGGGCAAATTGCTCGTCAAAGTCAACAACCACCAATTCCTCCACCCCGAGTTCCTCAACCAGCTCGATCTTCAGGTCGAGGCTGGTGAGGAGCCGTGGTCCGTGGTCGGGCTTCAGCACCAGTGCCGGGTGCGGTTCGAAGGTCAGCACCGTGTCGTTACCTGCGATCACCTCGCGGTGCCCGATGTGGACGCCGTCGAACTCGCCCACTGCTACACGCCGTGGTCGGCGTTCAACGTCTTTGAGAGCAGTGACCCGCATTGCGTGTGGAAGGCTAGCCGTTGACTGGGATGTGACGGAGCGCCTGCTCCAACGGGAGCAGGCGCTCCGCATCGGCCTCCTCCACGTCGAAGTCCCCGATGCGTGTTCTGCGTAGTGCCGTGCAGTAGGCGTCGCCGAGGTCGCCTATGAGCGAGCGCACGTAGGTGCCGGACGAACACTCGATCACGAAGTCCCGCTCCGCGCCTTCGCGACGGGTCTCCTCAAACCGGTAGACGGCGACCTCGCGCTCAGGCAGTTCGAACGTCTCACCCGCGCGCGCAAGCTTGTAGGCGCGCTGGCCACCGATCTTCACAGCGGAGTAGGCGGGCGGCCGCTGCCTGATCACACCGGTGGGGAGGTTCAGGTCACCCTCCGGGATGACCCCGGTTTCGGTGAGCTCGCCCTCAGGGTCGCCGGTGGTGGAAATTGCACCGAAGCGCGCGGTCACGATGTACCGCTTGGGCAACGACATGACGAAGCGCTGCACCCGGGTGGCGCGTCCGACCAGCAGGATCAGCAGTCCGGTCGCGAACGGATCGAGCGTACCGGCATGTCCGACCTTGACGCCACGCCCGAGCCGGCGGCGTGCCTGCAGCACCACGTCGTGTGAGGTGATTCCGGCCGGCTTGTCGCAGAGCAGCAGACCATCGGCCGCGGAGCCGGAAGCGCTCACTCGCTGGGCTGCCTGTCGTCGAGCTGCTCGCTCAGCTGGGCGCGCAGGAACTCGACCAGCTCCTGCCAGCTCATGGAGGTGCTGAACCCGGCGGCGGCGCGGTGTCCTCCCCCACCCTGGGCACGAGCAATCGCTGAGACATCAACCCGCATATCTGAGGCCCGGAGCGACACCTTCTGCAGCCGCGTACCACCGTCATCCTCGGGCGGGCGGCCCGATGCGCTGAGCCGGTCCCGCGCGAGCGCTGCCATTGCGGTGCCGCGAACGGCTCGCAGATGGTCGATAACGCCCTCTGAATAGCTCTCCTCCGCACCCGCGCTGGCGAAATCCTCGGCGCTCAAGCGCGAGGCGGTCAGACGTCCGTCGTCAAAGCGTTCGGCGTTTGCCAGGCCACGTGCGAGCAGTGCGAGCTTGCCAAAGGGAACCCCCTCATAGACCTGCTGGTAGATGGCGTGGACGTCAACGCCTGCATCGATCAGCTCGGCTGCCATCAGGTGGGCTCGCGGGCCTGTGTTGCTGTACATGAAGCAGCCTGTGTCGGTGATCAGACCGACGTAGAGCGCGCTCGCAATCGCCGGCGTGAGATCCACCCCCAGTTCGTGCGCGAGCTCCCAGACCATCTCCGCAGTGCACGAAGCGGTGGCGTCGACATAGTTGACGGTCCCGAACCGCGTGTTGTCGTGGTGGTGGTCGATGTTCACGATCTGGCCCCATCCCGCGCTCGGGCGCAGACGCTCAGCCCCAGGGTTGCGGTCGATGTTGCCGCAGTCGAGAAAGACCACGGTTCGTTCCTCGAGGTCTGCCGGTGCCTCTGAGATGAGGCCGTCAAGCGGCAGGAAGCGGTACTCGTAGGGGAGTGGAAGGTCGCTCTCAGCGATGAACATCGCGGCGTCACAGCCCACCGCAGCGAGCACATGTTGCATCGCGATCAACGAACCGAGCGCGTCGCCATCCGGGTGCTCATGTGTCACCACAACCGCCTTGCCGGCAGCCCGAAGCGCTTCGAGCACAGGCGCACGCCCGGCTGGCGCGGCATCCTCCTGTCGAACGCTACTCATCGTCGTGCTCCGGCCGTGGCGGCAGTTCGTCCAGCAGCTGGGAGATCCGCATGCCGCGATCCACTGACTCGTCGTAGTCGAAGGTCAGTGACGGCGTGTGCTTGAGCCGCAGCGCGCTGGAGATGCGGCCCTGCAGGAAACCGTGCGCCGCCGCGAGTCCCTCCAGCGTGGCCCTGCGGTCAGCATCGTCGCCCATGACGCTGACATAGACTCGCGCATGTCTGAGGTCTGGGCTGGTCTTTACTCCGGTCACGGTCACGAATCCGACACGAGGGTCCTGCAGGTCTCTGGAGATCGCCTCGCTCAGCACGGCACGCATCGCCTCGTCGACGCGTCGCATCCGTGCGCCAGCCATCCTACGCCTGCCCGCTCAGGAGTGTGTCTCAGGCGAGCTCGCGCTCGACCTGCCGCGTGGTGTAGGCCTCCATCACGTCGCCCTCCTTCACGTCGGCGTAGTCACGCAGCACGATGCCGCAGTCATAACCGGAGGCGACATCACGGACGTCGTCGTTGAACCGTCGCAGGGACGCGATCTGACCGTCGTAGATGACCGTTCCGTCGCGCACCAACCGGACCCTGTCTCCGCGTGTAAGTCTTCCGTCGGTGACATGCGAGCCTGCGATCGTGCCCACCCTGGACGCGCGGAAGATCTGGCGCACCTCTGCCGAACCCACCGCTTCCTCAACCTCCTCGGGCGCGAGCATGCCCTGCATGGCTGAACGCAGCTCCTCAATTGCGCGGTAGATGACCGCGTAATGCCGGATCTCCACGCCCTCCCGTTCGGCAATCGAGCGGGCATCGCCAACCGGCCGCACGTTGAACGCCAGGATGACGGCATCGGACGCGGCGGCGAACATGACGTCAGACTCAGTCACGCCACCAACGGCTCCGCGGATCACGTTCACCGAAACCTCGTCCTGCGGAAGCTTGGAGATCTCGTCCTCCATCGCCTCGAGCGTCCCGGCCACGTCGGATTTGATCACCAGGTTGAGCTCCTGCAGGCCACTGCCGAAGATGTCCTCCAGCGAGATCCGCTTGCTGCGCTGCCTGGCGAGCGACTCTGTCTTGAGTCGGTTCGCACGCTCACCAGCGAGCTGTCGCGCCCGGCGCTCGTGCTCGACCACCCGGAAGCGCTCCCCGGCCTCGGGGACGCCGTCGAATCCCAGCACCTCAACCGGCTCACCGGGCAGCGCCCGCGTGACGCGCGCTCCGGTGAAGTCGTGCATCGCTCGCACTCGTCCCCAGTGTGCGCCGGCGACAAGCGCATCTCCGACCTCAAGGGTGCCGCGCATCACCAGGATGGTGACGACCGGCCCGCGGCCCGGGTCGAGCTTGGATTCGATCACAGTTCCGGAGGCAGCAACCTCTGGGTTCGCGCGCAGTTCCATGATCTCCGCCTGCGCAACGATCGTGTCGAGCAGGTCATCGAGTCCAGCTCGCGTCTTGGCGGACACGTCAACAAAGTCGGTGTCGCCGCCCCATTCAACCGGCTGAAGGCCCAGTTGGGTCATCTCAGTGCGCACACGGACCGGGTCCGCACCCTCCTTATCGACCTTGTTCACGGCGACGATCATCGGCACCTCGGCCGCCTTGGCGTGATCGACTGCCTCCTGCGTTTGAGGCTTGACGCCGTCATCCGCCGCAACCACGATCACGGCCAGGTCGGTGACCTTCGCGCCGCGTGCTCGCATTGCCGTGAACGCCTCGTGACCCGGGGTGTCGAGGAACGTGACCACGCGCCCGTCATGATGGACCTGGTAGGCACCTATGTGCTGTGTGATCCCGCCGGCCTCTCCGGCAGCCACCTCGGTCTCCCGGATCGCATCGAGCAACGAGGTCTTACCGTGGTCCACGTGTCCCATGATGGTCACGACAGGCGCACGTTCGCTGAGGTCCTCGTCAGCATCATCGAAGACGACCTCTGCGCTGGTCTCGTCCTCGGCGTGAACGATCTCAACCTCTTTGCCGAACTCGACTCCGAGCAGCTCGATCGTGTCGTCGGACAGCGTCTGGGTCTGAGTCTTCATCTCACCCAGAACCATCAGCTTCTTGACAACCTCCGGCACGCGGACATCCAGATACTCGGCAACGTCCTTGACGGTCGACCCGGAGTTGATCCGGATCAGGTCATGGGCGACAACGGGACCGTGAGCCGGACGAGACTCGGCCTCTTCGTCGTACATGCCGCGCCGACGGCGGCCACGCCGCTGACGCCGTGGTGGCTGGCCCGGTCCACCGCCCGGCGAGCCAGGCGTGGCCGGCGCACGCCTCGACGCCTGCGCGTCAATCACCACGCGCCGGCGGCCGCCGGCGTTGCCCGGCGTCCGCTCTCCCTGAAGAGAGTCGCGCGTGGGACGCTTGTGCTGATGGTCTCCGTCAGCCGGCGGACGGCTTTCAGCCGCTGGCTGCTCGGGCGGAGCTGAAGGCGCGGACGACGACTCCGCTTTGGGCGCGGAGTCGCGTTGGGGCTTGTCCGCCGCGGGCCGCGCCTTGGCCGTGCCCGCGGCCTGCTTCGGCGCGCTGCGCTGCTTAGGAGCTTCTTCGGTGGACTTGCTCATCGGTTTCCCAGTGTAGATGTGTGATGGTCTTCAGCCGATCCGCTTCGGGGATCGGGGCGGATCGGCTCAGGCGTTGGCTTCTGAGTCAGAAGGAACCTGGTCCGAGCCGGTTCCGGCCAGTGCCTGGTGAGCGTCGATACCGCAGTATCGGGAGCCCGGCAGCGCCGCATTCGGACAGCGCCGACCGTTGGAGAGGATCGCATGACAGCGGCCACTCGTCTCCTCTTCCTCGTATCCCGTATCGACTTCTTCGGCGGCGAACTCGGTCTCGGAACGGATGTCGATCCGCCATCCGGTCAGCCGCGCGGCCAGGCGAGCGTTCTGCCCCTCCCGCCCGATCGCCAGCGAGAGCTGGTCATCGGGGACGATCACGGTCGCCTGCTTTGCCTCATCGTCAACGAGCACCTCGCGGACGCGAGCCGGTGAAAGCGCCTTGGCCACGAACCTGGCGGGCTCGTCGTTATAGGGGATGATGTCGATCTTCTCGCCGCGCAACTCGGAGACGACCATGCGCACGCGGGACCCACGGGGCCCGACACAGGCCCCGACCGGGTCGACTCCGTCAACATGGCTGACCACGGCGATCTTGGAGCGGTAGCCGGGTTCACGGGCGACGCCCGTGATCTCGACAAGTCCGTCGGCGATCTCCGGCACCTCAAGCTCGAACAGCGACTTGATCAGCTCGGGGTCGCGCCGGGAGACGATGATCGAGGGTCCCTTGGTGGAGTTGGACACGTCCTTGATCACGGCCTTGATCCGCTGGGAGTGGTCATACCGTTCGCCGTCAACCTGCTCTGACTTGGGGAGCAGAGCCTCTACACGTTCGCGCAGCTGCACGAGTGTGTAGCGCGAGTCAGACTGTTGCACGATGCCGGTGATGAGCTCGCCGACGCGATCCCGGTACTCCTCGAACATCATGTCGCGCTCAGCCTCGCGGATCCGCTGGAGGATCACCTGCTTCGCGGTCTGTGCGGCGATCCGACCAAAGTCGTCGGGAGTGACGTCCTCAGTCTCAATCTGGTCCTCATACTGCTTGAGCTTCTCCAGATCGATCTCGGGCGCCGGTGGCTCGCGCATCTCGCCGGTCTCCGGGTCCACCGTCGGTTCCTGGTCCGTGGTCGCCTCGACCAACAGTTGCTCCTCCAGCTCGGCGGGGATCTTCAATTCCCAGACGGTGAAGTCGCCTGTTTCGCGGTCCATCTCGACACGCGCGTAGGGAGCCGAGCCGGGCGTCTTCTTGTACGCGGACAGCAGTGCGTCCTCCAGCGCCTCCATCAACTTCTCGGCGGAGATGTTCTTCTCGGCAGCCAGACCGCGGACGGCCTCAAGGATCTCTTTCGACATTGGTCCTCTCTCAGTCACCAGGTACGAGGTTGGAGCGGGCGATCTGCTCATAGGGGATCGATAGGACCCCGTCACCGGCGGCGATCGTAACCTCCTGATCGGAGGCGCCGACGAGCTCACCTGTCAGGCTCCTGTGGCCTTCGCGGGCCTCGCGCAGCCGGAGGCGCGCACGCTGGCCCAGGAAGCGGCGGAAGTGCTGAGGCTTGGTCAGCGGACGGTCCTCTCCCGGCGAGGACACCTCGATCGTGTATTGCTCCCGGAGCTCATTGAGCAGATGTGTCACCTGCTCGCAGTGCTCGAAGCTGACCCCGTCCGGATGGTCGATGAACAGTCGCAGAGTCTCGCCAGAGACTTCCACGAGCAACACCTCGATATCTGGAGCCCCGGCCGCAAGCCGGGCTTCGATATCTGCGGTGATTGCGTTCAACTCATCTCTCCGGGGTGGTCTGATCAAGGTCATAAAAAAAGCGGGCGAGCGCCCACTTCCTGTACTTCCGCCGGTTTCGCTCCGGCATTACAGAAGCTGTCCCCGTAGCGTAGCACCGCACTGCGCCGACGTCACTCGCTTATCGTCCGCTGCGGGGTCGGTCAATCAGACTCGGGGACGGGTGGCGCCGCCCGCTCAGCGGCGTCCCGTGCACGGTCGCGATAGGCGCGATAGTCGCTGCGCTCGGGCTTCATACAGGCGGCCAGCGCAAGCGGCTTACGAGCCTCCGCGTGCCGGCCGAGCATCTGAAGACTGCGTCCCAGACAGAACAGGGCGTAGTCGTTGGTGGGGGCATGCTCGACAACGGCGCTGAACTCCTCGGCTGCCTCGCTGTAGTTCTGTGTCTGAAAGAGCGCGCGGCCCAGAGCCTCCCGGATGGAGGTGCTCTCCGGCGAGAGCTGACTGGCACGCCGCAACGGGATAACCGCCTGGTGATGGTGCCCGTCCGCCAGCAGCGCCGAGCCACGACTGAAGAGCTCGTACACGTCGTCCATGCCTGAACGGAAGTGTACGACGACCTCGGACAGCCCTTGGGGCTACTGTGCGGGCTCGCGTAGCCGCTGAGCCTGGTTGAGCACCTCCGCAGCGACAGCTCGCTTGGCTGCGCGTGGAATGTGTCGCTGCAGGCCGTCGCGGGCGATGATCAGGACCTCATTCTCCTCGGCATCAAAGCCGATGTCGGCGCGCGAGATGTCGTTCACCACGATCGCATCCAGCCGCTTGCGCTCCAGCTTCTCGCGGCCCAGCGCCGCTGCTCCGCTGCCGTGCTCGGCGGCAAATCCGATCAGCACCTGGCCAGGTCGGCGCCGATCAGCGAGCACGCTCAGCACATCCTCGGTCGGCTCGAGCTCCACCTTGTTGGGTGCGTCGGGTCCGGTCTTCTTCAGCTTGTGCTCGACCGGCGCCGAGGGACGGAAGTCAGCCACGGCCGCAGCCATCAGGAGCACCTCACAGCCCGGGAACTCCTCGGCGCACGCTGCCGCCAGCTGGTTAGCGGTCTCAACTCTCACAACGCGCACGCCCTCCGGGACCGGCAGCGAGACGTTGGCCAGAATCAGCGTCACCTCGGCGCCGCGCGCCCGGGCGGCGGCGGCCAAGGCCAATCCCATCCGTCCGGAGGACCGGTTGCCGATGTAGCGCACGCTGTCAATCGGTTCCCGGGTTCCGCCCGCGGTCACCAACACCCGTACTCCGGCAAGATCCTGCGCGGGTCCGGCCGCCGGCCGCCGGTGAGCAGCAATCGTCTCGCACACGCTCAGCAGCGCCTCCGGCTCAGGCAGTCGTCCGACGCCCCGCTCGCCGTAGGAGGCGAGCTCACCCTCCCCCGGCGGGATCACCTCCACGCCATGCGCCTCAAGCGTGCGCAGGTTGCCCTGGGTCGCCGGGTGCGCATACATGCGGTTGTTCATCGCAGGCGCCACCACGACCGGGCAACTGGCGGCCAGGGCCGCCGTGGTCACAAGGTTGTCGGCGGCACCTGCGGCCAGCTTCGCGATCGTGTTCGCGCTCGCTGGCGCGACCAGGTAAACGTCCGCGCGCTCGACCAGCGCCAGGTGGCTGATCGGCGCACGGTCAGGCACGGGCTCGCCGGGATAGGCGCCGCGGGCGGGATCCTGCTCAAACTCCGAACTCAGGACCGGCGCCCCGGTGATCGCCGCAAATGACGCCTTGCCAACGAACCTCATACTCGTTGGCGTCTGCATCACGCGTACTGCGTGACCGGCGCGCACGGCCAGCCGCGCTGTCTCCAGCGCCTTGTACGCCGCGATCCCACCGCTCACGCCGATCAGGAGTCTCAACCTTGATCTCCGCTTGATGGTTCCGCGGCGCCCCGCGTGCGACTAGCGGTAGTGGTACTTCAGCTTGCCCTGAGCGACCTCTTCGAGTGCGATCGTCAGGTAGTTCTTGGAGCGCGTTTCAACCATCGGCGGCGGGAACTCGTCGAACGTGCCCTCACCGAGGTTGTGATAGTAGGAATTGATCTGGCGTGCACGGCGTGCGGCCACCACAACGCTCGCATAGTCGGAGTCCACGTGCTCTAGGAGCTTGTCGATGCGGGGAGAGATCACGGTCGTCTTGTCTTTCTTCCGGTTGCTGTTGCCCTCAGAAGAGTACCCCGCCGTCCACCGGGACCGCAGAGCCGCCATGGCGGGTCAGCTCGCCACCGGCGGATGCAGCGCCTCGGCTCACGCCGGAGACAGCTCATCCTCGACGACCGCGACAAGCGCCTCGATCGCGTCATCGAGACGGTCGTTCACGATCACGTGCGTGAACTCCGGCTGCGCCTCCAGCTCAGCGGTCGCCGTCTGCAGGCGACGCTGCACCTGCTCGGGCGGGTCGGTCCCGCGCCCGATCAGTCGAGTTCGAAGCGCGTCAGCGGAGGGCGGTGCGATGAACACCTGGACAGCCTCAGGCATCTTCTCGCGTACCTGTCGCGCGCCCTGGACCTCGATCTCGAGGACGACCGGAACGCGCTCACGCAACCGCCGGTCCAGTTCGGAGCGCAGCGTCCCGTAGCGGTTGCCTGAGTACTCCGCCCACTCAACAAAGTCCCCGTCGGCGATGCGTCGGTCAAATTCCGCCTGCGAGAGGAAGTGGTAGGAGACACCGTCGCGCTCACCTGGGCGCGGCTGTCGCGTGGTCGCGGAGACAGAGATCTGGAGGGCCGGAATCCGATCGCAGAGAGCCCTGATCAGGGTTCCCTTGCCGACACCGGACGGGCCGGTGATCACGAACATCTTGGCCACCGCTATGTGGCTTCCCGGCCTGCCCGTGCACCTCCGCACTCAGCGGCGGCGCATCAACTCGACGAGCTCAGTGCGCTGGCGTTGTGAGAGTCCGCCGATCGTCTTCGACGGTGAGATCCTGCAGGTGGAGAGGATCTTGTTGACCTTGACGCGACCGTACTTGGGGACCGCGAGCATGAGGTCAAAGACCTTGGCAGTCTCGAGATATTCGGGCGGGTCCAGGAGCAGCTCATGGATAGCCTGGCGTCCCGCTTTGAGGTCGCGCTTGAGCTGGGCTCTCCGGCTACGAATATCGTTGGCGCGCTGAAGCGCCTCCATCCTCTGAACCAGCGAACGCTCTGGTGCGGAGATGGCTTTGGTTGGGGAATCACTGACCGGCGGCATGGCGGGCGACTATACATCTTGCGCGCCGCCGATCACACCTTTACTGGACAATTTCGGCTAGACCTCAACCTGAGCTTGAGTATTGTCGAGGATGGTTGTGATGATCAGCCGACTTTGCAGGGTGTTTTTGTCGGGTAATGCGCAGCGCCCGTGAATGCTCTTCGCTAAGATCGCTGGCGGTCAGGGCGGTTCCGGAACGCCTGTACCCGCACGCCTGAGCGCCCACTCAGGGCGCCAGTTCAGTTAGCCGGAGCGGACTCCGCATACAGCTCCTGGAGCGAGACGACCTCAGGCGCCGCGTGAGCCGCGGCCGCGATCGCGCGGACCGCAGCGATACCGCTCGACATCGTCGTGATGCACGGGATCCTATGGGCCACGGCTGCAGCTCTGATCTCGTAGCCGTCTGAGCGCGCACCGGTGCCGACGGGGGTATTGATAACCAGATCAACCTCTCCGCGTGAGATCGCTTCAATCACGTTCGGAGACCCCTCACTGAGCTTGTTGATCGCCTCGGCCGGGATGCCCATGCGCGATAGCGCCTTGGCGGTGCCGCGCGTGGCCAGCAACTTGAAGCCAAGGTCGTGGAGCTGGCTGGCGATCCCAGTGGCCGCCGACTTGTCCCGATCGGCAACGGTCAGGAACACGGTCCCGCGCTCAGGAAGTCGCGCACCGGCGGCCGCCTGAGCCTTGGCAAACGCCGCGGGAAAGTCTCGAGCGATCCCCATGACCTCGCCGGTCGAGCGCATCTCCGGCCCGAGCAGGACGTCGGTCCCGGCGAATCGGTCGAACGGCAGTACCGCTTCCTTGACGCAGACGTGTCCAGTCGCCACCTCCGCCGGAAGCGCCAGTTCGGCGATGCTCTCGCCCAGCATGATGCGGCAGGCCAACTTCGCCACCGGCAGGCCAATGGCCTTGGAGACAAACGGCACGGTGCGTGACGCACGCGGGTTGGCCTCAATCACGTGCAGGCCCTCGCTCGCGTGGATCGCGAACTGGACGTTCAGCAGTCCCACCACGCCTAGCGCGAGCGCGATCCCCTTTGTCTGTGACCTGATCTCAGCAAGCATCTCCTCACCCAGGGAGTGCGGTGGGAGCACACAGGCGGAATCGCCGGAATGGATACCGGCCTCCTCCACATGCTGCATGATGCCCGCGATCCACACGTCGGACCCATCGCACAGCGCGTCCACATCGACCTCTACGGAGTCCTCCAGGAACCTGTCCAGATAGATCGTCGGACTCTTCCCGTCCTTACCACCGGTGCCAATCACACCCACGCGCTCGAGGTAGTTCTGCAACCCCTCCACGCTGTAGACGATCTCCATCGCGCGCCCGCCAAGCACGTAGCTGGGACGCACGAGCAACGGAAAGCCGACCTCTGGGGCTCGCTCCAGCGCCTCAGCGGGCGTGGCAGCCGCGGCATAGGGTGGCGCCTTGTAACCGAGGCGATCCAGCAGGGGGCCAAACCTGGCCCTGTCCTCCGCCAGGTCGATCGCATCGGTGTTGGTGCCCAGGATCGGAACACCGGCATCACGCAGTCCGGCGGCGAGTTTCAAGGGTGTTTGACCACCAAACTGAACGATCACACCCTCAGGCCGCTCGATCTGGCAGACGCCGAGCACATCCTCGAGCGTGAGCGGCTCGAAGTACAACCGATCAGAGGTGTCGTAGTCGGTGGAGACGGTCTCCGGATTGCAGTTGATCATCACCGCGTCACGGCCGGACTCGCGCACTGTCTGGGCGGCGTGAACGCAGCAGTAGTCGAACTCGATTCCCTGGCCGATCCGGTTGGGACCGGAGCCGAGGATCACGACGCTCTGCCTGGAACCGCGCTCCACCTCGTGCGCCGGTAGCGAGCCGCCATCTGGACCGACTGGCCTGGGCCGCTCCCAGGCTGAGTAGAAGTAGGGTGTGCTGGCGGCGAACTCGGCGGCGCAGGTGTCCACCGACTTGAACGTGCGCTCGCCGGCAAAGGCGGCCTCCGGTTCAGTGGCGACGGCCTTCAGCTCACGCAGGAACCAGGGATCGATCCGCGTCAGTTCGTGCAGTTCAGAGATCTCGTGGCCGCGCCGCAGTGCCTCGAGCAGGTGATCAAAGCGCTCCGCGCCAGGCTGGGCGACACGCCGCAGCAACTCCCGGTCGTCGGCTGGAAACGCGGGGTTGGAGTCCAGCTCACGCGAGCGCAGCGCCTTGGCGAACGCCTGTCGGAACGTGCGACCGATCGCCATCGCCTCACCCACCGATTTCATATGAGTGGTCAGCTCGGCCTCCGCGCCCGGGAACTTCTCAAAGGCGAAGCGCGGCCACTTCACGACGCAGTAGTCGATCGCCGGCTCGAAGCTGGCCGGCGTCGCCCTGGTGATGTCGTTCGTGATCTCCTGCAGCGTGTAGCCCACGGCCAAGCGCGCGGCGATCTTGGCGATTGGAAAACCCGTTGCCTTGGACGCGAGCGCACTTGAGCGCGAAACCCGGGGGTTCATCTCGATCACGATGATCTCCTCGGTCGCGGGGTTCACGGCGAACTGGACGTTGGAACCGCCTGTCTCGACCCCAATCGCACGGATCACGGTGATTGCCTGGTCGCGCAGCTGTTGGTAGAGCCTGTCCGGCAGCGTCTGCTGAGGAGCGACACAGACGCTGTCCCCGGTGTGGACGCCCATCGGATCCAGGTTCTCAATCGAGCAGACGATGACCACGTTGTCCGTGCGGTCGCGCATCACCTCGAGCTCGAACTCACCCCAGCCGAGCACCGATTCGTCAATCAGGATCTGACTGATCGGCGAGGCATCGAGGCCGCGGCCGATGACCTGCTCGAAGCGGTCCATGTTGTACAGGACGCCGCCACCAGCTCCCCCGAGCGTGAACGCCGGGCGGATGATCACGGGCAGTCCGATCTCGGCGACGGCGGCGCGTGCCTCCTCCAGCGTGTGCGCTATCGCTGAGCGCGGCACCCGCAATCCGGCCGCCTGCATCGTCTCACGGAACAGGTCACGGTCCTCTCCGCGCTCGATCGCGTCGATGTTGGCGCCGATCAGTTCGACCCCGTAGCGCTCGAGCACCCCGTTCTCGTGCAGACTCTTGGCAAGGTTGAGCGCCGTCTGACCGCCGAGTGTCGCCAGCAGCGCGTCCGGGCGCTCCCGCTCGATTATCTGCTCGACCGGTCCAGGCAGCAGCGGCTCCACGTAGGTGGTGGTGGCGACCTCCGGATCGGTCATGATCGTCGCCGGGTTCGAGTTGACGAGCACCACCTCGTACCCCTCCTGCATGAGCACGCGCGCAGCCTGTGTGCCGGAGTAGTCAAACTCCGCCGCTTGGCCGATCACGATCGGGCCCGAGCCGATCAGCAGGATCTTGTGGATGTCTTCGCGTCTGGGCATCTCTCTTACCGGCCGTTCCGGATCTCATTGACAAAGCGGTCGAACAGGTACAGCGAATCGTTGGGACCGGGGCCGGCCTCCGGGTGGTATTGGATCGTCCCGCCCTGCACGTCAAGCAGCGTCAGCCCCTCCACAGTGCGGTCATACAGGTTCACGTGGCTGAGCTCGGCCGCGCCAAAATCGGTCTCCCACCGCACCGGCTCATCACCCTCGATGCGACCCGAACCGTCGGGACCGAGCACCGCAAAGCCGTGGTTCTGACTGGTGATCTCCGTGCGTCCGGTTGCGAGGTCCTTGACCGGATGGTTGGCACCGTGGTGGCCGAACGGCAGCTTGTAGGTCTGCAGGCCCACTGCTCGGCAGAGGAGCTGATGGCCGAGGCAGATGCCATAAACGGGCTTCCTGCCGACGACTCCGCGGACGGTCTCAACGACATAGTCGAGCGCCGCCGGATCACCTGGACCGTTTGCCAGAAACACAGCATCCGGGTCGCTGGCCAGGAGCTCATCCGCGCCGGCGGTGCACGGAAACAGCGTGAGGTCGACTCCCCGCATGGTGAGCTGGCTGAGGATCGAGCGCTTCACGCCCGTGTCGATCATCACGATTCGGACGGGGTCGAGCGCGTGCTCCGCTGAAGCGCCGGCGCGGTCGAGCGCGACCGGCGCCGGCGGGGTCACCTCCCGGGCAAGATCTCTGCCCTCCATCCGAGGTTCCAGCCCGATCAGTGTGCGAGCCTGCGCCTCGCCGATCGACGCTGGGAAAACACCACCGCGCATCGCGCCCTCCTCACGGATGTGCCGGACCAGGGCCCGGGTGTCCACATCGGTGATGGCGG